>JBLMXG010000092.1:0-3521 GCA_050257635.1 Chloroflexota bacterium
CCAACCTTCCTCGAAAAGGTTATCATAGCGCCACCGGAAGGTTCCGCGCATGGCAAGGGGCTGGTGCAGGGACTTAAGGCGGGTGGATTTATTTTCTTTTCGGCGATCCACGGCAACGACCCGGTGACGGGAAAAGAGAGCGACGATACCAAAGAACAAGCGCGAGTGGCTTTCGAGAATCTAAAGATTCTACTGACTGGCGCCGCAGCGACCTTGGGGCATGGCGTGAAAGTGACGCTCTATCTCCACGATCTCAAATATCGGCTACCGTTTCATGATGTCTGGATGGAATATTTTCCGAAGGACGCACCGGCTCGCGTTGCGATTCAGGTAGCGGACGCCAACGCCCAGCCGCCACGAAATGCGCATTTTGCCATAGATGTGATTGCCTTGGAGCCGCAAAGCTGATGCGCCGGGTTGGCAAGCTGGATCGGCGCGCCAAGTTCTTCACTCGAAGTCGGGACGCATCGCTTAGCGAGATTGGCTGAAAACATTCCGATCCATTTCAAACTACGATCGACGATCAATTTGATTTTTGAGCCAGCGTGTCGACCGCAGTGCTTTCCCCGACCGATCGGTTCAAGCCCAGCTTCAGTGGCCCGGGCTTTCCCACACGGCTAGCCCGGCGCGGCAGCAGAGGATGTCTTGTTCGGGCCGGCTGGCTCCGGCGACGCCGATAGCGCCGATGATGGTGACACCATTGATGATCGGGATGCCGCCGGCCAAAGGCATGATGCGGCCCTGGTGCGAAATGCTCAGGCTGCGCAGCCAAGCGTGCCGCGCCAGCGGCACCAGCTCGGATGTCGCCATGTGAAAAGCCGCCGCGGTGTACGCTTTGTTAAGCGCGAGTTCAGCGGTGCGGGGTTCGGCCTTGTCCATGCGTCCGATGGCGATGGGTGTACCGGCTTCATCGACCACCACCGTGCTGACAACGAGCCCCATCATCTGGGCGTATTCTTGCACTCCTCGAATCATTTCGCAGGCGGTATCGAAAGGCACTGGCCCGACCACCGCCTTATTCCGGCGGAAGAAGGCCGCGTTGACCTCGATGGATGCCGCGTGCTCGGCGGGCATATCGACGTCCTTGAAAATCGCGTCCACCGGACAAACGATCTCGCATTGCTCGCAATCGATGCAGACTTCCGGATCGATGTAAAATTGCGGCGCGCCCGGCGTCGTGTGGATGCAAGCGACTGGACAAACCTCGACGCAGGCGCCGTCATTGGTGCAAAGGCTGGTGATTATGTAAGGCATGGGTCCTCGCTTCGCTCGGAATTGCAGATCTCAAATCTCAGATACAATCATCACAGCCTGCGCCCGACAGCCGAAATTCGCATCGCATAAGCCGCTATAAAATTTATAATTTGAGATTTGCAATCCCGCAGGGTCAGTCCGGCGCAAGCGGCAAATCGGTGCGGATGATATTGGCGACATGGACTCGGGTGCCGAATCGCGGCGATACCAGTCTTCCCTCGCCATTGAGTGTGCCAAGGCCGGCTCGCGCCGCCAGCGTCTCCGCGTTGGGGTCCGGCGCGGCGGCGGCGCGAAAGCCCAGTTCTCTGATCCAGGCGCTTAAGATGAAAGTGATAAACAGGCCGTTTTGCACTGGGACCTGGCCGCCGATGCCCCGTGATGTGCGCGGGTCGTAATCGGCGTGCACCGCGCAAACGATCGCGGAGGGATAGAATTCACCATCGCTGTTATCATCGGCATTCAGCCGGACGATACCCACCAATTCGGCGCCGAAATACTCGGCCATGCCTTTAACATGGCTCGAGGTGATATCGGGGGTGTGCAATTCGGCTTTCGTCGGGAAAACGTTGCCTTCGGGCGCCTTGCGGATCATCTCGGTGACTGTATTGGCCAGATCAGCGGGCGGTCTGTCGATGAAATAACCCCAGTAGGGATCGTTCTTGTGAGATTTCTCCCCGAGCCAGGGCAATTTAAGCGGACCGAGTCGCGAGGCCACTAGGCTTCCCGTTTCACGAATCGGTTGGTGTTTTCTTTCAGCGGCGCATAGTAGCCGACGTTTCCCGCCACCGCGCTGCTGGCGCTCTTCTCATGCGCTGCGTTGCAGCCGGCGACCGTACAGGCGTGCTCGCCGGGCTTGATGCCCGAATCGTAGCCAAGCCAACGCACCCGATTATTGCGGACCACACCCCAGAAGCGGTCGTCGATCCACTTGAGAAGGCGGACCAGGGAGGGGCGCGCGAAATAGGGGCAAGCATGAAGCAAAGAGACCGTCATCGTATGCCACCATGCGTTGGGTTTGGTGAACGGGCAGACCGCCGCGCAGGTGAGGCAACTGCCCCAGTGATCGTGCACGTAAGGACGGAGCTTGTAACAGGTGAGCCAGTTGATCTTGTATTTTTCGATGCCGTTGTGAACGACTTTGTCGCCGAACGGAATGCTGTTGGTCGGGCAGGTGTTGGCGCATTTGCGGCAAATCTTGCAGAAATCATCGACGCCGATATCCACCGGCTCGTCGGCCACGAGTGGTAAATCGGTCATGATGGGATCCGGCATGTGAATGCGAGCGCCGAAGTTTTTGTTGATCACTAGACCGTTTCTTCCGAGCTCGCCGATGCCGCCGGCGACGCCCGCGGCCTGCGGCGTGACGACTCCTCGAAGCGCGGTATAGCCGAGCTCTTTGATGTAGCCTTCGAGCGCCTTCAGCATCATCACGCCTTTCATCTGCGAAACGTGATATGCGGCGTCGCCGATGTAGTGGCGGTGCGCTTGAAGCTTCTCGTAATCCCATGCCGTGGTCGCTTGGATGATGTAGGGAAACTTGCGCGCCAGCTCCTCAGGCGAATTGTCTTGAAATTCATCTTTCGCCGTACCGTCCTGGACGTAGCGCCCTCCGCCGGCGGCGTAGAGATACGACGGATGGGACTTCGCGATGCCGACCACATCGGCGCCCATAAAGTGGGCGACAGCTTTGATATGCCGCGCCATCGCCGCCGGATCGTCCACCGCCACTCGCTGGGGATTGACCTTGCCGTTACTCGAGCGGTTGATCACGTTGGTGAGAAAGTGCCTTCGGTCGGCGAAATGGTTCGGCGCCGCGACCCGAGTCAACGGGTCTTTGGAGACCGTATTGCGGTACCAGTTGAAGAGCGGTTTGCCGAGCTCGCCGCGCGCGTTTTTCGGATGGGGCGACTGATTCATGTCGACGTTGGCATGGGGCCCAACGACACGCACCGAGCGGCCAAGATACGGCGTTGGAAATTCGCCGCCGCCGATCTCAGGCTCCGGTTCTTGCAGGATCTCCGCTTTGGACATACTCGCTCCTCCGTCCGATTAAACGATAAACGATGAAGGCGGAAGGATATGGTAGAGAATCGAAAGCGATAGCCACCTCTTATCCTTTAACCTTTATCCTTGATAGGCCGCCAGCGCCACCTCGGCGCATTTTTGATCCTGATCGTCGGTGCCTCCGGCCACGGCGATGGCGCCGACGACGTTGCCGCCTTCGACGACAGGCAGCGCGCCGCCCCCCGGCATGATTCGACCGTTGC
>JBLMXG010000093.1:0-7142 GCA_050257635.1 Chloroflexota bacterium
CGTGCTCATCTTTCCCTCCAGCAAGATGACCGTCATCGTTAGTCATTAGATGTATAAAACGGTCGGAAGGTTTCAAAAAAGCTGCGCCGCCATAAAATTTTCACTTGCCGGCGAGGACGAAATGGCCCGCGGTTGAGGATTCAATTAATTTAACAGATCAAATCGGCAGGGCCGTCCCCAACCTCAGGGCCAAGACCTGCCTTGGCCCGAACGGCTGCATCCTCGCGATGCGACGCCGCGCTGGCGCACGCACAGAACAATCCGCCGCGTCCGGTAGTGAGGGCCCGAAGCCAATACCCAATCGATCGGCCGGGAAAGTTGAATCCCGAACCTTGGGTAGATCGCCGCGAACGGTTTTACATGGTGCGCAGAGCGCCTGCGTCCTTCGAGTGCCCGCGGGATTTTCCGTTCCATGGCCGCTCGTTTTCCCGGATGAGACCCAAACGAGCCTGAAACCATGTGCTCTTCGGCCAGTCCCAATGGGCCTGGGGTAGTTTTTCACCGTTGTAATAGCCGCGGTTCGCCGGGCTTTGGCTAAAGATCGCTTCCCAAGTATTCATGATCTGCTCCCCTCCTTTTTTCCACTTTACGCCTGTTTCTCGTAAACGGATGTCTCAAGTGACTTTTCAGCCTTTAGACGTTGGGCAGGGAACATGGGTTACTCAGCTGTGCGCGCTTCGTGGGCACTGATTTACCCCGTTAACTGACTCAAGAAATATAACAAAATCACCGCGATCCGGTGCATTTTCCGCCGCAGGAAAGCGAGCACATTGAGCCGCACATTGGTCGGTAGAGCGGCTGCCGTCAACGACGCGGTTGACGAGACCGTCTTTTTGTAGGTGTTCAAGAAATTCACGCAATCCGGACATATTCTTAAATGACGCTCGAATGCGTCCTTGAGAGTCGGACTCAGCTGATCGGTCAAGTAATTGAAGATCAAATCCGTGATTCTTTTGCAAGAGTCGTTGCTTTGCGCCTTGGTCGCCCGTTTCAGCTTCGCCATGGCCCATCCATCCTTTTCTGCCTAAGCTGCGGGGTGGCCCAGGCGCAGTGACAATTTGCCGCGCAGGAACAGCCGCGCTCGATGCAACCTGGTTTTCACTGCCGATACGGTAAGATTTAGTGCCTCGGCAATCTCGCGGTCGGCTAGCCCTTCGAGATCGCTGAGCACGACGACGCTTTTATCGATCGGTTTTAGCTCGTCGAGGGCTTTACCGAGCAGAGCATGGATCTCATGTCGAGCGTATTTTTCATCCAATGTATCCGACCAGTCAACCACCGGCCGCACCAGATGATGCCCGTCCGGTTGAAACTTCGGCAAGAATTCATCATATGCAACGTCTTTGTGCTTCTTGCTGCGCCGGATACGACCCAGCGCCGCGTTGACCGTAAGCCGGTACAACCAAGTGGAAAATTGGGATTCGCCTTTGAAAGTCTTGACCTTACGGTAAACTGTCCAGAATACATCCTGAATGACTTCTTCACTGTCGGCGCTTTCTCCGAGAATCCGCTGCGCCACGGCGTAGAGTTTAGCTGAGTACAGGTTGAAGATCGCTTCGAGCGCGTCGTGGTCGCCCCCTTTGAGCCTTTCGATGAGCTGGCGATCGTCGGCCGGCGATTTCTTGCGACGCGGCGCGGGCCGGTGCGCTGCCGGTTGTGGGCTCAGATTGCGCGCCTGATATCTTGGCGGTTGCGGGCGGGCCGCAAGCGCACTTTGCCGAACTGACATGATTGTCTCCTTTTCTTGGGTGGCTAAAACGCTGAGTTTCATGGTCTGCATGAAATTCAATCCTTCGTTCCCACTGTGTCCAAAAGCGTGGCGATAAAGGGAGAGCAGTTAATAATCCGCAGCCATGCGCCGCGCATCGTTGCCAGTCTGCGCGCCGCTTCGTCGTGCATGAAATTCACTCCTCCCATGTCGACAATGATGGTTCGGCGATGGTTCTCTCGGTGGCGATCGCAAATCTCGGCGAACTCATCGAATGTTGCCGACGAAAGAGTGCCGTCAAGTCTCAGCCGAACAGTGTTGCGGTTCTCCAAATTTTCCGTGATCCGTAACATATTTCCTCAAGTTCAAGATCTTGTTGGATTTCTAACGCAGCCCTTGTGCCACCAAGATAAGTATCTAAAATTGCGGATATTATTTCCGTATGGAGCGAATTGGCTGGTCATTTCGTTGCGAAATGTCGCGACAACTGCGATATTTCGCAAGGACGAGCGATGGTTATCGGAGAATCCCATTGATTTGGTTTGTTGACGCAGAGTCCTGTCAAGTCTTTATCGCCTCGCCACGGGATTGCGGGTTGGGCATTGGCTGTCCTTGGGAGGCGAGGGATGGAAAGTAAAACAGCCGAAGATTTATCACTGCGCCAAGAGGAAGTCGCCGTCGCCGAGCGTCATCGCAGCGACGAGACGCTGTATCACGTTACCGAAGGCATAGCCGGAGCGACAGGCGCGGAGTTTTTCCGCTCCTTGGCCAAACATTTGGCGAGCGCGCTTGAAGTGCGCTACAGCTTCGTCGCTGAATGCATCGATCCGGCGCAGACCCGGGCGCGTGCGCTGGCGTTCTGGGACGGCGCCGGCTTCGCTCAAGACATTGAATACCCGCTGCGCGGCACGCCCTGCGAGAAAGTCATCGAGGGGAATATTTGTGCCTATCCCGAGCGCCTTCAGATGCTGTTTCCAGAAGACAAACCGCTGGTGACGCTCGGCGCCGAAAGCTACGTGGGCGTTCCCATGCACGATCACCGGGGCCAGGTTCTTGGCCATCTCGTGGTCATGGACAGTCGACCGCGCGTTTTTGCTGAGAAGGAGCTGCGCATTTTACGCATCTTCGCCACCCGGGCGGGGGCAGAACTCGAACGCAGCCGCGCCGAAGAGTCGCTGCGGCGCAGTGAAGCGCGGCGCGGGATGCTCCTTGAAATCAACAATGCCGTGGTGACCAAGCTGTCGCGCGACGAGCTGTGGACCGCAATCGCCGAGGCGGTGCGGCGCATCGTCCCGTTCGACCGGTTGGCTCTGTCGCAGTATGACACCAAGCAGGATCGCCTGCTCATCGTCACCTTCGGCGGCCCCTACCAACGCGATGACTACACGCCGGTGGGGCGGGAACTCAAGCTTGACGACAGTCCTGCCGGCCTGGCTTTCACCAGCCAAAAATATGTGTTGCGACGGGATCTCGAAAGCGAGCGGGCGACGAGTTCCGAAGAGCGGGCTTACAGCCACGGATTTCGTTCGCTGTGCGCTCTGCCGCTGGTGGTGCGCGGCCGAAGCATCGGTGCGATCACCATGGGGAGCTTGAATCGCGCGCAATATTCCGAAGCCGATGCCGATTTTCTCACGGAAGTTGCCGCGCAAATCGCCATCGCGGTCGATAACGTCAGCGCTTACGAAGAAACCCAGGCGCTCAAGGCCAGGTTCGAAGCTGAGGCGGTATACCTGCAGGAAGAAATCAAGACCGAACATAACTTTGAAGAGATCATCGGCCAGAGCGCCCCCTTGCGGGAATTGCTGCGCAAGGTCGAACAAGTCGCGCCGGCAACCACGACGGTTTTGATTCGCGGCGAAACCGGGACGGGCAAGGAGCTTTTGGCGCGCGCGGTGCACGATCGTAGCAGGCGCAAGGACCGTCCCCTGGTCAAGGTTAACTGCGGCTCGATACCGTCGGGATTGGTCGAAAGCGAGCTATTCGGCCACGAGAAGGGCGCCTTCACCGGCGCCACGCAGCGGCGTATCGGCCGTTTTGAGCTGGCCGACGGCGGCACGATCTTTCTTGACGAAGTCACCGAATTGCCCGTGGACACCCAGGTGAAACTTCTGCGCGTGCTCCAGGAAGGCGAGTTCGAGAGGGTGGGCAGCAGCCATACGATCAAGGCCGACGTGCGCGTAATCGCCGCCACCAATCGCAATCTGCAGGAGGTAGTGCGAACAGGCAGCTTTCGCGCCGATCTTTTCTATCGGTTGAATGTTTTTCCGCTCGAAGCGCCGCCACTCCGAGAGCGGCCGGGGGATATTCCGCTGCTGGTGAATTTTTTTCTCAGCAGGTTTGCCAAGAGTCTGGGCAAGGAAGTTCGCGGCATGTCGCAAAGCTCGATGGAGCATCTCTGCCGATACCGCTGGCCGGGCAATATCCGCGAGCTGCAAAATGTCGTCGAGCGCGCGGTGGTGCTGGCCAAAGGTTCGGTGGTGCAGATCGATCAATCCTTGTTAGGCAGCGACGACAGCGCGAGCGCCGCCTCCTCCATCGACACGCTGGAAAACCACGAACGCCGGCATATTCTGCGAGCGCTGAACGAGACCAACTGGGTGATTCACGGCAAGAGGGGCGCGGCAGAGCTGCTCGGCATCAATCCGAGCACGTTGCGCTCGCGCATCGAGAAACTCGGCATCAAGAGGCCCGCTTAGCGCCGACTTCGCTGCGCTGAGTTCGTGTCGCGGAAATCCTGCTTCCAGCAGGGGAACGTGAGAATTTTGCCGCGAGGCGCGGGCGCCAGTTTGCGGCGAGTCGATAACCCAACAGTAAAACCAGGACGGCGCCGTATCGCGCCGGCCGCCTGATGTCGGCTTTCACCAACCAGTAAAAATGGATCACGCCGCCGATGGCGGCCAAGTAGACCAAGCGGTGCAGCAACTGCCAACGTTTACCCAGGCGCCGGATCATCGCTGCGCTGGAAGTGAGCGCCAGCGGAATCATGATCACGAAGGCCGTGAAACCCACTGTGACGTAAGGCCGTTTGACGATGTCCTTGCCAATCGCCTGCAAGTCGAAAAAATGGTCCAAAACGAGATAGGTCGAGAAGTGTAACAGCGCGTAGAAAAACGCGAAGAGGCCGAGCATCCGGCGGAGCTTGATCAGGTCGTTCCAACCGGTGGCGCGGCGCAGCGGCGTGACGGCGAGGCTAGCGATTAAAATAATCAGCGACCAGGAACCGGTAAAGTGGGTAATGAATTCGATCGGGTTGACCCCCAGGTCGCCGACGTAGGCGGCATAGGCGAGCTGGCCCGACGGGACGAGGCAGAGGAGGAACAGTAGGGGTTTGAGACGGGAAATCATGAATCGATAATTGAAAATGGAGAATTGAGAATTAAGAGCAGACCGAGCAGAATTTTACACGGTTGTCATGGCAATTTTCCATTTTCAATTCTCAATTTTCCATTGCTTCAGAAGTATTTTCTCAGGTCCATGCCCTTATACAAGCTCGCCACCTGCTCGCCGTAGCCGTTGAACATCAGGGTCTTGCGGCGCAGAAACTCCCCGATGCGCCGCTCGGTGGCCTGGCTCCAGCGCGGATGATCGACCTCGGGATTGACGTTGGAGTAAAAGCCATACTCTTGCGCCTGCATTTTATTCCAAGAAGTCGGCGGCTGCTTTTCCACGAAGCGGATCTTGACGATCGACTTGATGCTCTTGAAGCCGTACTTCCACGGCACGACGAGGCGCAGCGGCGCGCCGTTTTGCGCCGGCAAGACCTCGCCGTAGAGTCCAACCGAGACAATCGTCAGCGGATGCATGGCCTCGTCCATGCGCAACCCTTCTTCGTAGGGCCAATCGAGCACGCTGCCGAATATTCCCGGCTTTTGGCCGGGCAAGCGCTTGGGGTCAAGCAAGGTAACGAAGTGAATAAATTTGGCGTTGTTCGTCGGTTCGGCCAGCTTGATCAGCGCGCTCAGAGGAAAGCCGACCCAGGGGATCACCATCGACCAGGCTTCGACACAACGCAAGCGGTAAACCCGCTCCTCCAGCGGGCTTAACTTCATGATCTCTTCGATGTCGAAGGTCTTGGCTTTTTTGACCTCGCCCTCGACGCTGATTGTCCATGGCCGGGTGATTAGATATTTGGCGTTCTGGGCCGGGTCGCCTTTGTCGACGCCGAGCTCGTAAAAATTATTATACGAGGTGATGTCTTTGAAAGAATTTTGCTTTTCGTCGGTGCTGAACGAGCTTTTCTTTATCGGGCTGAGTTTTTGTCCGGCGTGCGCCCTGTCCGGCAAGGCAAAGCTGTCGATGCCGGCGAGAGCAGCCGCAGCGTAAGCGGCCATGGCGGACGCGGATGCAATGAATTGGCGCCGGTTCAGGTAAACATCTTTGGGCGTGATTTCAGATGATTGGATATCCGCGGGTTTCTTGATCAGCATGGTTCCATTCCTCCCGACTCTTCCCAACATGTTTGCCGAGAAAAGAGGGTCTGTCAACTTGGGTCCTCCAGCAGCTGCCTGATAATCGTTTCGGTTTTACGGTAGGCGCCTTCGCCGATATGGCGGTAGCGGACGACGCCTTGTTTGTCGATCAATAGAATCGTCGGCCAAGCCCAGATGCCGTAGCGCTGCCAATTGTCAAAATCGTTGTCTTGGACGACCGGAAATTTGATGCCCAAACTTGCGATCGCCGCTTTCACCTTATCGAGCGGCTTCTCCCAGAAAAATTCCGGGGAGTGGACGCCAACGATGGTCAGGCCTGAGCGTTCGTACTTGTCATGCCATGCCCGCAACTGCGGGATGATGTTGCGGCAGTTGATTCAACCGTAGGTCCAGAACTCGACCAGCACAACGCGGCCTCTTAAGCCCCCGAGGGTGAGCGGCTTGCTATTGAGCCAATGCTCTCCCCTGAGGTCCGGAGCCGGTTGTCCCGAGGTCAAAGCCCACCCGGGTTTCGGCGAAGCCAGCCAAGCAGTGGCGCCCAGAACTATAAGGAGCCATAGACTCATGGATCGAAGCATTTCTTTTTCCTGTTATCTCGCGACGCAATTAATGCGCGCCCCGCCGTCGCCGCCAGTTTAGATGCGCGCCAAAGAGTTTTGGTTGCTTTGGATCTATCCGCGTAAGTTGAAACGGCGCGACTTGGGAAAAAGTTCCCCAATTTTTGACGGGTCAAGGCCGAGGCGAAACAGCGATCCCGCCCGTGGTGCCAGAGAATTAAGAGAATCAGTGGACGAGCTTGGAAGAATCTCCGGGGTTTGCGAACCCATCATCTAGGTCAATTGGGCGGGAGGTCTTTTTCAGGATTTCGATAAGCGCCAAGCGGGCCAGGCTGTAAGCTTCCCGGTCGTTGTTCGAATACTCGAAGGCGACCTCGCTAGCGGCGGCTATAAGATCTCCCAGAGTGGTCTCAAGCTTGCCCGATTCGGGTTTTTTCATCTCTTGCT
>JBLMXG010000094.1:0-4156 GCA_050257635.1 Chloroflexota bacterium
GCATCGGTTTTTTCTCTTGCTCGTAGACCCGACGTTCGAAGAAAAACTGCTGATCGAAGCGGCCCATGGTGAACGGCAAGAAACCGCCGAGCTGGCAGAAAACAAACTTGACGCCCCACCAGCGGTCGAAGACATTCGCCGTGATCATTTTGATCAGGCAGAGCATGTCGTCGAGTAAGAAGCCAACGCCGCTGTTGAGATAACGATTGTTGAGACCGAGAGCTTGCTGCCAGGCCTGAGGCACCTGACCCGGGTGAACCCAGAGCGGCATGTTCCACGCCTTGGCCCGCTCGAAGATCGCTTCGTAGGCCGGGTCGTCGAGGGCGCGGCCGTCGAGGTTGGTCGAGAGCGATATGCCGAATAGTCCCAATTTTTCGACAGCGCGATCGAGCTCCCTTAGCGCCGCTTCACCGCCCAGCGGGTCCACCGCGGCCGCCGGCACGAAGCGGCCGGGCGCAATGCGTGCGGCTTCGGCGATGTAGTCGTTCACCGACTTGACCACTTGTTCCATCGGCAGCTTGCGCGCTCGCGCCGCCGGCACCAGCAGATTGCCATAATTGATCACTTCTTTCTCGACGCCGAAGCGATCCATCAAAGCCAGATGTTTCTCCAGCGAGCTGAAGCCCTCGTCCGCATAGAGAGTCCGCCCTAGGTAGCTACCGGCGGCGAATTCGCGCAGCGCCTCCAAAATCGTCGGCGGCACGCAATGGGCATGGCAATCGATCAAGTTCATTATCGCTCCTCAATAACTCAGATTGCGCAGCGAGAAAAGCTAACACCGCCCCGTCGGATCTGTCAATCAATCTCGGTACGCGAAGCTCAAATAGATGGAGGCTTCCACGCCGCGAGGCTTTGATTTGGAGTCGTTATTTTGGGCGCCCGGCAAAGAATCTTTCTGCGCGGTGATTCGTCAGATCGTCAACCAAGAAAGGATCAGTGCGAGAATTGCGCCGGCGATCATGCCGGTTACCGCACTCTTGGTTTGGTGCGCGATGACGACGGTGACTACCAGCGCCAATGCACGGCGCGGCGCGGCGGCGGTTTCGAGACGTCCGCCCGCCATGAAGAGCGTGACTGAGATGATGCTGCAAATGAGACCATAGGAAACATAGCGCAGCCAGCGATCCCACACCTCGGGAAATTTCTGTCCTGCAAAAAAAAGTTGCGGCAGGGCGCGCACGGCAAATGCCATGAGGCCCATGATTAGAATAATCTGGATGCGCGTGATTTCCATGCTTCGACTCCCCAAACCAGCGTCGCGACGGCGATCGCCATGAACAGCCAGCCCCACCCTGGATTGACGAGCGCGCCCGGCAGCGCGGCGATCAAGCTTCCCATGCAAACCAGCGGCATCGCCCAACCCTTCATCTCCACGACCAGCAATCCGGCGAAGTAACCGGGCAAAATAAATCGCAGCGCCTCGTCGTAATCCGAGGTAAAACCCAACGCGACGCCGAATCCCGCGCCGGTCCCGACGACCCAGATGATAAAACAGGTCACGCCAACGCCGAGGAAGAAGGCCAGATTGCCGTAACCTCCGGTCCGCGGTGACCGCGGCGCATCGAGGGCGACAACCGCGCCTTCCCTTTGAAATTGCAGATACGGCACGATAAAGCTGCTCGCGCTGACGACTTGCGATGAAATGAGCAAGGGTACTTTTCGCACGCCGCGAAAGAACGGCGCCAATGCTGTGCTCATCGGCAGGAAACGCAGGTTCATCAGAAAGCCTGCGACCAGGACTTGCAACGCCGACTTATTTTCGGCGAGCGGACCGAGCACGGCGAATTGCGCCGGCCCGGAATAAACCCATGCCGACATGAGGAGGACTTCATCGAGGGACAGGCCATGGCGCTGGGCGGCGATGCCCCAGGCGAGCGAAGACGGAACAAAGGCGATCCATACCGGGATGGCAGCTTTCATTCCCTGGCGAAAACGCGTTGCGAACATCAATCGGAGGGTGCGCAAAATTTGCTATCCATCGCTTCCAAAACCGAAATTCTTCGCCCTAGGCTTCTAGCAGCGGCGAGTCCGGCGATGTTTTTTTCTTCCCGGCCTTCGTGCCTTGGAGGCTTTGTGGCAATGCGCAAATCTAGCTGAATGTCATGTTGAGCGAAAACGAAGCAGCCGCTTTTCTCGCCGCTTACAACAAACAGATTCTTCGCCTCCGGCTCAGATTGACGCGGTGTCACAGCCTCTTGGCGGGAACTATTCCAACCCCTTATGGAACTGGGACGCGCTACGGACTTCCGATGATGGTCCGTCTTCAGCAAAAAACTGTCACTCGACTTTGTAGCCGAGCTCCTTAGCCACCTCGCGGGCGATCCGGGTGTCAGCGACTTCATCCATTGAAATTTTCTTGCTGGAGAATTGGCCGAGCATCTGCAACGATTTGATGATCTGCTCCATGCCCGCGCGGCTCGGTACGCCGTTGCCGGCGGCGCTGCGGCGATTGTCGGCAAACATTTCATCGGCCACCTCGCGATCGACTTTGATCGTGCGCATGATCAAGTCGATCGCTTTCTCCTTCGATTGCAAAAGCGTCTTCTTGGCCGTCTGAAGCGAAAGGATGACGCGCTTGAGCTCGCTGGTGCGGCTCTGGATTGCCACGTTGGACGCCGTGAGCCCGCCCAAAGGCATCTGCACGTAATCGCCGATTTCCAACAGCGGGCGAAAGCCTTCTTTCTTGGCGCGATAATTCAACGGTGAATTGAGTTGGGCCGCTTCGATGCTGCCGCTTTCCAGGCCGCTCAGGAGCTGCGGCGCGCCCAGCGCGATGAGCACGAAATTTTTAGGACTCTCGCCGACCGCTTCCAAAGCGATGCGCAGCGCCACGTCGGAGGTGCCGCCCAAGCCGGTGAGGCCGATGCGCTTGCCGTGCAATTCCTTGAGCGATTTGTACTCAGGCCGAGCGAGCACCGTGTAAATCAGCGACTCCGAGGCGAACCATACGGCCTTGGAAGGCAATCCTCGAAGAGTCGCCGCCACGGAATTGGGCCCGACACCGGCAACGTAATGAAGATCGCCGCTGGCCAACGCCGAGTTGGCCGCTTGCGAGCGCATCTGGATAATTTCCACGTCGAGGCCGTTCTGCTCAAAAATCTTCCACTGCTTCGCTGCAAACAACGCGAGGCAGCAAATCGAAACATTGGGATAGGAAATGCGGATCTTTGATCTGCTTTCTTGTGCCGACGCCGTTGCCGCGAGCGCTATGACCCCGGCAAGGATGACTGCAATCGTCTCGATCGCAATTTTATGCGTTTTTACATACATGGAGATCCCTCCTGAGCCCGTCAGCGGCGCTCGAGCGGCAGCGCTGCGCGCCTGTTCCTTCTCACCCGCCCCTGAGTTCCAGCGTTGCTGGCTCGTCTATGGCAAATTTTCTCCCGTTCCGGCGAATCACCACACCGTAGTCCTGTCGCGCCGCTTCCACTGACACATAACCCGAGCGAACATCCGCGAGCACGCGCTCAGGATTCCGCTCCAAGGGGTTCCAGAATCCACCGCCGCCGCCGACTTCGACGAGGAAACCGTCGTCGATGCCGAGCGTTACATGGCCGATCGTTTTACCCGTTGGCAGCCTTTCGATCGAACTGTCCTTGCGTACGATGCTGAAGCGATTCGCCTGCGCGTCTTGACCGCCGTGCAATCCCCACGGCGCGCACTTGGTGCGCTCCATTGCGGAGAGCACGCTGCCCGGCGCGAGCATGCGAACTTCTTGCGCCACCCCCAGCCCGCCGCGAAATTTTCCCGCGCCACCCGAATCCTGGCGCAATTTTCGATAGGCAATGAAAATCGGCCCCTTCCCCTCCGCCGCTTCCACCGGCGTGTTGTGGGTATCGCCGTCGTTGATGCAAAAGGTCGCATTTTGCCCATCGCGGTCATAGATCGCGCCCCAGCCGCCGCCGGAAAGCGTCTGGGGAAAATGAAACGCCCGCCCGGTCTTGGGATCCATGCCGAAAGTGCGCGGCGCGGCCAAGTCAGCATGATGACCGGCGAGCACCTTGTCGGGACAGACCGGCGCCAGCGCTTTGAAGATCGTATCGGCCACAGTCATGGGCACGGTCATCCAGGTACGAACCGGCGCCGGCTTGGTCGCGCTCACCACCCGGCCCGGCGGCAAGACCACCTTCAACGGTCTGAACGAGCCGTGGTTGAT
>JBLMXG010000095.1:0-5792 GCA_050257635.1 Chloroflexota bacterium
TTTTCCGCACCGCGGAACGCCGATGTAAAAATACCGACGATGCAAAGAGCGATGGCGGCGATAAAAGTCGTGTTGAGCGCGGCGACGAAGCCGGCGGGATTTTCCGCCGTCAGTGCCACCGCTTTGATGCCGGTATGAAATTCAAAGGCGAGCGACATCGACAAGCCGCCCAGTGCCACGCCTAGCACATTGCCAAAACCGAAGGTTACGTGGTTGATGGCCGAAGCGAAACCACGATGCTCTCTTGGCATCATGCTGATCATCGCAGTCGAGTTCGCCGGATTGAAGATCCCATTAGTGATTGCGCCGACAACAATCAGCGCAGCCGGCAACAACCAATGAGAGTCGGGTCGCAGCATGCCGCCCGCGGCCAGAGACACAATCATGAACACCACGCCGACCGTCGCCGGGATGCGTGGGCCGAGCCGGTCGGTCAAGTAACCGCTCATGGGCGCGAGCGCAACCGTCAGAACCGACGGTGCCATGAACAGTAAGCCGACCTGGGTTGGCGTCAGGCGCAAAACATCCTGCAGGTAAAACGGCAGCAGAAAAGCGGTGAGCGCATAGCAGATCGAGACGACCAGCAGGCTCGCAACGCTAAAGCTGAAACGGCGGATTTTGAAAAGGTCCAGGTTGACGAACGGGGTTCTTGCGCGGGACTCGTGCCCAAGAAAAGCCGCCAAGCTGGCAACGAATCCTCCGGCGAGAAACAGCTTGGTCGACCCGCCGATGATTTGATGGGTGCGCCGATCGAAGATGAAGACCAATGCCGTAGTGAGCGCAAAAAGCAGCGCCGCGCCCAGATAGTCGATCGACCCGGTGCCATGCGGCGCGGTGATCCGGCGCCGTTTGATGTTAATCAGCGCCAGCGCCATGCCGCCGAAACCGATCGGCGCCAATAGGAAGAAACTCCAGCGCCAGCTGAAATAGTCGATCATTAACCCACCGATGCTTGGTCCGAGTATAAATCCCGTGTGATGCGCCGTCGTCATGTAACCTTGGGCGCAACCGGCAAGGTCTTCGGTCACTGCCTCCGAGGCAAGCGCCCGGCTCGAAGACTGCAACATCGCGCCGCCGACCCCTTGCGCGAAGCGCGCTAAAATCAATTGCAGCACCGTTTGCGAAATGCCGCAGAGCAGCGAACTGACGGCGAATACAAGAAAGCCCAGAGCGAACATTTTTTCCCGCCCCCAGATATCGGAAATGCGGCCAAAGATCACCGACAGGCCGATGTTCGAGAGCTGGTAAGACAACAAGGCCCACGAGACACCGAGCAGGTCGGTGCCCAGACTCTGCGCCACCGTTGGCATCGAGATGGCGACGATCCGCGTCGCAGTGCCTGAAAAGAAAGTTCCGAGAAGCGCGGTGGCGAGCAGAAGGTAGTTGATGCGGGAAACCACGAGAGAATGATTACCGACGGAAATTTTTTAACTCATAGCGCCGAATGCAGCGGACAGCAAACCGCACGCCCTGAAAATGAGAATGACAGCGGACGTGCCGCCAAAACGGCCGAAATTTGCCTGATGATGAGATTGGATCGCTTTAATGTTGCAGTCGAATTGAAGATCTTGAGACTCGAAGTTTTACCGTCAACGTCCTCCCGACACGTCGAGAATCGCGCCCGTGCAATAGGACGCTTCGTCCGAAAGAAGCCACAAGATCGCGCGCGCGACTTCCTCCGGCTGACCGCCGCGTTTCATCGGCACGAATTCTTTCACTCGCTCGACTCGATTCGGCTCGCCGCTGCTCGCGTGAATGTCGGTGTAAATGACGCCGGGACGAACGGCGTTGACGCGGATTCCCTCGTGGGCAATCTCTTTGGCAAGACCGACTGTGAACGTATCGATCACCGCCTTCGCCGCGGCGTAGTCGACATACTCGTCCGGCGAGCCAAGTCGCGCTGCTACTGAGGAAACGTTCACAATAGCGCCGCCGATGCCGCCGCGCTTGGTCGACATCCGACGCACCGCTTCCCGGGCACACAAAAAACTCCCCGTAACGTTCACTGCAAACACCCGGTTCAACCGCGCCGCGTCCATGTTTTCGACCCGAGTCTGGCATTCGGCAATGCCAGCATTGTTCACCAGCCCGGTGACCGGGCCGAGCGAATCATCGACGGCTCGAAACAATTCGACTACCTCGGATTCGATGCTGACGTCCGCTTTTACTGCGATCGCCGCTCCGCCCGCTTCAACTATCAATTTAGCGACCGAATCCGCCGCTGCTCGGTTATCGCGATAATTGACGCACACCGCATAACCTCTCTGGCCGGCTAAACGCGCCGTGGCAGCGCCGATTCCACGACCTGCGCCCGTAACCATCAGTATTCTAGCCATTAACGCTACATATCATCTGGTCAGATTAATGGCGACACGCGAAATGAGTCGAAAGCGTGGCCCTCACAAATAAATCGTGGCGAACGCTACCCACGACAACACAGGCGCAGCAGCGCTATGCTGCGGGGCTTGACCGCAGGTTGGAGTGCGCTCCACCGATGGTGGAACGCTGATATTCACGCCAAGGGCGAAAAACGTAAAAAATGGACGATTGCATCGGCGCAACCCTCAGGTTTGAGGCCGAGTGTGCGCAAATGGATCTCCGGGGACTCCGGTGTTTCGTATTCGCTGTCGATGCCGGTAAAGTTTTGCAACTCGCCGCGGCGCGCCTTGGCGTAAAGCCCCTTCACGTCGCGCCGCTCGCATTCTTCCAGCGGCGTATCGACGAAGATTTCGATGAACTCGCCGGGATCGAACAGGCTGCGCGCCAATTCACGCTCGGCGCGGAACGGTGAAATGAAGGCAACAATCACGATCAGCCCCGCCTCCACCATCAGCTTGGCGACTTCGCCGACCCGGCGAATGTTTTCCACGCGGTCGGCCTCGGTAAAACCCAAGTCACGGTTGAGTCCGTGGCGCACGTTGTCGCCGTCGAGAATGTAAGTGTGTTTGCCGTCGGCGTGCAAGCGCTTTTCCAATAGGTTGGCGATGGTCGACTTACCCGACCCCGAAAGCCCCGTGAACCACAGGCAGCACGCTTGTTGGTGTTTCATTTCGGCGCGGACAACTTTGGTGACTTCGAGAGCCTGCCAATGAACGTTCACCGCGCGGCGGAGCGCAAAATGGATCATCCCGGCGCCGACCGTCTCATTGGTCAATTTATCGATGACGATAAACGCGCCCAACCTTTTGTTCCGAGCATAAGAGGCGAAGGGAACCAAGCGGTCGAAGCTGACGTTGACCGCGCCGATTTCATTTAAGCCTAACGTCTTGGCGGCGAGACGCGCACCACTGTTAATGTCTAGACGATGTTTGATGTGGGTGATACTAAGGCTCGCCGATTTGCTGTGCATAAGCACCGCGTAGGGCCGGCCCGGCAACAGGGTGTGCTCGCTCATCCACAGAAGATCCGCTTCGAACTGGTCTGCGGATTCGACCGGATCCGCGGCGCTTGCAACGACGTCACCGCGGCTGGCATCGACTTCGTCCTCCAGGACTAAAGTCACTGACTGGCCGGCGGCCGCTTCGGCCGCAGCACCGTTGCCGTCAAGTATCTGTTGGACTCCGCTGGTCACCCCCGAAGGACTGATGCGCACGCTATCGCCGGGCTTGACTCGGCCGCCGGCAATGCGCCCAGACAGTCCCCGGAAATCGTGATTGGGCCGATTCACCCATTGGACCGGCATGGCAAATGGTTGAGATGCTTCATGCAACTCGGCCGGGACGGTTTCAAGCCATTGGAGCAGGCTCGAACCTTGGTACCAAGGCATCGCGTCATCGCTCCGGACGCAGATGTTATGACCTTCGAGAGCGGACACCGGGATCGCCGTGATCGTCTCGAAGCCGAGATCCTCAGCGAAGCGACGATAGGCCAGCTCGATCTCGTCGAAGGCAAGCTGCGACCACTCGACCAGGTCCATCTTATTGACCGCCAGCGCCACTTGGCGGACGCCGAGCATGGAGAGGATGCGGCTATGTCGTTTGGTTTGGACGAGCAATCCCTTGCGGGCGTCGATCAGCAGCACGGCCGCCTGCGCCGTTGACGCGCCAGTTGCCATGTTGCGCGTGTATTGCTCGTGGCCCGGGGTATCGGCGACGATGAAGCGGCGCTTGGGCGTGGCGAAAAAACGGTAGGCGACGTCGATGGTGATTTTCTGCTCGCGCTCCGCCTGGAGACCGTCGACCAGCAGCGCAAAATCGAGACGCTCGCCTTGGGTGCCGAACTTTTTTGAGTCCGCCTTCAGCGCCTCCAAGTGATCCTCGAAGATCAATTGGGTCTCGTAGAGCAGACGGCCGATCAAGGTCGACTTGCCGTCGTCCACGCTGCCGCAAGTGATGAAGCGCAGGGTGTCCATCAAAAATAACCTTCCTGCTTCTTGCGCTCCATCGAGCCGGCCCCGTCGTGGTCGATGATGCGTCCCTGCCGCTCCGAGGTCGTTGCGCTCAAGGTTTCGGCGATGATCTCGTCGAGCGTCATCGCCTGACTTTCGATTGCGGCAGTCAGCGGATAACAACCCAGGGTGCGAAAACGCACCATGCGTAACTCCGGCTTTTCGCCGGGTTCGAGGGGCAGGCGATCGTCGTCAACCATGACCCATTGGCCGAAGCGCTTGACCACTGGCCTAGGTGCGGCGAAATAAAGCGGCACGATAGGAATATTTTCCTGGCGGATATAAGCCCAGATGTCCGCCTCCGTCCAATTGGACAAGGGGAATACCCTGATCGTCTCGCCGGCGTTGATGCGCGTATTGTAGAGATTCCAAAGCTCGGGTCGCTGAGCTTTGGGGTCCCAACGGTGCCCCGGCGCTCGAAATGAAAAAATTCTTTCCTTGGCGCGAGATTTCTCCTCGTCCCGCCGCGCGCCGCCGAAGGCCACGTCGAACCCGTATAAATCGAGGGCCTGCTTTAGCGCCTCGGTCTTCATCACATCGGTGTGGTAGGCCGAACCGTGAGTGATCGGCCCGACGCCCTCGGCCACGCCTCGCTCGTTGGTATAGGTGATGAGTTGAAACCCGGCCTCTACCGCCCTGCGGTCGCGAAACGCGATCATCTCGCGAAACTTCCAACCCGTATCGATGTGCAGCAGCGGAAATGGGATCGGGCCAGGGAAAAACGCCTTCTGTGCCAGGCGCAGCATCACCGAGGAGTCCTTGCCGATTGAGTAAAGCATCACCGGCTTGGCCGCGGTCGCCGCCACCTCACGGATAATTTCGATCGCCTCGGACTCCAGCTCCGAAAAAACGCCGTCGCTCATAACTTAAGCACCAGCTTCTAGACTTCTCGTTTCCCACCGTCCTCAAACAGTTTTTATAATCTCTCAGTGTTTACCAAAATTTGCATTGGCATTCCAATAAAGATGGCGCAGTATGAGTGCTGCTAAATCGAACGCTTCGCGCCCAGGATTTGCTGCGCCGAAGCGGCGATCTCGGCGATCAGAAAACCCATCTTGGGATGTGCCGGCTCGACATCCGGATTGAGGCCGAATCGCTGCAGCACCTGAGTGCAAATCGGCCCCACCGAACCGATGACGAGACGGCCGCATGCAAGACCCAGCTCAGCGTCGGTATTCTCCGCGGCCGCGACGCGGAACAGGTGCTCGACCTGCGCGCCGTTGGTAAACAGCGCGACATCGTCGTCGCCGCCCAATATCCTTTGAATCGCATCGCGTAACGGCTCGAGATCTTCCGGCAAAGCCCACCGATAAATCGCAATCGTCTTGACGCTGGCGCCGCGCCGTACCAAACCTGTGACCAGCTCCGGATTGGCAACGCCATACTCCTGAACCGCGATGCGCTT
>JBLMXG010000096.1:0-2705 GCA_050257635.1 Chloroflexota bacterium
ACACTGACGAGCCTATCCGAGCGACGAAGCCGGTGTCAATTGGCTGAACGTTTGGCGCTCAGTTTGAGTTTCGAAGCGCAAGGCGATCATTGGGGCCCCGTTGTCATCGAGTCTGGCGGGCTGTTGGTAACGACGACAGCGCCGGTGTGCGGGTAGTGGAGTTCTGAACGCCGTCGGCTACTTGACCGCGCCCATGGTGAAACCGGCGATAAATCGATCGACGAAAAAATTATACAGGATCGCGATCGGCACGCTGGCGATGAAGCAGCCGGCCATGAGCGAGCCCCAGAAGTACACGTCGCCGTGGACCAAAAACGTCGGCACGCCGATGCCGACGGTCATGTTGCGCACCGACGAGATGAACGTCACGGCATAGACAAACTCCTGCATGACCAGCGTGAAGCTGAAGATCGCCACCGTGAGTATGCCAGAGAGCGAGATCGGTACCACCACCCGGAAAAACGCGCCGAGCCGGCTGCAGCCGTCGATCATGGCGGCTTCCTCGACGTCCTTGGGAATCGCCTTGAAAAATCCCATCATCAGCCACGCGGAGAAGGGCACAGTAAACGACGGATACACCACCACCAGCGACCAGAGGGAGTCATCGAGGTGCAGGTTCACGACGACGCGAGACAATGGAATGAAGAGCAAGGTCGGCGGCACGAGATAAGTGAGAAAGATGGCGATGCCGAGTCTGGCGCCCCAGCGGCCGGCAATGCGCGCGAGCGCGTAGCCGGCGGGAACCGCGAGGGCGAGCGTGATCAGCACCACGAGCACACCGACGAAGGCGGTGTTGAGAAGCCATTGGCCATAGAGGGTTTCGTAAAACAAGCGTTTGACATGCTCGAGGGTCGGCGGCTGGTAGAACAAAAACGGGTTGTGCTTGAGATCGTAGAGATCTTCGGTTTGCTTGAACGCTGTGATCAGCATCCAGAGAAACGGAAACGCGAAAAAGAAGGTAAGCACGCCGAGAATGCCCGCGTGGGTCAAGCGCACACCCCAACTTCGGATGCTTTCGACCATGGCTCAGGTCACCTCAGCGCGGTGCGCGATGATCAGAAAACCCAGCGCCACGGCCAAGAGCAGCGGAAACAGAAACAGCGCTATGGCTGCGCCCTCGGCCAAGTCGCCGCCGGCGATGCCGGTGTAAAAGGCCAGACTCGCCAGCACCTGGGTCGTGTCGAAGGGCCCGCCGCGGGTAAGATTGTAGATGATCACCATATCGGTAAAGGTGAAGATCAGGCCGAATAAAAGCGCCACCAGGCTGATCGGCAGGATCAGCGGCAAGGTCACTTGAAAAAAGTGGCGCCAGAATCCCGCGCCGTCCACGGCAGCAGCGTCGTGAATGTCCTGCGGGATCGAGCCATAGCCGGCGAGCAGGATCACTGTCGCAAATGGAAGCTGGCGCCAGACATGGACGGCGATGATCGAGCCCATCGCCAGGTGCGGCAGGCCGAGCCACATATAGCCTTGTCCCTGGATTAGTCCGGCGAGGCGCAGCATCCAATTCAAGACGCTGTAGGTCGAGTCGAAGATCCATAGCCAAGCGATCGTGCCGATGGAGATCGGCGCGACCCAGGGCAAAAGAATCAAAAAGCGGATGAGGCGCTTGCCAGGAAATTTCGCCTGCAGCGCGAGCGCCAGGGCATTGGCGAGAACGATGATCAACGTCTGCGAAATCAGGCCGAAGACGAGCGTATTCTTGAGCGCGGTCTGAAACTTCGGTGTGCCGAGGACGGCGCTAAAATTGCGCAGGCCGACAAAAGTCATCGTGCTCCCGCCCGTCGTCGTGTTGCTGACGCTATAGTAAAGTGCCATGAAAAATGGCACGCCGACGAGCAGAACGATGTAGAGAACCGCCGGCCCGATCAGGAGCGGACCGAGCCAGCGCTCGCTATCGAGGAGAAAAGCGGCGCGCCTGAAGCCGGGAGACGGGCTTTGCGCCGTTGGAGCGATCGAAGCGGGTGATTCCATTGCGTTCAGATCGGCTGAGGCGCGATGCGGAGATCGGTCGATTTATCGAAAAACCTGAGCTCTTGCTCGGGCGCGGTGAAATCGTACTGAGTCCCTGGCTCAATCTTTACGGTTACCGTGGCCGGCAGGCGAGCGATCACTTTCTGGTCGGAGTAATCGCCGATCAGAGTACCATAGATCAAACGATCGGCGCCCAGATACTCGACGCGGGTCACGTTGAAATGGAACGTCACGACATTGGCAGCGCCGTCTACGCTGCCTTTGGGGTGAAAGTCTTCGGGGCGAAAGCCGAGAATATAATCGCGATGGCGCACCAGATTCATCGGCGGCGAGCCGACGAAGCCGGCGACAAAAGTATCGGCGGGCTCGTCGTAGATTTCCTGCGGCGTGCCGATCTGTCGCACGGTGCCGGATCTCATCACCGCGATGCGATCGCCGAGGCCCATCGCTTCCACCTGATCATGCGTCACGTAGATCGTTGTTGTACCGATGCGGCGCTGAAATTGTTGCAGCTCATCGCGCGCCGAAGCGCGCAGTTGGGCGTCGAGATTGGACAGCGGCTCATCCAGCAAGAAAACCGCGGGCTCGCGCACCACGGCGCGGGCCAGCGCGACGCGCTGGCGCTCGCCGCCGGAAAGCTCGCGCGGCTTGCGTTGCAGCAAGTGGCCGATGCCGAAAAGCGCCGCGGCCCACTCAACCTTTTGCGGAATCAACGTCTTCGCTATGCCCTG
>JBLMXG010000097.1:0-27077 GCA_050257635.1 Chloroflexota bacterium
GGCGCCTGCCAATTTAGAAAGTGATCGTAAAAGGCCGCGGTGGTCGTAGCGGCGAAGTCGAGGAGAAAACCGTAGAAGGTTAAATGGTGGTACCACATCCGCGCGCGTGAGAAGCTTTCCGCCGGATAGTTGCAGCCGGCGCCGCCGCCCTTCATATAGGCGAGACCGAAGGCGTCTTTGGTCGCGCGCCACAACGCTGCGGGATCGATGAGCGCGGAAATCGGTCCCTGAGTCTCGCGCCAGAATCGCAGTGCGCCGATGAAGAAGACCGTCAAACCATAGAGAGCGATCAGCGATGGCGGCACGGTCATGGCGACAAACGGCACGACGCGGTAAAACGCGCCTTCGCCGAGATGAACGCCGAACAGAATTTCCGAGCCTTGAAACGCCAGCACGAGGCTTAAGATTAAGGCCATCGACGCGGCGGTGATCACGCTCACGGCCAGGGCATTGCGTTTGAACAACCCCGACAGAAGTGCAGGCCAAGTAAACTCGCGGTAAGTTTCGGCGCGCAGCTCGGACATGAGTTTAGGAATATTGACGCCGAACTCATGGGGCGGCGCGTACTGGCAGGCGTAATAACAATCGCGGCAATCGAAGCAAAGATTGGCGAGATAGGTCAGGTCGGCTTTAGTGAAAATGCGGCGCTGCTCCATCGCCGGAAAAACCGCGCAGTACCCTTCACAATAGCGGCAAGCGTTGCAGATCGTCATCTGCCGCGCGCCGTCCTTGATGAGGTCAGTATCCGGCACAGCGCGCCGCCTCCCGTCCGGCGATTCGGCCGAAGACCGAACCGATCGTCAAGCCAAAGCCCGCAAGATAACCGCGGCAGAGAATGTTTCCGGCCATCACTTCGCCAGCGGCGAAGACATTTTTCGCCGGTCGGTCGTCCCGCATGATCACCTGCGCGTGTTCGTCGACAGTGACGCCGAGATAAGTGAACGTGATGCCGGGCCGCAGCGGGTAACCATAGTACGGCGGCGTGTCGATGGGACGCGCCCAATGGCTCTTCGGCGGAACCAGACCGTCCGTATGGCACTCGTCCAGGCTGCCGGGATCGAATCGGCCGCCGCGCACCGAGCGATTGAATTCATCGACGACGTTCTCGAGCGCGCGCGGTTCGAGCTCGAGCGCGGTCGCCAGCTCGGCGATCGACGCCGCTTCCACCGGAGGAAATACCGACGGCATGAAATGCGGCAAGCCTTTGGCATCGACGACGGAATAGGCGATCTGCTGGGGCTGCTCGGCGATGAGCTTGCCCCATATCGCGTAGCGCTTGGGCCAGAAATCCTCGCCTTCATCGTAAAAACGCTTGACGTTTTTGTTGACGACGATGCCGAACGGTACGCTATCGAGCCGCGTTACGATACCTCCGTCAAATTTCGGCGCGCGGGCGTCGAGGGCGACGGCATGGCAGCCGCGCGGGTCGCCTACCTGTTTGGCGCCGTGCTTGAGCAGCTCTTTCAGCATCGTGCCGCGATTATGCGGCGTGCCGCGGACGATGAAATTGTCCGCCGCGTCGCCCCAGTATTCTTTCAGCCAAGGGATGTTCGCTTCGAAGCCGCCGGAGGCGACGATAACGGCCTTGGCCGCGTATTCTTTTGCCGCGCCGTTCCGACTCGCCGCAGCAGAAGAAAATTGGCCGCCAATCATTTTCAATTCGCGCACCTCGGTTTCGTACGCGATTTCCACGCCGAGTTTCACTGCCGTGTCATAGTAGGCGTTCACCATCGCCTTGCCACCGCCGAGCATGAAGAGATTGCTGCGCGCCAAATGGAGCGTCCCGCGCAGCGGCTTTTGCCAGCGCACCCCGTTGGCCGGCATCCAGTCGCCGAGGGTTTCCGATTCGCGAAGGGTCAATCGAGCCAAGCGCTCGTTGGTCGCGCCGCCGGTGACACCGACCAGATCGTGCCAGAATTCCTCTTCATCGTAAGCCGCAGTGACGAAATCGGTGGCGGCCTTGTGCAAATAGCGGATATCGCGCGTGTGGCGGCTGTTGCCGCCGCGAAAATCCTTGGCCGCGCTTTCCAGCACGAGCACACGCGCACCAGCGCGCCGGGCCGTGATCGCCGCGCACAAAGCGGCGTTGCCGCCGCCGATCACCAAAACATCGAGCGGTGCGCGACAGTTCGGGGTCATCCGAGCAGAATGCTCTCGGGCCAGTACAGGCCGAGCAGCTGGCTCATGCCCAAGGTCAGGCCCACGGCAACACCCGTATAGATGAGGGCCGGCAACCAGCCCATGCGAACCCAGCCGTAAAGAAACCCGAAGGTGAAAATCGCCGTGGCGATGCCAAACCCCAAAAGTACGATCAGAACGAGATAGACGACGAGGGAAAAAAAGTAGCCAAGGGCCAACTTGGTTTTTCTTTTCGTCTCCACCCCCGCCGCTTCCGGACTGGCGCGCACTTCCAAAACGATCTGCGCCGCGGCCATGAAAACCGCGGGAATCGTGGCCGCCATCGGAAAAATCGCGCCGAGGTAAGGAAAATCTTGTGCCTCATAGAGCGCCGCCGCTGAGATCAGCAATACCAGGACGGTAAATAGCACCGACGGCAGCTTTCCCAAGAGCACCGCGTCTTCGCCGGCCTCCTCGGCTGCGATATCGTTGCCGCTGCGCCGCTGGTGAAAGATCCAGGCGATGCACGCGATCAGCAGCAAACCCAGAGCTATCACTCCGGGACGCCACAGCCATTCAAAACCGTAGCGGCTGATCGACAGCCAAAGATACTGCTCGGTCGGCTTGGTCAAAACGAAGCCGACGAGAAAGGGAGCCCGCGGCCATCCCAACTGTTTCATCAACCAGCCGAGCAATCCCAACCCTAGCATGGCATAGATATCACCGAACTGCTGGGAGCTCTGAAAGGCGCCGAAAAAAATCGTGACCACGATGGCTGGAGCCAGCCGAGCGAAGGGAATCCAAGTGAGCCGCGCCAGCGCCGGGCTCAAAAAGAGGCAAACCGCGGCGCCAATGGTGTTCGCGATGGCGAAGCTCCAAATGATGGTGAAAATCAAGTCGAGGTTTTCCTGCACCATGCGCGGACCGGGTTGAATTCCGTAAAAATATAAAGCGCCCAACAAAATTGCAGCCGGCGCGCCGCCAGGAACCCCGAACAGAAGCGTAGGGATGAAATCGCCGGCCTCGACCGAATTGTTGGCACTTTCCGGACCGATCACGCCGCGAATATCGCCCTTGCCGAATTTTTCGCGGTCGCGAGCCATGGCAACCACATGGCCGTAGCTCATCCAGGATCCCGCCGTGGCGCCGATCCCGGGAAGGATCCCCGCCCATACGCCGATGAGCGACCCGCGCAAGACGATGCCCCAGTGTTCTACTACGTCTCGGACTCCCTGGATCCATCCATGCCCCAAACCGACTTTTTCAGAGATTTGACCTCCTTTGGCCAATAAATCGATGATCTCGGCGATGCCGAAGATTCCCAGGGCAACTCCGACGAGGGGAATTCCGTCGAGCAGATAGAGCTGGCCGAAAGTGTAGCGATCGACGGCATCCGCAGGAGCCGAGCCGACGCTGCCGAGCAACAGCCCCAGGCAAGCTGCCAGCCCGCCTTTAAGCGGCGCGCCGCCGGTAAGAAACCCGGCGAAAGAGAGACCGAGCACGCAGAGCATCAACAGTTCCGGGGAGCCGAAGAGTAGCACCAGAGGCCGCGCGATCGGCAGAGAAAGTGTCAGAAAAACCGCGCCGATAAGGCCGCCGATCAACGATGACAAGAATGCCG
Source organism: Chloroflexota bacterium (assembly GCA_050257635.1). Taxonomy (GTDB): domain Bacteria; phylum Desulfobacterota; class Binatia; order UBA9968; family UBA9968; genus DP-20. The sequence goes on from JBLMXG010000097.1 coordinate 3,740, forward strand.
CGCTCAAGGCTCTGGCGGCCTGGCCCTGCTTGGCTAGCGGATGGCCGTCCAGAACGGTCGCCGCAGCCGCGGCGGAACCAGGAGTGCCGATCAACACTGAGGTAATTGTGTCCGAGGTATGAACCACGGCGAGCGACCCAACGAGGAGGATCATCGCGGTGTGGACATCGAGCGTATAGATGAAAGGCAAAAGGATAGCGACGCACGCGATGCCGCCCAGGCCAGGAAGGATGCCAATAACGGTGCCCGCGAGCACACCGGCCACCAGCATGCCTAGATGAAGCGGGTCAGCGAACCTCGCCAGAGCGATTAACGCGGCATCCCACATGCGAGAAGAATAATGTTCGTCCGAAGCCTTACGCCTAATCGAATTTGACGCGATACTTCTTGCTCACCCACTCCTTCACGAATCGCTGGGTGTCCGCATCAATCTGGAAAGCTTCCTGGATGGTTTTTTCAAGGCGATCACCACGCAGTAAAGGATACCCTCCTAATATTTTCTCTGTCTTGGTGTGAAATTCTTTGTCTTTATCAAGCCGGTCGGCGGCCGCATAGAAAGCCTGCAGGGCTGCCGCTGGAGCATCACCCTTGACCCAAAGAATTTTCTGCACGGCAAACGCGGAGGGCATGAAGATTTTGTAGGTATCCCAGAATTTGCCCGAGGGTTTCTTGCCCTTGAGCTTTTCGTAGACTTCAGGAACCGTTGGCAGGTCGGGCACGGCCGGGTCGCGAACAATATTGCCCTTATCGTCGAGCTGGCCAAAGGTCATCAGCGGTATCGCTTTTCCTTCCTTGATCAACGGCACCACAGTCGCGTTGTAGGCCGGTGTCGTCTGGTAGTCGATATTGGTTTCACCGCGCTCAAACGCGATCCTGGCGTCTCCCCTGCCCTTGAAACCGAGCACGCCTCTTGCGTCCAAGTCCAAAAGCTCGAAAGCGATGAGCGGGATCATATCGAGTCCGATGGCGCTGATCCCGCCATAAATTAAATTCTTCGCTTTGGCTAAATCCTCCACCCTTTTGATGCCCGACGCCGGCGAGGCATACATCACGCCTCCCACAGGATTGACGAGCAGAGGCTTCCACTGGCGAAAATCATACTTGGCCGCCTTATCGCCCAGAAGAACTGGAAAGTAGTTGGTCGCCGAACTCACCAGCACCATGAGCCCGTCGGACTTCGCCTTATGAACAAATTCCATCATGCCGGGGATGGCTCTTCCTCCGGCGATGTTGCGGAAAGTGAATTTAGGATTGCCGGCAAGGTTTTTCTCGAGATAGGGGGCGATCGTGCGAATCCAGATATCCGACCCCCCGGCGACCCCGAACGGGATGATGACTTCGATAGTTTTCCCTTCATAATAAGGGGCTGCGCCGGCGGCCGGACCAACGAATGCTAACAATAATCCTAAGGCAGTGAGCCAACGGCCAAGCGGCAGTTGGATTTTGAAACGGAAGTTTTTCATAGGCCCCCCTTCAAAACGTTTCCTCTCCCATACTTTCTTGGGTACCGTCAGTCAAGGACGAAGGTTCTTGGGCCTCAGACCAAAACCTAGACAGAGCAAGCGGTAAACAGATAGAGAGGAGCTATGACTGACGCCGGAAACAGTTTCAGAACCCTAGCGCAGAGCATGGCTGAATTTACTTTTGCGCTTCGCTACGAATCCATTCCCTCGGAGGTTAAAGTCTCAGCGCGCCGGCACTTGGCCGACACTCTCGCCTGCGCTCTCGGCGCGCGCGAAGCGGCGCCTGTGCACGCGCTGAAGCAACATGCGATCGCTCAGGGCGGTCGCGCCGATGCAACGATCCTCGGCACTGCGGAAAAAGTTTCCGCCGGACTCGCCGCTTTGGTTAACGGCACCATGGTGCGGTATCTCGACGCCAATGACATCTTCGTCTTGCGGCGCGGCGGCGCCTCCGGCCATTTCAGCGACGGCACCGCGGCACTCCTTGCACTCGCCGAGCGTTATCGGCGGAGCGGCGAGGAATTGCTCACTTGCCTGGTGGCTTCCTACGAGTTGCAAGGCGCGTTGGCCGAATCGCTAAACTTCTGGGAACGCGGCTTTCATCCACTAACCAACGTCGCATGGGTTGCGCCTATCGTCGCCGCGCGCCTAGTCGGCGCGACACCCGCCCAAGCCGTCCATGCGTGCGGTCTCTCGGTGACAACCGGCACCGTGTTCAATACCTGGATCAGACCGGGAGAGAGCATTCCGATGATCAAGAGCGTTGCGGTCGGTTTGGTTTTGCAGCGCGCGCTAGAGGCGGCTGAATTGGCCGCACTAGGCATGACCGCTACAGAAGATGCCTTGGAGATGGTTCTCTCACATTCGAAATCTTCTCGGCGCTCTCGATTTCGATCGGCGCCGGTCGAGCAACTGGGTCGAAGGTGGACCACAACGCGAAACATGCTGAAGCTATATCCGGCGCAGATCAACACACAGTCGGCCATCGAGGCTAGCCTCGGCCTCTATCAAAACGGCATCCGCGCCGAGCGGGTGCGGAAATTCATCCTCCATGGCCATCGCCATGTCTGCGGCGGAGTGCAGGGGTCGCCGCAAGCTTTTGTGCCGTCGAGTCGGGAGGCGGCAGACCACAGCACGCCTTACGTCATGGCGATCGCCCTCCTGCGCGGCCGGTTGACGCCCTCGGAGTATGAAGATGAACTCTGGAGCACAGCCGAAGTAAAGACAGTGATGGCAAAAATAGAGCTGGTCTTGGATCCGGCACGGGACAAGGCTTTCGACGCCAAGGGTGCTCTCGGCGTGCGGCTCGTGGCCGAGCTGCACGGTGGACGAACCGAAGAGATCATCGTGCAACAACCGAAGGGTCATCCGGACGCGCCGCTGAGCGACGCCGATTTGCTGGGAAAAATGACATGGCTTCTACAAACTCCGGCGTCCGCACTCAAGCCGCAGCGATTGCTCGATCTCTGTAACCGCCTGTCTACGGTTGACGACCTCGTGGAACTCGTCGAGAGTTGTCGCGTCAAGCGGACATGAGCTTTTTTGTGACTCAACAATCCACCATTTGACGCGACCGTGGCACTGTATTAAACGAATTCACGCGGAAGCAGCTACAGGGCTTTTGCAAGCGATAGGATCGAGAGCACTGTCGCTGGTTGCACATAGACAGGAGGCAAACATGGCCCGAGTCACGGGAAGTCATCTGATCTGTAAAGCCCTCAAAGTCGAGGGTGTCAAGAACATATTTGCCCTCGCCGGCGATCACATCCTGCCGGTTTTGAATGTGATGGCGGATCAGGACTTCCGGATTATCGACACTCGCCATGAACAGGCCGCTGTCCACATGGCCGACGCTTGGAGCCGCATCACCGAGCAGCCCGGCGTTTGCATGTACACCACGCCGGGATTCGCCAACGCGATTCCCGGTCTCACCAACGCCATGCACACCGAGGGTCCGGTGGTTTCCATCGCCGGCTGCGCCGACTCGCATGATTTGGGGCGCGGCGCCCAGCAGGAAATCGATCAGGTCGGCATGGCCGGACCGATGTGTAAAGGCTCGTTCATGGTCCACGATGTTAAAAGAATTCCTGAATTCATCGCGCGTGCTATGCGGCTTGCGTTCAGCGGGCGGCGCGGCCCAGTCCACCTGACGATCCCCATCGATGTGCAGGAGCGTAGCGTCGAGGAAGATGACGTCGTGTTCACCGCGCCCGACGGTTACCGGCCAGCGGCGGCGCTGCCAGGCGATCCGGAACGGATTCGGCAAGCGATCGCGATCTTGCTCCAAGCGAAAAGGCCGCTGCTGATCGCCGGCAGCGCCGCCGGCTACACGCTCTCGGGCGAAGCGCTGCAGCACTTCGTCGAAACCACCCGCTTGCCCGTCGTCACGGAGGAGCAATCGCGCGGCCTGATTTCCGACGATCATCCTTATGCCTTCGGCTATTTCGAGCGAGGTTTGAATCGCGCCGCGGCGAAGGTTCGCGATGCCGATGTGGTCGTGCTGCTCGGGCGCAAGCAGGATTTCATCATTGGCTTTTGTCAACCGCCGCATGTCGCTGCGGATGCCAAGATTATTCAAGTTGATCCGTCGCCCCTCGAGATTGGCCGTAATCGCGGCGTCACCGTCGGCATCACCGGCGACGTATCGAGCGTTCTGGAGCGAATGACGGAGGAGGCCGCACATTATCCGTGGAAGGATCTCCCGTGGTTGAGCGATCTCCGTGCCGCGCGCTCTGCGCAGTCCGAGTGGGCGGAGCAATTGGCTCGGTCGAAGACACCGATGCATGCGCTATTCGTCCACAAGACGCTGCAGTCTTTTCTTCGCCCTGACGACTGCCTGGTCTTCGACGGCGGCGATTTCTGCCATTTCGGCCGGTCCTATCTCCCCGCGCTAAAACCGAAACACTGGTTCAACGTTTCCAGCCTCGGTATGTTAGGGTCTTCGTTGCCCACCGCGCTCGCGGCGAAAATCGCCTATCCCGATTCCCGTGTTTTCATGGTCACCGGCGACGGCGCGTTTGGTTTTAACGGTATGGAATTTGACACTGCGGTGCGCCACGGACTCAACATCGTAGCGCTGCTCGGCAACGATTCCGCCTGGGGCATCGACCGTCAGATCCAGCTCGGTCTCTATGGCCGCGCCGTGGCCACCGATTTGCTGCAGACTCGTTACGACCGGATGGTGGAGGGTCTGGGCGGCTACGGCGAGTTCGTCGAGCGTCCTGAGGAGTTGAAGCCGGCGATCGAACGGGCCGTGGCTTCGGCTAAGCCCGCACTTCTGAACATCGCCGTGGAACGAGCGATCAGCCCGCGGGCCGAGGCCGCCATCGGCCGGCGCAAAGCTGCCGCGCCAAGTCAAGCATGACGATTACGCAATGCCGACGAGAAAAGAACGCACAGCATTTGAATACAAAACTCATCGCGATAAAGCGGGAGACGACCAAAATGATCAGCAAACCCCGATGGCAAAACTTGATCCCCATGCTCGCGCTCGCGATCAGCGCGGCGCTCATTCCGCACACGGCACAGGCGGGCGAGGCGGCGAGCGAATGGGACAAAATTATCGAGGCCGCCAAGAAGGAAGGCAAGGTCGTGGTCGGAGGCCCGCCCACCAGCGTGCTGCGGCAAAAATTCAAGGAAACTTTCGAGCAACGGTTCGGTATCGAGCTCGAGCTCGTCTCCGCGCCCGGACCTCAGAACGCGTCGAGGGCGATGTCCGAGGCTAAAGCCGGGGTCAAGTATTTCGACGTTTTGCACGGCGGCTCCGGCACACTGGAACCGCTCATGTACGAAAACCTGCTTGTGCCTTTAATGCACTTGGCGGTTCTTGCCGAGGTCAAAGATCCGCGCCAGTGGTGGGGCGGCCATATGTGGGAAGATAATATCAAAACCAACCGCTTCATTTATTCTTTCTCGGCGGATTTTTCCACGCCGCCGTTTTACAACGCGGATCTGGTCAAGCCGGGCGAGATCGCCTCTTACGACGATTTCTTGCGGCCCAAATGGAAGGGCAAAATCGGCTTTTTTGAGCCGCGTGTTCCAAGCGCCGGCCAGGGGCTGTGGGGATTTTTGATGAAGATCAAAGGCAAGGAATTTTTGCAGAAGCTCGCCGGCCAGAATCTGTTTATCAGCCGCGACGGCAAGCAGCTCGCCGACGGTTTGGCCAAAGGGACGCTGGCGGTCAATCTCGGCCAATCCCGGCGCTTCCTCGATCCCTATATCAAGGCCGGCATCCCGATCAAACCGCTGCTCAACATCAAAGAAGGATTGAGCGGCAGCAACGGTTTCGGCACCGTGGCGGTGATGAAGAATGCGCCGCAATCCAACGCCGCGAAAGTCTACGTCAATTGGCTGCTCAGCAAAGAAGGCCAGACCCTCTACAGTCATGCGCTCAGCCAAGGCACGCGGCGCCTCGACGTCGATACCAAGTGGTTGGCGAAATTCGATTCATCGGCAGCCAAGGATGTCATGTCACCTGAAGAATTCGAGCAAGTCCGCTTCTACGGCGAAGACATCATCAAAAACTGGCGTGAGCCGGCGGGAGAATTTGCCAGAAAAATTCTCAAGTAGACCAAACAAGAATGGCGCCCGCTATGGAGAACAGCCGCGATGCGTTATGAGCTCTACTACTGGCCGTCGATACAGGGCCGCGGCGAGTTCGTGCGGCTCGCGCTGGAGGACGCCGGCGCGGAGTATGTCGATGTCGCGCGCCAAGCGAAAGGCATGGCGGCGATGATGCGCCTGCTGGACCGCCGCGCGATCGAATATCCGCCGTTCGCGCCGCCCTTTCTCAAAGCCGGTAGATTCGTGATCGCTCAGACCGCCAACATCCTTTTCTATCTCGGCCCGCGCCTCAATCTCGTGCCACGGAACGAAGCCGCCCGTCTGTGGGCACACCAGCTGCAGCTCACCATCGCCGACTGGATCGTCGAGGTTCACGATACGCACCATCCGATTTCCGGCGGTCTTTATTACGAGGAACAGAAAGGCGAAGCCAAACGGCGCGCCGCCGACTTCACATCTGAGCGGCTACCGAAGTTTCTCGGCTATTTTGAACGGCTGCTCCGGCGCAAGTCGAAGCGCGACGCCAATCTCCTCGGCAAACGAGTTTGTTACGTCGATTTCTCGCTGTTTCAAATGGTCGAAGGTCTGCGCTACGCGTTCCCGCGCGCCATGCAACGGCTGGAGCCGAAGCATGCACGCACGATTGAACTGCACGACCGCGTCGCCGCGCGCCCCGGCCTCGCCCGCTATCTTGATTCCCCTCGCCGCATCCCGTTTAATCAAGACGGTATCTTCCGTCACTATCCCGAGCTGGACGGCTGAAGCTCGCTGAGTTGGTTGCCTGCGTGATCGACTCGCGCAAGGCTATTGCGCGACTCGATCGGGCGCCATCCGGGTCGCTAAGGAGAAAATTTTATGGCTATCGAACTCTACTGGGGCAGCGGCAGCCCATTTGCGTGGCGCGTCATGTTGGCCCTCGAAATAAAAAATCTGCCTTACGAATCGAAACTGTTGGAATTCTCCAAAGGCGACCACAAGACGCCGGCTTATCTCAAGCTCAATCCACGCGGCAAAGTGCCGACGCTCAAAGACGGCGGCTATATTGTTTATGAATCCATCGCGATCATGGCGTATCTCGATCGCAAGTATCCCGAGCCGCCGATTTTCGGCAGGACGCCGGAGGAGGCGGGCTTTATATGGCGTGTGATTTCGGAATGCGAGTCCTATCTGGTCGGCGAGGGCAACAAGATTGTCCGGCCGATTTTCTTTGGCAAAGGGCTCGATCGTGTCGAAGAAATCGAGCAAGCCGCACAGTCGATGCGCCAAGAGCTGAAAGCGATTGACGAGCGCCTGGGTCAATCGAACTGGCTCGTCGGCAAAGATATCTCCGCGGCAGACCTCACGTTGTTCCCGCTGGTGCAGTTGCTCTTGCGAGCCGCATCCAAAGAGGCGGCGAAACCGCTCAATTTGGGGCTGACGCCTCTCGCGCAGACTTTTCCCCACATCGCGCGCTGGGTAGAACGAATCGAAGCGCTGCCCAACTACCAGCGCACCTACCCGCCCCACTGGAGATAAAGCGACGAACTTTTGGTGAGCATGTTTTTCGCGGAGGTGTTCTGCTCGCCTTCCGTCATGGCGGTTGCGTTCATAACCTCGGCTGGCGGGACAGCGGGCTCTGCTAGTGCCAGCGCAACTTCGTTGACAGTAGCGACGATTGCGTGGTACGTGCGGGACGGATTCAATTGCACCGGAGGGCCAATGAGGTGTCCCGTAAATTTCCATAAGCGCGTTGCACTCATTTTAATCCTTGCATTGAGTTTCGCCGGCGGCGTCGATGCGGCCGAGCAAACTAAGCTGAATTTCGGCTACTCGACCACCGGTCCGACCGCGGTCGGCTTGTGGGTAGCCAAAGACAGCGGCGCCTTCGCCAAATACGGCGTCGATCCGAACCTTATATTCATCTCATCCAGCCCGGTGATGGTCCCGGCGCTGATCGGCGGCGACGTCCAAGCCGCCGTCTCCGGCGCCAATGCGGTGATCGCCGCCGTGCTCGGCGGCGCTTCGCTCGTTTCGGTGGCGAGCCTCGCCAACCGCCCTTACCTTCGGCTCTGGGTCCATCCCGAAATCCACCGCGTCGAAGAGCTGCGCGGCAAGACTTTTGGCGTCTCGCGCTTCGGCGCCACCACCGATAACTTGACGCGAATCCTGCTCCGCCGCATCGGTTTGGAGAATGCCGTAAACATTCGCCAGCTCGGCGGCACGCTGGAGGTCGGCCTCGCCTTTCGTCATCGCCAGATCGATGCCGCGGTTCTCGCCACGCTGCGCACGGACGTGCCGCATCGGATACTCCTCGAGCTTGCGGAATCCGGCATTCAATATTCCATGGGACAGTTGGTCGTCTCCCGCGATTTTTACCGCCGGGCGCCCGCCACCTTGGAAAACATCCTGCGCGCTTACCTCGAAGGCGTGGCCGCGCTGCGCGACCCGCAGCAGAAGGATCAGGTGCTCAAGACCGTCGCCCGTTACACCCGGTTGAAAGAAACAAAATCGATCGAGCAGATCTATACCGATGCCGCCAGGTACGTTGACCCCCTGCCGCGCGTCGAAGCCGACGCGGTTGCCGCCACACTGGAATTGATGGGCAAGAAAGGCCTACCCATTGAAACCTTCGCCGACAACTCGATCATCGACCGCCTGGTCAAGGAGGGGTTTATCGATCAGCTCTACAAGAAAAGATGAAGTATCTTTCAAAAACAACGGCTCCGGCACTGCAAAGGATTGAGTTATGGCAGAGACTACGTTGTTCGACGCCGACTCGCATGTAAGCGAGCCGCTGAATCTCTGGCGCGAACGCTTGCCGATCCAGTATCGCGCTATCGCGCCGCACATGGAGACCGAGTATGACGGCCGGCCCGGCGCCTGGTGGTTCATCGAAGCCGATCGCCAGCCGCACAACGTCATCTTAGGCTTCGGCGCCAACAAAGACCTCGGCGAGCTGCAACAGCTATTGAAAAACTTTTCCTATGCCGGCGCACACCGCGGCGGCTGGGACCCAACGCAGCGGCTCAAAGACATGGACCAAGATGGTGTCGCGGGAGACGTGCTCTACACCACCCTCGGCTTTCGCATGTTTTGGATCAAAGATGCGGGCTTTCAGCGAGCCTGCTTCCGCGTCTATAACGACTGGCTCGCCGAGTTTTGCAGCTATGCGCCCAAACGCCTCAAGGGTTTGGCGCTGATCTCGCTCTACGATCCGAAGCAAGCGGCCGGCGATTTGGCGGACTGCGCAAAAAAAGGCTTAGCCGGCGCGATCGTGTGGGCCTCGCCGCCCGAAGAGTTGCCCTTTTACTCGGAAGCGTACGATCCGTTTTGGTCCGCCGCCCAGGAGCTATCGATGCCTTTGAGCCTGCACGAGTTTGCCGGCTTTCGCTGGGTCGACTGGGACGCGAACGTAAAGAAGAGAACCATCGCCACCGGCATCAATTCGCACGAAGTCGAGACCACATTTTCGACGTTGATACTGTCCGGAGTCCTGGAGCGTTTTCCCGGTCTCAAGGTCGTCTCGGCGGAATTGAACTGCGGCTGGCTCCCCTACTTTCTGCGCCGCCTGGATGAACGCTTCGAGGCCCGCGGACCGCGCGTGCACGGCAGTGCGTTTCCGACCAAGCTCACGTTAAAACCGAGCGAATATTTTCGCCGTCAGCTCTATGCAACTTTTATCGACGACACGTTTGGCATCACCCATCGGCACGAGATCGGCGTCGAAAACCTGCTCTGGTCGTCGGACTTTCCCCACAGTGCAACTTTCTGGCCGCACTCGCGCGAGAAGATCGCCCAAGATTTTCGCAGCGTAAGCGGAGACGAGAAGCAAAAAATCCTCTGCGAAAACACCGCCGCGCTCTACGGCTTTGACCGGAACTGACGCTCAATCCAAGATGCCGGCGGAAATCACTTTGCTCAGCGCGGGCGCCGTCAAGCCCGGCTTGGTGAAAGTCGTCGACGCGTTTCGGCGTGCCAGCAGACATGAGGTGAAGCTGGAATTCGCCACGGCGCCCGTCATCGTCAAGCGCCTCGGCGCCGGCGAGATGGTCGATCTGGTGATCGCGCCGCCGGCGATCCTTGATGAGCTTGCCGCTTTAGGAAAAATTTTTCCGACGCAGGCCGTGATCGGCCGCATTGGCGTCGGCGTCATGGTGCGCGACAGCACTCCGCTCCCGAGGATCGCGACTGTGGATGACTTTAAACAGTCCCTGCTCAAAGCCCGATCCTTGGTTTATAACCGGGCCTCCACCGGGATTTATTTGGAGACGCTTTTCGACCGGCTCGGCATCGCCGCCGCGTTGAAATCCAAGTCCACGCGCTACCCCGATTTCGCCGCCGTCCTGGAGCACGTAAAGAAAGGCAATCAGGGAGAAATCGGTCTCGGCGCAACGACAGTCATCATCGAGTGCCAAAGCCAGGGCGTTAAGTTTGTCGGTCCGTTGCCGGCGGCGATTCAAAACTACACTATTTACAGCGCGGCGGTGACCTCTATGGGCGAAGCCAAGGGAGCGGCGCGAGAGTTATTGCGCCACCTCACGTCAGCCGCGACCGAGGATATGTTTGCCGCCGCCGGCATCACGGGGCGGGAGTGAACGGATGCGCGAAATTGTCGCCCCATGTTGTCTCCATCGGACGCCCGGCTATTGTCGTTTGCGCACGAGATTCTGCGCATCGAGCGCGCTCATGACGGTTCCGACGTAGGATCTGATCGCGGCGCGCACATCATCCTGCTCGGTCGTTTTAATCGTCCCCGTCCAAACCACTTCGTTTTTCACCAGGTCGAACAGCGCGATCTCGGAAACGTATTCGTTGTAATAGTAGACGCTCGGCACCCCGCCCCAACCATACCAACTGGCGCCGAAATGGGGACCGAAGATACCGAATGAGGTATAGGGATAATAACTCGGCCCATACTCGCTCTTCTGCTCGACTTGAATCGAGCGCGCAAAAATCAGCGCGTCCGCACCCGCCTTTTGCGCCGTCCGCTTGAGTTTGGCTTCGTCGATCTTTTCATCTTCAGCGAGATTACGATAGCTCGGCAGCGCATCGACGCCCGCGGCGCGGAGTTGCCTGACAAATTCATCCTCGAAGTTCCGCCGGATGCTGGTATCCTCGCCAAGAGCGCCGACCATGATGCGCTTGAAGGAGCCGGCGCCGTAAGCGGGGTTGCGCCATTCGCTAACGATCGGTGTGGTCGACGCGCAACCGACTATGCCGAGCGACATCATGACGGCTCCCATGAGTGCGAAGAGCGAAGCTTTCATGAATGGTTACCTCCGGAGTCTCGCTGGATAGCGCATGCACGTTTATCCGCATCGGTCATGTGGCAGACGGCCTTCGACGCAAAACGTTTGCATACGCTCAAATCCTAACATTCGCCGGCGGGTTTTCTAAGACGCTATGACCGGATACTCCCGGGCGGCGGCGGAACAACAGACGCTTCGCACTTGGGAACAGCAACGACGGCGGAGTGAAATTTCCGCCGCGACATCGCTTGACAGCGCCCTGCGATTGGCGTGAGAATCGGTGCGGCTAGATCAATTCAGCGATTAAAAATGCCTAAGGAGAGTGCGATGACCACCATGATGATTTCCGCCGACGATCACATTGACCTCGGCTATCTGCCTAGGGACTTGTGGACCGATCGGCTACCCAAAACTTTGCGCGAGCGCGCGCCCCACGTCGAAGAAAGGGGAGAGAAAGGCGAGTACTGGGTTTGCGACGGCGAGACCTGGGCCGAGTATCGCGGCGAGCGCTGGTTCGCCAAGAGCAATCGCACCCGGCTGGCTCTCGATCGCGGTGGCGTCGGCGAAGCGCACCGGCCGACCACAACGGAGAAACGGCTCGTCGACATGGATCGCGACGGCGTCGAAGCTTCGCTCATGTTTCCGCCGATCATCGCCATGCAAGTGGGCGATGCCGAATTGAGAAACGCTTGTGTGCGAGCTTACAACGATTGGGCGCTGGATTTCGGCAAGACCGCGCCGAAACGTTTCTTTCCCGTCGCCATGCTTTCTTCCGTGGATGCCGAAGCCGCCAAAGAGGAAGTCACCCGAGTAGCGAAGCTAGGCTTTCGCGAAGCCAACTTCCTGGTCAACGACGTCACTCTCGAAATGAATTTAAAACCCTGGGATGTCTTCTGGGACGCCGCCGAAGAAGCCGGCATCGTGGTTTCCTATCACGTCGGCGGCAGCGTGCAGAAAGGAACGGTCCGAGCCACCATTGATTCGGTCAAGCCGGGCGAGCGTCAGGGAGTCTTCGACATGGGCCTCAGCAACGGCGCCACGTCGTTTTTCAATCCCTTCGTGAACATGTTCAACTTCGGCACCCTCGAGCGCCATCCAAATTTAAAATTCTGCCTCGCGGAGTCCGCTATCGGTTGGATACCGTTCGTCGTGCAGGAAATGGACTACCGCTACAAAAGGCAATTCGAGCGGCGCAAGGCTGCAGAGATCCCGCTCAAAAACATGCCGAGCGAAATTTTCAAACGCCAGGTCTGGGCGACGTTTCAAACCGATCTGGTGGGTTTGCACCTCATCCAATTCTTCGGCGAAGGCCATATCATGTGGGGCTCCGACTATCCGCACCCCGACAGCACTTGGCCTTTCTCTCAGGACATCATCGGCAAGGACTCGGCCCATTTGCCAAACGAAATGAAACGGAAAGTTTACCGCGATAACGCCGCGGCGCTATACGGGCTCTGATTTCGAGAGCCTGAGTCCGGCGTTTTCAGTTTCCTCGAGACCCCCGGCGCGCAACGCCGGACAATTCCGTACGCTTTGGAGCAACGACTGATGGCAAAAAACGGCTTTAAAATCTTGGACAGCGACATGCACATCATGGAGCCGCCGGATTTGTGGGAGCGCTACATCGACAGCAAGTTCAAGGCTAGGGCGCCGCGCGGCATGGTTAGCAACAACGTTCGCGAGCTGCGTCTGGTGCATCCCGACGGCAAGGAATGGGCGCGCAGCACCACAGCGGAAAACGACACCGCTCGCGGTCAAAACTTCGACAAGAAACAAGACATCTTCGGACGCGACGCGGCGCGCGGCTGGAGCCCGGAAGTCCAGCTTGAAGCGATGGATGTCGAAGGCATCGACGTGGCGGTGCTCTATCCGACGCGGGGTCTTCGGCTCCTCGTCATCGATGACGTGGATCGCGAATTCGCCGCCGCTCTGGCGCGGGCGTACAACGACTGGCTCTACGACTTCTGCAAAAAAGATCCTGCCCGACTCATCGGCGCCGGCATGATCTCGCCCTACAGCATGGAGGACGCGGTCGGCGAAGCGCGCCGCTGCGCCGAGCAGCTCGGTTTCCGCGCCGTGTTTTTGCGCGCCAATCCGTTGGTTCAACACCAATGGCAGAGTCCTTACTACGAGCCGCTCTGGGAGGCCTTGGAAGCGCTCAACCTGTCGCTCGGTTTTCACGAATCGACGCGCACGGGCAAGAATCAAATCGGCGAGCGGCTCGAGCCCAATTTCATGCTGCGGCGCGTCTTCGCCCAACCGATCGAGCAGATGCTCGCCCTGGGCTGTTTTTGCGGCGGCGGCGTGCTGGCGCGCCATCCGAAACTGCGCGTCGCGTTCTTGGAAGCCAATTGCAGCTGGCTGCCCTGGCTTCTTTGGCGCCTCGACGAAGCGTGGGAGCTCGATGGAGACGTCTGGGCGCGCGACTTGAAGATGAAACCGAGCGAATATTTCAAGCGTCAGTGCGTGGTATCCATCGAGCCCGACGAAGTGATCGCCAATAACGTCATCGAGCAGGTCGGCAGCGGCCAGCTGGTTTTTTCCACCGACTACCCGCATGTCGACTCGCGCTATCCCGAAGCGGCCAATCATTTCTTGAAGCTGCCGCTCTCGGAGGCCGATAAGCGCAAAATCCTGTGGGACAACTGCGCCGCTTACTATTCGATGTGAGCGGCGCACCGACCACCGACATTGGCGCAGCTCTTCAAGTCAGGCCGAATCCCAAAGTCCGAGTGAACGGCTGAATCTTTGAGCCTTGAACGGGCATCGATTGTTGTTTGCCTTGCGCAACTGAAACGTTATAGAAGAATTGAGACAGTCAGCCTTTCTGGAGAACAAGCGGAATATTTTGCACGAGCTGAACCATCGGCAGAAGGAGTATTTTCGATGAACACAGTCGAGCCCAAAGGCGCGGTCCACTGGATCGACCACTATGTCGTCGGCACCAACAATTTGCCGGCCTGGAGTTACTGGGCGAACCAAGCCATCGGCTTGAAGTTCCAACCGTTCAACGGCCTCACGACCAACAATCGGAAAAAAAATACGCCGATCTTTTCCTTCATGTGGTGGGATGACGAATCCTGCCGGATCGGCGCTTTTCTCCAGCCGGAAAACTATCCGCCGGCAAAAGAGCTGGGCAAAGACATGCCTCGCTGCGGTTTTTACGTGAGAGCCGACGATATCGGGCGCCACCTGCGCCGTCTCGATCAATACAAAATCCCGCACACCGATCCGATCAAAACCGCTGCCGACGGCGAAGAAGGCACGGTGGTCTGCTTCGCCGACCCGGACGGCAATCAATATGAGTTTTGGGCGCCGGTGCATATGCCGGCAGGGGCGATGGAGATGCAAACGTCGGCAAACGTCGGCCGCATCAGCCATTGCGTCTACGGCTCGCGGGACTTGGCGAGAACGGCGGCTTTTTTTGAAAAATATTGCGGCATGCAAACGGAGCGGAATGCCAAGACCGCCGAGGGAACGCTGGTCCTGCGCATGCGGGCGGGCGGGCGTCTCATCTACAAGCTTGTGGACCAGCTTGACGAGCGCATCGCCGGACATAGTCCATGGTGGGATATGCACACCGCCTTCACGGTGCGCGAAGAGGAATTTTTCCCCAACTACCGGCGCATGTGGGAGGGGCTGCCCGAAGAAGCGGGACCGAAGGAAAATCTTAACGATTCCCGCGACAAGGAAGATAACTTTCCCGCGCGCACGGGCTTGCACCGCAGCCCGGTCGGCTACAAGTGGAAAGAGATTTACCAGCGCGGCGATGAGTTTTATGACTGGGACGGCCACGCCTTTCATTTCATAGGCGGCATACCCAAAAACGCCGATGGCTCCCTGGCGCGTTACACTCCCAAGGAGCAGGAAGAATATCTGCGCGAGCTCGCCAAGTCGCTAAACAAGACCGCAGAACCGGATCCTTGGCTGATAGCTGCGAAGCCTGTCCGTTAAGTATCCCTTGGGAGTTAAACGAAGCCCTTCCGCAAGGACACGAGAAAGACATGGCGCTAAGCATCAACGGCTCGGAATATTACGCCATCGACGCACATTCTCATTTGGGAAGACGCAAAACGCCGCTTGGGCACGGCGTCGCGAGCTTTCTCGGCGACGATCTCGTGCGCAATCTCGACGAGGCGGGTCTGGACTGCGCCGTCGCGTTTCCTTTGGGAGCTTCTTACACCGATTACTCCGAAGCGAATCAGATCATGGCCGAGGAAATGGCCAAACACCCCAAACGCGTTATCAGCTTTTGCCGCATCAATCCCAACTTCGGCCCGGAAGCAACGGCGAAGTCGCTTGACCATTGTCTCGGCACATTGAAACTGAAAGGCATCAAACTACACCCGGAAATCGAATTCTTCGATCCCAACGAAGCCGAATTGATGGAGCCGATCTATAACGCAGCGCGGCGCTACCAAGTTCCGGTTATCTTTCATACCGGGATGTCGAGCAAAGCCTCACCCGGCGTAATCGCCGAGCTTGCCGCCCGCTATCGCGACGTGCCGGTTATCCTCGGCCATATGGGCGTCTCGGAATACGTCAAGCTGGCGGTGGCCGTCGCGCGCCAAAATGAGAATATTTTTTTAGAAACCTCCGTGGTCGGCTGGATGCCGCTGCTTCTAGAAGCGTTCCGCGGCGTCGGCACGAGCAAGATTCTCTTCGGCTCCGATCATCCCTATAATCCCCTCCCCATGGAAGTGGAGAAGATCGCCAAGCATGTAACCAAAGCGGCCAAGCTCAAACACGACGACCTGAAGAAGGTGTTTGCCGATAATTTCTTGTCCATCCTGAAACATGATCGTTAGAGCCGACAATTCCGGCGCGGCGGCGCGCCGTGGTCGCTGCTAAATTCGGGATCGCAATCCTACGGAGGTGAGATGACACCCATAGAGAAATCGCTTCGAGTCCGTTCATCGACAACCAAGGCGATCGTCGCCGTAGCATTGTCCCTAGCGATCGTCGGCGCTGCGCAGCGGGCGCAGGCGGGGGAGGCGCCGACGGTGCGGGCAAATTATGCGGCATTCAGCGGCGCCTTTGCACCCCTGTGGATCGCGGCGGATCGAAAGCTATTTGCCAAGTACGGACTGAACGTCGACCTTCGCTATATCGCGCCAGCCACCGCCACGCAGGCGCTTATCGGCAAGAATCTTGAAATCATCAATCCTGGCGGAGAGATCGTCGAGGCGGGCTTGAATGGCGAGCCGGTCGTCTATATCGCGGGCATCCTGAATCGCGCCGTCATGTCGGTCTATGCAAAACCCGAGATCACGTCGGTAGCCGATTTGAAAGGCAAGGTGTTGGCGGTCACCGTACCGGGGGCAACCACGGACTTCGCCGCCCGGATCTTGCTTCAGCAAGCACGATTGACGCCCGGCAAAGACGTCAAGCTCGTCTATTTAAAGGGCATGGTGGAAATTCTCACCGGGATCAACCAGGGTAACGCCGCCGCCGGCATTTTTACCTCGCCCACGACATTGAAGGCGCAACACGCCGGCCTCAAGGAACTGGTCAATGTCACCGCGCAGAACATCCCGATGATCCACGCTGCGCTGGCCAGCACGAAAGACTATATTAAGACGCATCCAGACAACGTGCGCAGATTCCTCCAAGCCTATCTGGAAGGCATCAAAATCGCGCGCACCGACGCAGACTTCGCCAAACAAGTGATCGGCAAGTACACGAAAACCACCGATACCGCCGACTTGGAGGATTCTTACAAGACGTTTTTGCCGGCGTGGGAGCGATTGCCGCTGATCCCCGCCGCGGCCGTGCAAACGATGCTCAAATTTGCCACACATCCAAAGGCCAAGACGGCCAAGCCCGAGGCGTTCATCGACAACTCCATTCTTGCGGAGCTCGGCAAATCGGGATTCGTCGACAAGCTCTATAAATAATGGTGAATCTTGACATGAGAATTGCAAAACGCGGTCGTCTCGGCCGTGAAGTTTTAAAAATTATTCATCGTGACCGGTGCGATTTAACCCAAGGTCCCTCTGTTCGATCCTGCCCCGCGCCGCGGTTGTGTCATAATGTCATTCTGAGCCGCAGGCGAAGAATCTGCTTGTGGTAACCTGTGAGAAAAGCAGATGCTTCGCTCTCGCTCAGCACGACAGTCAGGTAATTTTGCGCATTGCGACACAGTCTCGACGCGGGGAGGGGGGCTTGAACCCTTGGAACAACTGGAACGTTTGGAACGAGCTTGAAAGAACTTAGATGTCACGCCTCCCCGAAATCGACGCGAACAAACTTTCCGCGGAACAGCGCGTGATTTACGACCGCATGATGCGCGAGCGCGGTCACATGCGCGGACCCTTCGCCGTCTGGCTACGTAACGCCGAGCTGTGCGAGCACACGCTCAAGCTGCAAGAGATGTTTGCGTCGCGGGTTAAACTCGAAAGAAGACTGCTCGAGCTGATGATTCTCGTCGCCGCGCGTCAATCCACCGCCCAATACGCCTGGTTTATCCATGAGCCGCACGCGCTCAAGTTCGGCATTTCAGCCGAAATCGTGGACGCCATTCGCGAGCGGCGCACGCCGGATTTCTCCCGCGACGACGAGCGGCTGGTTTATGACATCACGTTGGAGCTCAACACCACCCGAACCTTGTCCGAGGCGAGTTTCCAGCGCGGCTTGGCCCTGTTTGGCGAGCAAACGATGGTCGAGCTGGTCAGCGCCGTCGGCTTCTACTCCATGGTCGCCATGACGCTCAATGCATTCGCGGTGCCTGCGCCACTGGACAAACAACCGCTTGCCTGAGCGCCCAATCGATCCGAACTCCGGCCCATGTCGGCCAACACGGTCCGCGAGTTGCCGCGCGACAGGCTCCGCAGTGGATCAACCACCTCGGCAGGCCAACGGCCGCGCGATAGCGGAGACTCGAATGTCATGCTCAGACATTCGTTCTCCCGGCTATATCCTCGTCCCAAAGCTCAGGTCGTTCCCGAATGAAGCGCGCCATGAGGTCGGTGCAATCAGGGTCATCGAGCACGATTACTTCGACATCGCGAGCGCGCAGGAATTCAGGATTGCCGGGGAAGTTGCGGTTCTCGCCGATGACCACGCGCGGGATGCCGAATTGAACGATCGTGCCCGAGCACATCATGCAGGGACTCAGCGTGGTATAGAGGGTGATGCGATCGTAGCGGCTGCGACGGCCCGCGCGCCGCAAGCAATCCATTTCGCCATGGGCAGTGGGATCGCCGTCCTGAACCCTTCGGTTATGCCCTCGGGCGACGATCTCGCCGGCCTCGACCATCACCGCCCCGATCGGCAAGCCCCCTTCATGGTATGACTTCAGAGCCTGCTCGTATGCCGCCCGCAGATAAGTAACGTCCTGATCCTGTCGCTCCGAAGTTGAAGTCAAGTGTGTTTTCATCGAGATCTCTCGTCTCAATCATCTCGGCGGCGCGCAACTCGACAAGAAGCGCGTCGGCGTTTTGGAGGTATTTAATTTTCATGATGTTGACGGAACGTCATCGCCGATCGAGCTGGGCGGGATGTTCTGATTCATCCGGAACAGGTTCGTTGGATCGAACTTCGCCTTCAACGCCGCGAGCCGTCTGAGCTTCTCGCCATATGCCGCCTTGAGGCCATCGGCGCCTTCGTCGCCGCCCAGATAATTCACGTAGGCACCCGGAGCAGTGACCGGTCGCAAGGCTTCGAAGAGTTCGCGGGTCCAGACGATGTTTCGCTCCGTGTCGCCCGGTTCGGACCACGCCGAAGTGACCAAGAAGTTATACGGCCAGGCGCGATGCCCGAATGCAGTGGCCGAGTCCGAGACGCGGTCCCAGGCGCTGTCTCCGTTATGCTCGATCACAATCACTGTGCGCGGTGACGGAACCCGTGCGAAAAAATCGACGATCCTATCGATGGCGGCGTCGTTCAGCGTCGTCAGGTAGCTTGACTTCCAGTAATTATGGAGGCCCGGCGGCCAGAGGAAATCCGCCATCCGTTGCGCGGCATTGTACGGCATAGGTTCGAACTTGTCGGCGAGGGGAGGCCCGTATTCGCGGAGTGGCCGCAGAAACTTCTCGCCCCCGTCCACCGGCCCCGCGTAAACGCCGCCGAGACCGACAACGGCCGCGCCGCGCATGGGAGCCGGAGTCGATGCATCGTCCGGCAGATGAAATAGCAGCGCTCCTTGCGTCGATTCATCGGGCGCACCGGCTTCCAGGTCGCGCCATCGACGGATGGCACTTGCTCCGCGTTCAAGCGGATGCAGAACGATCCCCGCCAGCACGGTGCCCACCGGATGCGCCTGGAATTCGAAGGATGTCACCACGCCGAAGTTGCCGCCTCCGCCGCGTATCGCCCAGAAGAGGTCGGCATTTTCGCCAGCACTCGCTATCACGAGCCGGCCGTCGGCAAGCACGATTTCAGCGGAGAGCAAGTTGTCGAGCGCCAGGCCATATTTGCGAACGAGCCATCCGAGTCCGCCGCCGAGCGTGAGGCCCGCGACGCCGGTGACCGAAACAAAGCCGCCGGTGGCGGCAAGACCGTGGGGCTGGAGCGCGTCGTTCACCTCGCCCCAATTGCATCCCCCCTCCACACGGACCGTGCGCGCCGGAGCGTCAACGGTGATCCGCTTCATACCTGAAAGATCGATCACGAGGCCGTCGTCGCATACAGCGAATCCGGCGACGTTGTGGCCCGTGCCGCGCACGGATACCAGCAGATTCTCTCTGCGCGCGAAACTCACCGCTTGAATCACATCCTGGGGACAGACGCAGCGGGCGATGAGCGCCGGCCGCCGATCGATCATCGCGTTGAACACGCCGCGCGCGGCATCGTACTGCGAATCGCCCGGTGCGATGAGTTCGCCCAAAAAGCCGGTTTTCAGCATGCCGACGGCTG
Organism: Chloroflexota bacterium; assembly: GCA_050257635.1. Lineage (GTDB taxonomy): Bacteria > Desulfobacterota > Binatia > UBA9968 > UBA9968 > DP-20. The sequence goes on from JBLMXG010000097.1 coordinate 23,850, forward strand.
AGGATGGGATCATTTCTACCCTCCTTTACTCTTGCGGGCGTCGTCTGGCGCAATCTGAGCTTTCGGAATCTTGCCAGTGGACTGAAACTTGACGCTCTGGTGCCGCTTCTAAATCGATTTGCCCGCTCAGTCAATGCGTCATGAGGTAAACTGATCAACACTTGGTTCCAAGCCAAGAGGTTCTGAACTTGCGGACCGGAAGTCGACCTCTGTATCCGTCATTCCGGCGCATGCAGAATCTAGGCGATTTTTGTATTCGGACCAAGAGCGAACCTGATGCCGGCCGGAGTTTATCCTGAGGCCCTCGAAGGACCGGCATGACAAACTTTCACTTCGCCTGAAGGCGAGGGATTTCAACCATCCCCGAAGGGGACATTTAACGCCAATCCGTCCGACGTGGTGAACATGCGTTGCCGCCATTGCGCTTTTGACCCGGCAAAGTTGGCGATTGGACCGCGCAGGCGGTTCGCTCACCGCCACTCGTGCTTCGGATATCGTCTCTGCAGTTGCTGCTTTAATTTCGGATAAGTGTCGCGCCAGAAGTCTCCTAGATTTTCGGTGATCTGTACCGGCCGGTTGCTGGGCGCGAGCACTTGGATACGCACGCGGACGCGGCGGTTGGCGATCCAGAGGGCGTCCCTGATGCCGTACAGGTCTTGGATACGCGCGGCGATGGTCGGCGCGCCGTCAGCAGAGTAGTTCACTTTTACCAACCGCCCCTTGGGCAGCTGAATCCGCTCCGGAGTGTACTCTTCGACCCACGCCTGCTGCCGCGGCGACAGCCAGGATTTAACCACCGGCAGCACGGAGCGGTTTCTGATTTCATTGTAACTGAAGGCACCGTGGCAGATGTGTTCGATCATCACAGTCCGGTCGGCTTCGGCGATGGCGTGCAACTGCAACTCCGGCATCCATTCGCGCAAACAATTGACGCGGAGAATCCACTGTTCGACGGCTTCGTCCCAGCTTTCAAGCGCTAAGCGCCCGGCGGCGACTTCGCGTGCGAGAATCGCGGCGGCTTCGTCCACCGGGGGATTGTCGGAAATTTTGTCTTCCAGAAGCAGATCGCGAAATCGTCTTTCCTCGCGGGCAACGACACGGCGCAGCGCGGGGTCGTAGGCGATCGCTCGCATTTTCGCAAATCCATGCGGAAACATTTCGCGCAGCCATTCTTCTTTGACTGCGGTGGCGAGATTTAGCAGGATGTTCAAGCTGCGCTCTCGGCCGCCGCCGCTATCGACCTCGCGCACCTCCGCGACCACGAAAAGCGGCGCCTTGACGACACTCTCGCGCGCCAGCGTGCCGCGCCGACCGTGGACAAGCTCGCAGCGCTGCGAGCCGGCGTCGAGACGTTTAGCCAGATGGTCGGAAAAGGCGACCAACATACAGCGTTGCACGGCAGCGCGATCCATCGGCTTCTCGCTCACGTCCAATCCTTCTTCCGCAGCGATGCGCAAAAACTGCTCGAAGAGCGGCCCGACTTGCCGCGCGGCTTGCGCGTTTATTCCCAATCTCCGACAGCGGTCTAGCTGGAAACCGCTTTGCTCGGCATAGCGCCAGGCGCGCATGAGCACGAAAAAGTCCGAATCGCTCTCGCCATCGGCCAGTTCGCCGCGACCGCCCTCGGTTCGCGTTTCTGGTCGGCGAGCGAGCAAGTCCCGTCCCTGAGTCAGCGCGGCGATCAACGCGATCGGCCGCACGCAGCCGTAATCTTGCGCGGCGAGAAGCATGCGCGCGTAGCGCGGGTGGACCGGGAAAGCCAGCATGCACCGCCCCAATTTCGTGATCGCGCCGGTTTTATCGTCGGTGGCGCCAAGGTCGGCGAGCAGGGTTTCGGCGCGCTCCAGCGCGCGCGCTTCCGGAACTTCGAGCCAACGAAACGTTTTCACGTCGCCGATGCCGCTCGCCTTGAGGGTAAGGATCACTTCGGCGAGATCGAGCCGCTTTATTTCCGGAAGTTCTTGCGCGGCGCGAGCCGCATGCTCATGCGCGCTCCAGAGACGGACGCAGTGACCGGGCGCCGTGCGGCCGGCGCGGCCGGCGCGCTGATCGGCGGATGCGCGGCTGATTTTTTCGATCAGCAGCGTATTGATACCGCGGTAGGGATCGTAGCGGGGAATGCGCGCCAGGCCGCTGTCGATGACCAGGCGCACGCCGTCGATGGTGAGCGAGGTTTCCGCGACATTGGTCGCGACAACGACTTTGCGCCGGTCATATTTCGCCACCGCCGCGTCCTGATCTCGCGGCAACAATTCGCCGTGCAACGGCAACACAACAAACTCTGAGCGGAGCGCATCGCGCGCCGCCTGCACGGTACGCGCAATCTCGTAGGCGCCGGGCATAAAGATCAGCGCATCGCCCTGCGTATGCTGGCGCACGAGGCGCTTGAGTTCCCTGACCGCCAGCTCCCACACGGTCGTATTGCCGGCGGGTTGGGCAAGGTATTCCGTGGCCACGAGGAAAGTGCGCCCCTCCGACGACAGCACCGCGCAGGGCTGGAGATACTTTTCAATCACGGCAACGTCCAAGGTCGCCGACATGACGATGATGATAAGCTCGGGCCGCGTCGATTCCTGGATTTGCAGCGCGCGCGCCAGCGTGATGTCGCCGTAAAGATGGCGCTCGTGGAATTCGTCGAAGATGACGGCGCTGATGCCATTCAATTTGGGATCCGCCACCATCCTACGCAGAAGCACGCCTTCGGTCACGTAACAGATCCGCGTCGCGGCGGAGGTGACGTTGTCGAGGCGCATCTGATAGCCTACCTCGCCGCCGAGCTTCGCTCCTCGCGCCTCGGCGACCCACGCCGCAAGCAAGCGCGTCGCCAAACGGCGCGGTTGCAAGATAGTCACTTGGCCTTTTCCCAGCAATGCACCGTCGAGCAGCATCTGCGGCACCTGGGTCGATTTACCCGAGCCGGTAGGCGCGGTGAGAACCAGCCGTTTTTGCCGGCTCAGAGTTTCGAGCAACCGCTGCTCGATTTCGAAGATAGGTAAGTCCGTTTCTTGCATTGCGTGAGGTCAAGGTAACACAAACCATCGCGGAGTTCCTCCGAAAGGCTCGCCGCGGAGGGAAAGTGAAGGCTCGAATTTGAGAACACGAATTCGACGCTCGTTGGCGACACACCGCGTTGCGCGATTGGGTCCGATGCGAATGACGAAGTCCAATACCGTAGAATCAATCTATCTAAAATCTGCGAGCTCTATGGGGCGATGATCTTTCTCCTTG
>JBLMXG010000098.1:0-9672 GCA_050257635.1 Chloroflexota bacterium
CCGCCGCGGCTTGGCGTCTTTCCCCGTTTGATGTAAGTAAGCGGACAGTGAAAAATTCCCAAATGGTGTAGGAGGAACCGCTATGATCGCCGGTCACGCTGTCGCTCAGTGTCTTCGCAACGAGGGTGTGGGTCATATTTTTTGCGTGCCCGGCGAGAGCTATGTCGCCGTGCTCGACGGGCTGTATGCGACGCCGGAGATTCAGGTGATCACCAATCGGCAGGAAGGCGGTGCTTGCTTTATGGCCGAGGGCTACGCCAAGGCGACGCGCAAGCCGGGCGTGTGCGTCGTCACGCGCGGGCCGGGGGCAACCAATGCGAGCATCGCGGTGCACAGCGCGAAATACGATTCTGTGCCGCTGGTCTTGCTAGTGGGCCAAGTTGCGCGCTCAGCGCGTGGTCGCGAAGCCGGGCAGGAGATCGACTATACGCATTTCTTCGGCACCATCGCGAAATGGGTAATCGAGATCAATGATGCAAAACAAATTCCGCGCATCATGGCGCGGGCTTTTCATATCGCGCGCAGCGGCCGTCCCGGACCGGTAGTGGTGTCGTTGCCGCGTGACATGCTCGAAGAGGACGCGAGCATAGCCATGATCGATCCTTATCCCGCAGTGCGCTTCGATCCCGATCCGAAAGTGATCGAGCAAGTCGTCGACCGCATCAATGCGGCGAAGAAGCCGGTGCTAATCGCCGGATCGGGTACGCAGTATTCCAACGCGAGGCAGGAGCTGATCGATTTTTCCGAAAAGTTTCAGATTCCCGTGCTGACCTCGTACAAGCGCCAGGACGCCTTTCCCAACAATCATCTCAATTATATCGGCAACCTGGCCAACGCCAACAAGCACACGCGAAACCTGGTGGGTAACGAAGCCGATCTGGTTTTGGTCGTCGGCAGCCGGTTGAACCAGCAATCGACGGGGGCTTTCGCGATCCCGAAACCGGGGCAGCCCTTAATTCAAATCTATCCCGACGAGCAGACCATCGGGCAAAATCTGCGTCCCGAAGTCGGCATCGTCGCCGATGCAAAAACCGCTCTAGCGGCAGCGCTCAAATTTCCCGGGCCGCGGCCAAACGAAAATCGCGCGGGTTGGATCGCGGAACATCATGCGGCGCAAAAGCGCTATGCCACGCCAGCCGAGCGGCCGACGCGGCGCGTGTCGATGGAGCGGGTGCTGGCGGATCTCAAAGCGGCTTTGCCAGCCGACGCGATCACGGCGACGGACGCGGGCAGCTTCGGGCAGTGGCACCAGCGCTACCTGGAGTTCGAGCACGCGGATTCGTACATTTCGCCGAGCCTGGGGTGCATGGGCCCGGGGATCCCTTCGGCTGTGGCGGCGAAACTCGCTCATCCGGGACGCACGGTTGTGGCGCATGCCGGCGACGGTGGCTTTCTCATGACCGGGCAGGAGATGGCGACCGCCAAGCAGTACAACGCCCCGATTATCGCCATCGTTTACAACAACGAAGGCTACAACTCGATCCGCATGCACCAAGTGGCGCAGTATCCCGGCCGGCCCTGTGGCAACGACCTCGTCAATCCCGACTTCGCCGGACTCGGCACCGCCTATGGCGCGTTGGGATTAAAGGTGAATCGCGATGAAGAATTCATGCTCGCGCTCAAACAAGCGTTGGCGGCGAAGGGCTCGGCGTTGATCGAAGTATCGACTGATATGGAATACGTTACGCCGACAGCGACGCTGACGGAGCTCACCGGAAAACCGCTGCAGGGCGGGGATTGAGACGGAACGCCGGATTCGATTCGTTCAGCTCAAAGCGAATAAAACGCTTTTGGGTTGTGAACAAGGATCTTTTCGATTAGCTCAGTTGACAGGTCTTCGCGCGATTTCATGGATTCGACCAGCGCCTTTTCTTCGGCCGGATCGTTGTGGCCGTAGTCCGAGCCGATCATCAGGTGATCCTCGCCGATAAATTCCGCTAAGTAAGGGATGTCCTCGTCCGCTTCGCAGGCGACATAGATGCGGTAGTCGCGGAACAGATCCTTGCACGAGGCGTATTTCCAGCGCGCGTCGGGAAACGATGGGCGCGGCCGCGCGGAGCGCTTGAGGTGATGATACAAGTAGGGGACCCAGCTCGCCGACGCTTCGAGAAAGCCGAATTTCAAACCTGGGTATTTTTCCGGAATCTCGCTCGCGACTAGATCTCGAAAGCCGATCACCGGCGGCAGGTGCGAAGTCGCGAAGGTGCCGTTCAGCCCGAGATCGAAAAACTCATTGATATAACGCGAGCTCTGGCCCGTATGGACGCAGATCGGCAAGCCGAGCTTTTCCGCTTCGGCGTAGATCGGGTGAAAGTGCGGATTGTTGAGCGTCAACGAGCCGACGATGCCGTTGAAAAATAGCCCGACGGCGCCGCTCGCTTTCGCTTTATGCATCTGCTCAAGCGATGCGTCTACGCTGTGCAGCGGCAGCACGGCGACCCAGCGCAAGCGGCCGCGGCTCTTGGCGAACACTTGAGCCAGATAGCGGTTATACGCAGCGCATAGCGCGCGCTCCAGGACGTCGTCGTCGGTAACCTGGATAAGAAACAGCGTCGGGAAAATGACCTGAGCGGCGACGCCGGCTCGGTCCATGTCCGCAAGGCGGGTCTCGACGTCGGTGATCTCACGCGAGGCCCGCAGGATGTCGCTGCGTCCGGTCTCGCGCTTGGATGACGCCGGTGTGATCAGGCGGAAGCCGCCTTTTCCCGCGGCTTTGGGAAAGACGTTGCCGTCAATCAGCCACATGACGTTGAAGTCACCATACTGGGTGTCTTCCGGCGCGGCGACCATCACAGGCCGGCGCTGTTTCATGCCTTCGTCGATCAATTGCCACATAGGCTCCGATTCGGCGATATGGGTGTCGGCATCGATGATTCCGTTCATAGTTTGTTTCCCCCAATCGGCTCCCCGCGACTCTATCCAGGAGTGAAACTCCGGGTCAAGGGCTGCGCATGTTCGCTCTGTCAATTGTGAAAAATAATCGGTCCAACCATGAAGCTCCTAGCGTGGCGAAGCCGCACCAAGTTTCGCGATATCTCCTGCAAAGAAATTCACGTACCGATCGGTACAACACGGCGATTGAAAATGACCGCAGCCTGTTCGAACCAACGCCAACAAATCCCCCAATGGCCCCCTTTGTCAAAGGGGGCGGGCCGCAGGACCGGGGGATTTTGCTTCTAATGGGAATTTTCATAAGAAGCGCAAAGGCCGCGAAGTTGGGAAATCAAGGATGAAAAGTATCCGTAAACGTTTGTAACTATTCTTCAAAACCTTGGCGTCTTTGCGCCTTGGCGAGAAAAATATCCGATTCCGATCACAGGTTTTATATAATGATTTGACAGCCGAACGGCGCGCGTGGTTTAAGTCGGCGAGAACTACCGAGGAGGTCAACCTATGATTGGCGGATATCGAGTTTACGATGCCGACGCGCATGTCAATGTGGCGCCGCAAATGTGGGAAGATCTGCCGCAGGAGTTTGCCGCGCGCCGGCCGCGGCCGGCGCTGATCCACGACGGCGGTGAGCTTAGCGCGTTCACGGCGGGGTGGTTGATCGACGGCCGCATGGAGCCGCACGGCTTGGGGCCGGGCTTGCAACCGGCCACGCCGCCGCGCTGGGTCATCGAAGGACCCGACCGCGTCTCTTTGACGCTGGTCGATCCCGAGGCGCGCATCCGCGATCTCGATCGTCTCGGCATCGATGTGCAATTTTTGTTTCCGTCCACTTTGTACGCCCGCTGGACGGCCGATGCGCGCTTCGAAGCGGCGCTGTTTCGCGCCTTCAATCGCTTTATCGCGCGGCAGACCAAGCCGTTCTCGAAGCGCTTGAAGTGGGCCGGCCTGATCCCTCTGCGCGAGCCGCGCGAGTCGATCGCTACTTTGGAAGAAATGATCCGGCTGGGCGCATCCGCTGCGGTGGTTTTCGGCACGGCTCAAGACAAGATGCTCAGCGATTCGACGTTCACGGATTTCTGGGACGAGTTCGGGCGCTGCAAATTGCCCCTTTGTGTGCACATGGCGGCGAGTTTCCCCCCCTTCGACAGCTGCGTGGATACGTTCCTGGCCGCACATGCTCTCAGCATGGCTTTGCCGGCGCAAATGGCGTTCGTGGCGCTTCTCGGCGGCGGAATGATGGACCGCTATCCCGATCTGAGGATCGCCTTTATGGAATTCGGCGCGGAATGGATTTTCTACATGGTCGGCCGGCTGGATCATTATCTGGAGCGCGACCGCGAGATCCAGCCTTCGGTGCTGAACGCGCGCATGCCTCTGCAAACCATGAAGGAATATCTACGCTCCGGGCGGGTGTTTATCTGCGGCGAGATGGAGGATCCGTTGATGAAAGAAGAGATCGCGCTCTTGGGCGAAGGGCAGTTGCTGTACTCGTCGGACTACCCGCACGGCGAGGGTCGAGAGAACGCCGCACAGGAGTTACTGGAAAGAAGCGATATCAGCCAGGCGCAAAAGCAGAAAATCCTCTACGACAATCCGATACGGCTGTTTGGGCCAATTTGAAAATGTTGCCGGTCGTACATCCTGTAGGGGCGGGTTTCAAACTCGCTCCTACAGTTGTCGTGGCAGAAAAAGTGTGCAGGTTTTTGACCTCCGGGGTAGGGTTGTATTAAGAAAGAAGCTGAAAGGATTCACGACCGATGGAACTGGCAACATTCAGCGACAAGATTCAAGAGACCGTCAACTCCGGCAAAGAGAAAATGTACTTCGACCTGGTGGGCACGCCGCGTATGCGTTGCTGGTTGAACGTCTATATGCCCGGCTCGGGCACGGCGGGGTTGCACTATCACAACAGCGATGAAACTTTTACGGTGATCGAAGGCAGGGGCGAGATCGTTCATCGCGACGGCAGCCGGACGGCGATCGAGAAGGGCAGTGTGGTGTTGATCCCGGCGAAGTTCTACTACGATATCAAAAATACCGGCGACAGCGTGCTCGCGCTTTTGGGCAATCGCGCCGAGGCGTTCGGCGGGCCGACGATTTATCTCGACCCCGAGCTCAACGACAAGATGAAAGGAAAAAAACAGTTCGAGAGGATTTAAGGAGCCTAGAACTTAGGGTCTAGAGGCGGCGAGGCGGTCCGGCTGCGAAGTGGACGCGCCGTAGCTCTTTCAAAACAAGAGAGCCCGTATTAAGTAATCGATTGGCAATTCATTTTTTGGAGAAAGCACTGTGGGGATTATTGACGCAGACACGCACATCGACGAGACCGACGATACCTGGGAGTATTTTCAAGAAAGCGATCTACCCTACAAGCCGACGACCGCTTATCCGGCGAATCCGGACCCGAAGTTGCCGCCGGCTCGCTACTGGGTGATTGACGGCAAGCGCCAGGTTCGCTTCATTCGCAGCGACAAAGACTCGGGCACGACCGTGGAGTCGCGCGAGTTGTTGGACGTAAAGGCGCGGCTCAAGCACATGGACGAGCTCGGCACGGATATCCAGGTCATCTACCCGACGCTGTTCTTGATGGAAGCGACGGAAAAACCGGAAATCAATGCGGCCATGCGACGCAGTTACAACCGCTGGCTCGGCGACCGTTGCGGTCAATCGGGCGGACGCCTGCGCTGGGTATGCATGCCGCCGCTGCAGAACATGGAAGCAACCGTCGCGGAACTGCGCTGGGCCAAAGATCACGGCGCCTGCGGTGTACTGAAAAAAGGCGACCGCGAAACGGGGAAATATCCGGCTGATCCCTATTTCGAACCGTTTTATGCCGAAGCTGAGAAGCTCGATCTGCCGATCTGCATTCACACTGGCTCGGGGGTACCGGATTTTTCTCCGGCGCGGGAGTTTTCGCATGGTCAATTCATGCGCACCAAGGCGGCGGCGATCAACGGCGTGCTCGGGTTGGTTCTGCACAAGATCCCGATCAAGTTTTCCAAGCTCCGCATCGGCTGCATCGAAGCCGGATCGATGTGGACGCCGTTTGTGGCCTATGATCTAAAGCGGCAGGCGTTCCGGCAACGGGGACGGGAGTCGGTCGGAGTGCTCGGCGTGCCGCAGATCGAAGTTCCCTCCAATGTATTCAAAGACAACCGGATCTACGTCACCTGTCAGGTGGATGAAGATCTGCCCTACATTCTCAAAACCGTCGGCGAAGACAATTTAATGGTGGGGTCCGACTACACGCATCGCGATCCGTCCATGGAGCTCGAATTCCGCAAGGAACTGCAGGCGCGCGCGGACAAGGGCGATATACCGCAAGCGGCGGTGCAGAAAATTCTCTACGATAATCCCAAGGCGTTTTACGGCATCTAAAGGCAGCCATTTTTGGCTCAAAATAAAGAAAACAGTTGGCGCAAGATCTCGATTACCAAGGAGGGCACGCGATGATTGTTCTCAGTCCGGAGGGGAAGGCGCAGACTTCGGCAGCGCGGGTAGCCAGCCCGCCCAGGTTTGCTGACCTGCGCGGCAAATGGATCGGGTTTCTCGATAACAGTAAGCCCAATGCGGATAAGTTGGCGGGGCGTTTTGAGGAATTGCTCAAGGCGAGATACGGTGTCGCCGGGCTAATTTCGCGCCGCAAGCTGACCGCGCAGCAAGGCGCGCCGAAGGAATATCTCGACGAGCTGGCGGCTCAGGCGGATTTCGTCCTGACGGGACTTGGAGATTGAGGATCGTGCACGTCGTGGAGTGTCCACGACTCGATCGAATTACAAAAACGCGGCCGATTTGCCGTCACCGTGATCACCCATGCTTTTGACGCGTTGGCCAAATCCGAGCGCGAAGCGTTTGGCGCACCCGATCATCCATTACTGGTCGTGCAGCATCCCATAGGCACGGTGAAGCTGGAAGAGGTTTACAAGCGAGCCGACGCTGCGTTCGAAAAATTGGTGAGCATTTTAGTCGCTCCCGATGCGGAGCGAACGAAAGTCGCTTGATAAAGTAAGCTTCGGGTTTCGCGTCTCGGTTTGAATCCAGGACTCGAAGCCCGAACTTTTTTTTGCGCAAGGGACAATGATTATGACCATCGCAACACTCCAGGCGGAACGAGTCGAGATACCGGACGACCTCTGGGCGGCGCAAGAATTTTTCGCAGAAAAGGGCTGGTCCGACGGTTTGCCGGTGATTCCGCCGACCGAAGAGCGAGTCGCTCAGATGCTTGCGGCGACGAAGTGCGATGCGCAAGAAGTCATCGGTTCCGTGCCGCCGCGGTGGGCTCAAGCGACCGTGGAGAAGATCGCGATCAACGGGGTGATGGCCGGGTGCAAACCCGAATATATGTCGGTGTTGATCGCCGCCGTGGAAGCGCTTACCGATCCCAAGCTCAATCTTTACGCGCTGCAGGCGACTACCGGGGGGCCGGCGGTCATGCTCATCATCAACGGCCCGATCCGCAAGGCGATCGACGTCAACGGCGGGTCTAACGCTCTGGGCGAAGGTTGGCGCGCCAACGCGACCATCGGCCGCTTCGTGCAACTGATTAAGCGCAACATCGGCGGCTCGTATCCGGGAACGACCTGCAAGGCGACACTGGGCTGGCCGGGAAAATATTCGATCTGTGTCGGGGAAAATGAGGAGGCGAGTCCCTGGGAGCCGCTGCATGTCGAGCGCGGCTTCAAGAAGGAAGAGAGCACAGTGACGGCGATCAGTGCGGACGCGTCAGTGCGAGCGTCTGATCTCGACAGCTCCAAAGCTGTCGGCATCCTCACAAACTTTGCCCATCGCATGGAAGGGCCGTCTGGACCCGAGGCAATTATGATGATCTGTCCGGAGCATGCCAGGATCATTGCGGGAGACGGCTTCAGCAAGAAAGACGTGCAGAAATTTGTCTGGGAACGCGCCGCGTACCGCATGAAGGATTTGCCCGATGAAACCTTCGCTCAGCGCGTCAAGCGTCGCAGCGACCTCAAGCTCACGCGCGACAGCGTGATTCCTGTCACCGACAAGCCGGAAGATATCCTCGTCGTGGTCGCGGGAGGCGACGGCTCGCAGTCGCAATATATTCACGTCTGGGGCCAAAGCACGCCGGAGGGCGGCTCGACGAGATCGGTGACGAAATTGATTCGAGATTAAGAGCTCAAAACGTTCGAATTGTTTTGGCGGTAACAATTTCGCGATCTATCCGTTGCCACCGGAAGATCAAGCCATGTCATCCTGACGCGCAAGCCGACGGACCCGGGCGATGATCCGCCGCTGCCGATTCGGGTGGCGCCCATCGGGAGTTATTGACGATCTGTTTCACCAGCACGGAATAATTGCATAACGGTATCGGGGGAGAATGATGTTGAAACTAAAACGTTTGGCGAGCAGTTTTGCTTTCATTGTAGCTTTCGCCGCCGTGGCGCACGGACAAAGCCTGCCCAAAGTCCGCGCTGCCTACACCTCCATCGGCATCCAATTCGATCCGGTTTACATTATGAAGGAGCTCAATTTGCCCCGTAAGTATGGACTGGATGTGGACATGCTCTTTGTCCCTGTGAGTTCGAGGGCGATCCAGGCGGCGTTAGCGGGGGAGATTCAATTTCTCACCAGTGGAGGCGTGGCCAATATCAACGCCAATGTAACCGGGGCCGACTTCGTAGGGCTGACGGCGACGCTCGATACCTTTGTCTTTAAGGTCCTCGCGAGTCCGGAATTGAAAAAGCCCGAGCAGCTGAGAGGCAAGAAAGTGGGAATTTCTCGTCTGGGCGGCGCCAGTGATTTTTCCATCCGCTATGCGCTCAATCACTGGGGCCTGGTTCCCGAGAGGGACGTTGCCCTGATCCAGATTGGCGGCGAGCCGGAAGAGGTTCTCGCGCTGCAAAACAAGGCTGTCGACGCGGTGATTTTATCGGAGCCCTTTGCAAGCGTTGCCAGGCGCGCGGGCTTTGCCGTGCTTGCGGATTTGAGCCAGCTCGGCGCGCGTTACACGATGCACGGTTTCGGCACCCGAAAAAGTTATATCCAAGCGAATCGAGATCTTGTCATCCGATTCATGAAGGCCTATCTCGAAGGAATCTACGTCTTCAAAACGAACAAAGACCTTGCGCTGAAAGTGTTGAAAAAATATACCCGGCTCGACGATTTGTCTCTCGTGCAAACGTCATACGACGAGATGTCCCAGCGGTTGATTCGCAGAGTTCCTTATCCGGACCCGGCCGGCATCCAGACCATCATCGATCAACTTGCCAAAACACGCCCGCAAATGAAAGGTCTCAACCCCAACGACTTCATCGATCCGTCAATCTTGAAGGAGATCGAGGAAAGCGGCTTCGTCAAGAAGTTGTATGGAAACTAATCAGGTCGCTCGCACTTTGATTGGAGCGTCATATTTTATTTTCGCACGCCGGTAAGGTTGCAGCCACAGAGTGACTTTGCCTATATAAAAATAATCCGGTCTTGGACGTTTCAGGAGGATCAGGTGCATGGGGACGATTAAATTTCTCGATCCACGGGGTGCGGTCAATCCCAAGGACAGGCCACTCGTGCCGGGGCTGGATACGCTAGAGGGTAAAGTGGTCGGTATTATCGATAACGGCCAAGCGAATTCGACGACTATGTTTCAGGAGCTGGCGAAACTGCTGCGGGAGAAGTTCCATACCAAGGAAGTCATTTTCAAAACCAAACCGTCCCATATGCAGGGCGCGCCCACACCGATCATGGAGCAGCTGCTCGGCCAATGCGATGCGGTGATTACCGGCCTTGGGGCTTGAGGGTCGTGCACGTCGTGGAGTGTCC
>JBLMXG010000099.1:0-9580 GCA_050257635.1 Chloroflexota bacterium
GAACGATGTACCACTGTTTCGCCATAGGGGAGAGCCCGCCAAATCACCCGATAATGGCCTGAACGGCTTTCGTCAGAGCCAGATCGACCAAGGCCAAATATGCAGAAATCAATAACACCACGACGATGACAACCAGAGTCGCCGCGTAGGTTTCTTTGCGGGACGGCCAATAAACTTTTTTCAATTCTTGCCAGGCCTCCTGGATAAACTCCGTCCCATGCCGGACACCATCCTGGAGCTTTTGGATCCAATCCCCCATGTTACACCAAAGCGACTTGAGCTGGCGGGTCAGGCAGGACTCGAACCTGCAACAACCGGATTTGGAGTCCGGCGCTCTACCAATTGGAGCTACTGACCCCCCGGTATCCCCGTTAAACTCTTACCTCACGATGCAGGGTGTGGGTCCGGCACGAGGCGCAAAACTTTTTAAGTGACAATTTATCGGTAGTCTTTTTCCGGTTCTTCGTCGATGTGTAATTTTTTCGCTTACACTGGTCGCAAGCAAATCCTACGAGTTCGCGCATAACCCCAACCTTTCTGGTCCGGACTTGTCTTTATCTACTCGATAATTTTGGTCACGACTCCGGCGCCGACCGTGCGGCCACCTTCACGAATAGCAAATTTCAAACCTTCGTCCATGGCAACCGGAGTAATCAGATCGATTTCCACATTGATATTGTCTCCAGGCATGACCATTTCGGTTCCTTCCGGCAGCTTGACGATACCGGTAACGTCAGTGGTACGGAAATAGAATTGCGGCCTATAGCCGTTAAAAAACGGCGTGTGCCGCCCGCCCTCTTCTTTGGTCAGAACGTAGGCCTCAGCGTTAAACTTGGTATGGGGAGTGATACTGCCCGGCTTGGCCAAAACCTGGCCACGCTCGACCTCCTCGCGTTTGGTACCGCGCAGCAAGACTCCGATATTGTCGCCAGCCTGACCCTCGTCGAGTAATTTGCGGAACATTTCGACGCCGGTCGCAACCGTTTTTTGGGTCGCTTTGAAACCGACGATTTCGATTTCATCGCCAACCTTGATGATACCCCGCTCGACTCGACCGGTCACCACCGTGCCACGGCCACTGATGGTGAAAACATCCTCTACGGGCATAATGAAGGGTTTGTCGATATCTCGCACTGGCTCCTGAACGAAAGTATCCACGGCGTCCATGAGCTTCAAAATCGCACCCTCACCCATTTCGGAGGTGTCGCCCTCTAGCGCCTTTAACGCGCTGCCGATAATGATCGGCGTATCATCACCCGGGAATTTGTACTTGGACAGAAGTTCTCGCACTTCCAATTCAACCAGGTCAAGCAGCTCCTTGTCGTCGACCATGTCGGCCTTATTGAGAAAGACTACGATGGCAGGGACTCCGACCTGGCGCGCTAACAGAATATGCTCCCGAGTTTGCGGCATCGGCCCATCGGCGGCCGAAACGACTAAAATAGCGCCGTCCATTTGCGCCGCGCCGGTGATCATGTTCTTTACGTAGTCCGCGTGGCCAGGACAATCGACATGGGCGTAGTGACGCTTATCGGTCTCGTATTCCACATGGGCGATATTGATCGTCACGCCGCGTTCTCTTTCTTCGGGCGCCTTATCGATCTGGTCGTAGGCTAGGAATTTTGCTTTGCCCTGCTTTTCCAAAACCTTAGTGATCGCCGCGGTCAGAGTGGTCTTGCCATGATCGACGTGACCGATCGTGCCGATGTTAAGGTGCGGTTTCTTCCGCTCGAACTTCTGTTTGCTCATCTCATCCTCCTAATTGATTTGCCAGTGAATCAACTTCGCTCTCTAACCAATAACCACGCCCTCATACCAAAGTTCGGGCAAAGCCCAGGAGCGGGATTGAACCGCCGACCTCGTCCTTACCAAGGACGTGCTCTACCGACTGAGCTACCTGGGCATAGTCGTCGAGGGATTATGGCGCGTGTGATTGATTTCCCAGCCCATCGGCAGTTTCGAAACCACATGCGACCTATCATCAGCCATATACATTTGGAGCGGGAAACGGGACTCGAACCCGCGACCCCAAGCTTGGAAGGCTTGCGCTCTACCAACTGAGCTATTCCCGCAATCAAAAGTGGTGGAGAGGGAAGGATTCGAACCTTCGAAGGCATCGCCGGCAGATTTACAGTCTGCTCCCTTTGGCCACTCGGGAACCTCTCCTTGTCGCTCCTCACCCCATTGCAAAAGACTAAACCATGAAAAAGCCTGCGTCGCACCGATTTTTTTTGCAACTCCAACTCCACTGGCTGGAGCTGGCGATAGGACTTGAACCTACAACCTGCTGATTACAAATCAGCTGCTCTGCCGTTGAGCTACGCCAGCCTAGCTGACAGTGTGGCACTTTGTGCGCCGCGCAGTCAATGCAATCGCGTTGAATCAAATTCCAAAAAAATAACGTTTCTCGCTAGTTATCGGAGCAACTCAATCGCATACCGGCGCTGAATTGACAAACCAAGGCCCACGGGCACCTATCCCTGTTTGTAAACGGGTATTTAAAGCATCTCCCTGCAGTTATGTCAACAACCACTCCGGCTAGCCCACGGATTTCGGTTTATCCCACATTTGTTTAAGTTCTTCCCGCATCTCTCTCTGTACTGCGCCGCTGGCGAAGAAGTTCATAAAGCACCACCGCGCCGGCCACTGACACATTAAGTGAGGCAATTTTACCGAGCATGGGGATAGATGCCAGGAAATCACACTCCCGCAGAATCACCGGTCGGATCCCCTTGCCTTCACTTCCGAGGACAATGCCGAGTCGCGAAGGATATTCTCGGTCGTAGATCGATTCCGGGCTGCTGGCATCCAGCCCCACGACCCAATAATCGAGTTTTTTGAGGTCCAAAATCGCCCGGCGAAGATTGGCAACTCTGGCGATCTTGACATGGTGCGCCGCGCCGGCAGAAGCTTTGACGACAACAGGGGTCGCTTCCGCGGCGCGGTCCTTCGGAATCACGACGTAGCATAGGCCGGCGCCATCCGCGGTGCGTAGCAGCGCCCCGAAATTCCTTGGGTCGGTCACGCCGTCCAAAATCAGGACCAATTCTTTCCGAGAAGGTAGCGCAACCTGGTCCAAGAGCTCGGTAAACGGCAGGTAGCGATAGCCCTCAATGCGCGCGGCCACGCCTTGGTGTTTTTGCCCTCCCGCAAGGCGATCAAGTAGCTTGGGGCTTGCGCTGATGATGCGTAGGCGCAATCGGGCGGCCTGATCATGAATCTGACGCAAGACTGCACGATCAGAGACGTCTGACAGCAAAATTTCAATCACGTCCTGCGGTGAGGCTGCAAGTTTTTCCAAAACCGAATGGACGCCAAAAACCAGATTTTGTTTTGTGGCTACCGCGTTCTTCATTTTCTCGCCGCTATTGGATTTTACATTGAATGATGCACCGGTTAACATGAGCGCATAGTGAAGCGCAGAATTCTCGCCCGTTATCTGATTTCGGAAATTCTTCCACCTTTTTTTGTCGGCCTCCTGGCATTCACATTCATCCTGCTTATCGGGCGAATGATCAAACTCATTGAATTAGTGGTGACGCGCGGCATCCCGCTGCTCCAAATCGTTAAACTTTTCTCGCTGATCCTGCCGACCTTCTTGGAAATGACCGTACCCATGGCCTTCTTGCTAGCAATCCTCTTGGGCTTGGGGCGTATGTCGAACGACCAAGAACTGTTGGCGATGAAAGCGTCAGGCGTGAGCCCGACGCAAATACTCTGGCCGACGACAGTGATTGCCCTGGTCATTGCTTTAGCGACTTTCGCTTTGACTCTGTTTGCTCGCCCAGCGGCAAACTTTGCACTAAAGAAAGAACTTTACAACATTGCCAAGAGTCGTATCGGCACCGCTCTAAAGGAAAAGGTTTTCAACGACGACTTTCCAAAAATTCTGATCTACGTTGAAGAAATCGTGCCGCCGGGCAACACCGCTCAGGGCGTTCTCATCGTCGACAACCGAGATAAGTCGCGCGAGGATATCATACTCGGCAAAGTCGCCCGCATCGCCACTGACGAGGAAACTAATAGCCTCGGCTTGCGGTTATTCGACGGATCAATTTATGAGCGCGAAAAATCCCGAGCCGGCTTCAGCCAGACGCGATTTAATATTTACGATTTCAAGCTGGATTTGGACGAGCTCGTCGGGCCGGTGCGACAACGCGAGTCCGGCCCCAAGGAAATGCCGCTTGCCACTCTATTGGAAACGATAGCGGCCAAACAGACCCACGGCGACAACGTCACTGGTGAGAGAATGGAGTTGCAGCAGCGAATTTCGTTCGGGTTTGTGCCGCTGATCTTCTGCTTGCTTGGAGTGTCGCTAACCCTGCTGCCTCGTACCTCGCGGGCAAATCGTTCGTGGGGATTTATGCTGTGTCTATTTTGGCTCATGGTCTATTACGTGCTGCTTTCCCTCGGCAAAGCGCTTGGCGACAAGGATATTCTTAATCCTATTCTGGCCACCTGGCTGCCGAACCTTGTCGTCGGTGGGATTGGAATTCACTTCTTTCGGCACGCGCGGCGCGAAGCACCGCTCCTTCTTCCCAGAGTTTTTGAAAGCGCGCTCGCGTCAGCTGGCCAGTTGGCGCAAAAACTCAAGCCCGTTCAACCTAGTTAGAATTCTCTATGGCGCATCGACTGCGATTTAAATTTCTTCCGTTGGGCGGCATTTTAGACCGTTATCTGGTTAGCGCATTTGTCCGAATTTTTCTCATCACTCTTGCAGTGATTACAGCGCTTTACGTCACCGTCGATTTTTTCGACCGCGTCGGTACCTTGTTGGATAGCGGTGCCAGCATATTTAGCATCGCTCGGTATTTTCTCTACAAAGCACCTCTGCTGATTTCTCGAGTGATCGGGTTTTCCGCCTTATTTTCGACGCTTTTTTCCCTCGGCACACTAGTCCGATCGCACGAGATCATAGCGATCCGTTCCGGCGGAATCTCCGTCGCACGGATAGCCATGCCGCTGATGGTCCTGGCGCTGTTCATCTGTGTTTTTAACTTCGTATGGAACGAAACGTTGGTGCCGATATTCACTCACAACGCGCAAAATATTTACAAGGCCGAAATTAAAAATAAACAGCAACAAAGCCTTTTGGGGACCCATGACATTTGGATTCGCGGCGACGGCAGTTTTATCAACGTAGATTATTTTGACGCCCGCGCCGGCAATCTCGATACCGTTACAATTTTTCTACTCAATCGGGATTTCAGCTTGCGCGCCATCGTGGAGATCCCAAAGGCACGATGGAACGGTCATCGGTGGACCACGGACCAGGCTACGGAATGGAATTTCCTTGCAGATGGTCAAACCACGCGACAAACCGTAACGGCCGCATTGCCCATCTCGGAAACACCCGAAGATCTCAAACTTCTGGCACGTGACGCCGAAGAGTTTTCCTACTACGACCTCCAGAAACAGATCGCCGATATGAAAAGCAAAGGCATCGATACGACTTACTTCGAAGTCGACCTCCAGACCAAGATAGCGTTGCCGTTCATCGCCCCCTTGATGGTGTTACTGGCAATTCCGTTCGCACTCAAACGGCGGCTAAGTGGCAGCATATCGTTGAGCTTCGGTATCGCTATGATGATCGGGTTCGGCTATTGGGTCTTGACAGCCTTCTGCATATCTTTGGGCCATAGCGGCGCCTTACCGGCGTGGATTGCGGCATGGGCTACCAACGTTATTTTTGCCATGATCGGATTGTTTTTCTTCACCGCCGAGGAGTAGCAAAAATCTCATGCGATGGTGGGTCATACGCGGCACCAAGCGGATCGAGTAGAGCAAGTTTTTTGGTTTAGGCACTGCTTAACGAGACATGCTTCAGGCCGCGCTTGACAGCAACCTAGTGACATAGCGCGACCTCGAGCAGGAAATCCTAATTGGCTGGTGGCGTTATAATGGTTGTTATCGGCGTAGTTGTGTCGTCAAGTCAGGCTGGACCTGCGGCCAAAGCCCAGGAACCGCGTGGCCTCTGGATCGCCAAAGTGGGGCCGCATCCAATATCGCGGGTCATTGCAGTGGGACGAAAAGCAGCTGGCCCAGAAGTCTAGTGGCTCGTCCAACGAACTCGACCAGGAATCCTATCGCAGCGCAAGCGAAATTACGAGAGAAAACACCCCAAGGCTCTAGCGCTTGGAGTACTGTGGCCGTTTCCGCGCCTTGTGACGACCGTACTTCTTGCGTTCCACGGCGCGCGGGTCGCGAGTGACAAAGCCCGCCTTTTTAAGTGATGACCGGAAATCCGGATTGACTTGCATCAATGCGCGGGTAATACCGTGGCGGATCGCTCCGGCCTGACCTGAGGTGCCGCCCCCGACGACGTTCACGTCGATGTCAAAGCTGTCTGCTGTTTGTGTGAGGTCAAACGGTTGAAGAACAACCATCCGCGCCGTTTCACGGCCGAAATATTCTTGTAAAGTACGACTGTTGATCGTGATTTTGCCTTTGCCTGGTTTCAGGAAAACTCGGGCAACGGAAGTTTTTCGTCGTCCAGTCGCAACGAAAGCTTTCTCCGCCATTGATTCTCCTATCCTGCGATTTTCAGGGGCCGTGGTTTTTGCGCGTCGTGAGGGTGTTCAGGACCAGCATAGACTTTGAGCTTGGTCACCAATTTCCGACTCAAACGGTTCTTCGGTAACATTCCCTTCACCGCAAGCGTGACGAGTTCCTCCGGCTTTTCTTCGAGCATTTGTGCCGCAGTACGCTCTCTGATGCCGCCGGGATATTCGGTGTGTCTAAAATAAACCTTCTTTTCGAGCTTTGTACCCGTTAGCTTCATAGCCCGGGCATTTACAACGATAACAAAATCCCCGGCATCCTGATTGGGCGTAAATACAGGCTTGTGCTTGCCGCGCAAGACCTTCGCGATCTCCGTAGCCATCCGACCCAAAACCTGGCCTTGCGCGTCGACCACGTACCAGCGTCTCTGTGACAGAGCGTCTTCTCTATTCATCGGCACTCACTCCACATTTCGCAAACCTCTTAAACCACACCTAAGAGCGGTGAGGTGGCGGGGCCGACGAGACTCGAACTCGCGACCTCCGGCGTGACAGGCCGGCGTTCTAACCAACTGAACTACGACCCCGACATTGCGCTCTTCGATACAACTGGTGGGCGGTACAGGATTTGAACCTGTGACCCCCGGCTTGTAAGGCCGATGCTCTCCCGCTGAGCTAACCGCCCTCCGTTAAAACATCCGCCTATGATACAGCTGATAACTTTTCAGCTCGGTTAGCAAACTCTCCCGCTCGGTTCGGCTAATGACTTAAAAACCTGGTTGAGAAGAATTTTTGGAGATCCTACCAACCCACATTCCGCCAGCTAAAATGACACCAATCGTCGACAATCGGCAGCGGATATAATTCTGAATGATTGGCTCGCAGTCACGCAGTTGAGTCTAAATAACCACGGCCGCGATTAATAATATTTAATCTTCGGCTCAAACCTAGCTAGTTAAGCATCTATCGCCACCGCTTTCGCCGGAAGTAAAATTACCCGGGCCCGAAGATTGAGCAGATCCCAGCCCAATTCAGACCAAGATAAGCGTTTAGTGCGATGGGGTTTTATAACAACGGGAGCGCCGGGTGTCAAACCACCCGGCGCCCTCAGGGAGTTAAAAGCTACTATTGCGGTAAAATTTCGGAAGCCGGGACTTCTTCCACCTTCTCACCGAAGGCTGGCGGTTCGTCCTTTGATGGACTCTCCTCGATCACATTGCGAAACAGCCTCGTTGGATCGTCGATCACTAATGCCTTCTTCAAAACATCATCCATATGGGAAACCAACTCCAGCTCGACGGTTTTGAGCACGGTGGCGGGGATTTCCTCGATGTCCTTTTCGTTCTCCGCCGGTATCAGAACCTTCTTGATCCCGGCACGATGCGCGGCCAAGACCTTTTCCTTTAGCCCTCCGATCGGCAGAACGTTGCCGCGCAGGGTGATTTCCCCGGTCATTGCCAAATCGTTATGCACAGGAATTTTCATGAGCGCGGAGACCAAGGATGTTGCCATGGTAATACCCGCAGATGGCCCGTCCTTCGGAATTGCCCCCTCCGGCACGTGAATGTGGACGTCGAGTTTCTGATAAAAATCCCGCTCCAAGCCGAGCTCGGACGCGCGCGAGCGCACATAGCTCATCGCCGCCTGTGCTGATTCCTGCATAACATCGCCCAGTTTTCCGGTAATAATGAGCTGTCCCTTGCCGGGCATGATCGTAACTTCGGTAGCCAACAGCTCGCCGCCCAATTCGGTCCAGGCCAAACCCGTAGTCACACCGATTTTGACCTCTGTATCGGCCTTGCCGTAGCGGAATTTGATCGGCCCGAGATATTTATGGACGCTCTTGGACCCGAGCTGAATGTGGGAGTTGCGGTCCTTGCGCACCACTTCTACGGCGACTTTGCGGCAAATTGCGGCGATCTCGCGCTCGAGGCTACGAACCCCCGCTTCTTTGGTGTAGTGGCGGATGACCCCGAGGATCGCGTTATCGGTGAAAACCAAGTTATCCGCAGTCAGGCCGTTCGCCTCCTTCTGTTTTTCCAGAAGGTACTTTTTAGCGATGCTGAGTTTTTCAAGCTCCGTATAGCCGGCGATGCGAATGATTTCCATGCGGTCCTGCAGTGGCCGCGGAATCCGGTCCAAAGTGTTAGCTGTGGTAATAAACATCACCTTCGACAAATCGTAATCGAGATCAAGGTAATGGTCATTAAAAGTGGTATTCTGCTCCGGATCCAAAACCTCGAGCAAGGCGGAGGACGGATCGCCGCGAAAATCCGTCGACATCTTGTCGATCTCGTCCATGAGGAAGACCGGATTGCTCGAGCCGGCCTTCTTCATGGATTGAATGATCTTCCCAGGCAAAGCGCCAATATACGTGCGTCTGTGGCCGCGGATTTCAGCTTCATCGCGCACACCGCCGAGTGAGACTCGAACGAATTTTCTCCCGGTCGCCCTCGCGATCGAACGACCCAGTGAAGTTTTGCCGACGCCCGGAGGACCGACCAAACAAAGGATTGGACCTTTGATCTTACCTACAAGGCTCTGCACGGCCAGATACTCAAGAATGCGCTCTTTAACTTTTTCCAAACCGTAGTGGTCTTCCTCAAGAACGCGCTCGGCTTCATTGATGTCAAGCTTGTCGTCGGTAAACTCGTTCCAAGGCAGGCTCAGAATCCAGTCAATGTAGTTTCGCACCACGGTGGCTTCTGCCGACATGGGCGACATCATTTTTAGCTTTTTGAGCTCCTTTTCGACCTTATCCTTGGCTTCGGCCGAAAGCTTTTTCTGCTTGAGCTTGTCTTCGATTTCCTGAATTTCGTTCTTGAACTCGTCTTTTTCGCCGAGCTCTTTTTGGATCGCGCGCATTTGCTCGTTTAAATAATACTCTTTTTGCGAGCGCTCCATCTGCTTCTTGACGCGTGAGCGAATGCGCCGTTCGACTTCAAGGATTTCGATTTCCGCGCGCATGTGACCAAGCACTTTTTCGAGCCGCTCGGCGGCGTTGAACGTCTCCAGAAGATTCTGGCGGTCTTCGAGTTTAACGCCCAAGTGAGCCACAATGGTATCCGCCAATCGTCCAG
>JBLMXG010000100.1:0-12068 GCA_050257635.1 Chloroflexota bacterium
GGCCCGCACGTCGTCATCAAATTTTACCGCCCCGGCCGCTGGAGCCGCGCCACGATTCAGGCCGAGCACGATTTTCTGAAGGCTCTCGACGAAAGCGAAATTCCTGTCGTCTGTCCACTCACCGACGACAAGGGACAAAGCCTTTTCGAAATTAACGGAGTGATGTTCACCCTCTTTCCGAAACGGCCGGGGCGACTCGAGCCGGAACTGACGACCGAACAGCTCACGCGCCTGGGCAGGTTCATGGCTCGCCTTCATAACGTCGGGGCGACGGTAAAAGCCGCCCCCCGGTTACGGCTTGATCCGCAAACCTATGGGCGAGACCCTTTGAAGTTTTTGCATGACGGAAACTTCGTACCGATGGAACTCGCAAGTCGCTTCGAAACGATCGTGACTCAAATTTGCGATGCGATTACTCCTCGTTTCGAGAACGTCCAGTACATACTGCTCCACGGCGATTGCCACTGCGGAAATATTTTGTGGAACCGAGACGATCCCTACTTCATCGATTTCGACGACATGCTCTACGCGCCGCCCGTTCAAGACATCTGGATGCTCACGGGCGGGGACGACGACTACGGCAAAGAGCGCAGGGAAATCCTGCTCGCAGCCTACGAACAGATCAGAACTTTCGACATGACGGCGCTGCAGCTCATCGAGCCGTTGCGGGCGCTGCGCATGATTCACTTCTCCGCGTGGATCGCGCGCCGCCGGGAAGACAGCGCTTTCACAATGGCGTTTCCCGACTTCGGTACCGAGCACTATTGGCAGGAGCAAATCGAAGCGCTCGCGCTGCAATTGGAAAAAGTGCAATGCTTCAAGACCGATGGCTACCGTTGAACCGTAGCCAATTTTTAAACCCAGCGTTCTCGCCGAAAGCTCTTAGCGTCGTTCTGACGGTCTTTTCCGACGAGTAAACAGCTTGAACGATCTGAAGGTGTTTTATCGTTCTATTGATGTGCCTTTTGCTTGATGCCTAATCGAGTGGCCTGGTGCCTCGCGCCTCATACCTGTTTGGCGCGCGCGGCATCACGGTCCGTAAGAGCCGGCGATTTAGCGTCAAATACCGCTCGCTAAGCCTCTCTAGGCGGCGCGTATATCGCGAACCTATTTCAGCGAATCAAGATCTTACGTTGGTCCCGTAGCATCGGCCGTGGTATCGCAGCTTAAGGCCTGACGAAATTTAAGTAGCATGCTTGTCATTTAACCATTGCAGAGCTCGAACAATTCGTTATTGATCCCGCGGAGTTGCTTCAGAGGTATCATCGTCGATCATCATGTCGGAATCCCTAACGCTGTGTGCCTGAATGTCAGTTATGTCTTGGAATGACAGCCGAGAGCGTTAGCTGTCATAGCAAATACCTATGAAATTCAGGCTCTTACCTTATGGACTATTTGTTGCGTTAAGGGATTCTGTGCCCGACAGGAGGAATCATATGCCGACACTGCCCAACGAGGAAGCCCAGGCGAGGCTTTTAAGACAAATCGTCGAGATGACTGAAAAGAAGCGGAATTTGGAAGACAAAATGAGAATATTGGATGCGCGAAACAAGTCGCTTATGGAAACCGAGGCTCGAAAGGATATCGAAGCTCATAAAAATCGCCAGGCTCGCTCCAATGGAGCCATTTCGTCACGATGGTTCACTGACAAATTTGCGTGAGCGAATTTGAATGAGTGAGGCATGCCAATGACAGCCGAAAAGGATGATGGGTGCACGTGCCCGAGATGCAATGGTCACATTCCTGATCAGTTCTACTGTCTCACCTGTGGCTACATGCCGAACTGGCGGCAAACCATAGATAAAGAACATAGATCATTCAGGGAAGCAGCTTAGTGGTTTTCCACAAATGGCAGCGAAGCCGAATTGAAACCGGATCATATCGCCCGGCGCGAGCGATGGTATTAACGCCGGTTAACCTAATGGTTGCAGGCTCGTCGTATCCGGGTGTCAAAATGAAATATTTCCTTGACGCCATGATTGCGGCAATGCCTGAACCAGTGCAATCCGCACCGGATCGAGAGGCATATCCTTGCCCCTTTTGTTCCCAAGAAGGAGGAACGCATAACTGTGGAACGTCTCATGGCATGCGCCAATTCTCCGCCCAGGAAGATGGTATCGTCCGAAATGGGTGCACGCCGGGCCCAGCGCCACGTCAGCGGCTCAGCCTCGCGCCTGCCGGGAACACCCACTCGCCGGCGCGCATCAGCGGGGCGGCGGTACCGTCGGCGGCGATGCCGTCGATGTCGACGTTCATCGAACCGATCATCCAGTCGATGTGGACCAGGCTGCGGTTTGCGCCCTTGGCGTCGAGCTCAGCCGGAGTCAGCGATGTGCCGTTGACGAAACACCTGCTATAGGCTTGGCCGAGGGCGATGTGGCTCGCGGCGTTCTCGTCATAAAGCGTGTTGTAGAACAACAGCCCGCTCTTCGCGATCGTTGAGGACTCCGGGACCAACGCGACCTCGCCGAGACGACGCGCGCCTTCATCGATCTCCAGCACCTTGCGCAGCATGTCCTGGCCCTTGTCGGCGTTGGCTTCGACGATGCGCCCGCGGGCGAAGCGCACTGCGATGCCTTCGATCAGCGTGCCTTGGTAGGACAGCGGCTTGGTGCCGCGCACGACGCCTTCGACGCGATCCTTGTGCGGCGCTGTGCCGACTTCCTCCGACGGAATATTCGGATTGCACAAGATGCCGTTCTTCGCCGTCAAGGCGCCGCCGACCCATTGGTGATCGTCGGCCAGACCGACGCGCAGATCGGTGCCCGGACCCCTGAAATGCAACGCGGCAAAACGTCTGTCGTTGAGGAACTTGTTGCGCGCAGCCAGTGCGTCGTTGTGCGACTGCCAGGCGGCAATCGGGTCCGGCATGTCGACCCGCGACGCGGCAAAGATTGCATCCCACAATTTGTTGACGGCGACTTCTTCGGCGTCATTCGGAAAAATCGCCTTCGCCCAGGCCGGCGTGGCGTAAGAGACGATCGTCCAGTTGATATCGAAGTTGAAGATGTGTTGCAGCGCCGGCAGGTAGGCCTGCCAACGGGCCCGTTCGGCGCGCGCCACCCTGTCTGGATCCTGACCGGCGAGCAACGCCGGATCATCGCCGGCAATCCAAACCAGCCACGCAGCACCGTGGTCAAATGCCGTCGCCATGCCGTCGTACAGCCACCCGGTCGCTTTGTCGAAGCTCTCGTGCGGGGCGTGCTTGAAACGAAGCAATGTTGACGCGTCGTCACTGAACAACGTGGTGACCAGCGATGCGCCGGCCTTGTAGGCGTGCTCGGTGATGCGCCGCGCCAGCGGCAAGGCTTCGATCGGCGCGCTTATCACCAGTTCCTGTCCGCGCGCCAGGTGCAGGCCAACCCGTACGGCGATCTCGGCCAAACGATCCAAACGCTGCTCATGCGACAGGTCAGGCGCTACGATGTCGTCCATACGTGGCCTCCGGAAACGGCAACACAAATCCGCACTCTGGTGCTAGGTCGCGCCACCTCCGAGAGTACGGCAGTCGTACAGAAAGACCCTGCAACTGCCCCATGGCGCCGCACCGCAGAAGCATCGCGATAGCTAAATTCACCGGCTATATTTCCTCGCTCGTTATTCAGCAGGCCCGCAAAGCCAAAGATACAGCTTGAAGCGTAGACGGCCACACCGGCTATGGTGCATTGAGGATGCCGAAAATGTTAGAGAATGGGATAGCGGATTTCGTTAGCTTTTCTCCGCTTCAGTTCGCAGAGATGAAAGAAACGGACTCAATCCATTTGCATCGCTGCATTTCCCCTTTCAAAGAGGAAAGCGGGACAACGAAAAGCGCGGCCCGCTTGACGCCCGTTCCGTTCAGCGCGCTATCGATTCCCTAAGGTAGCGGGCATTCGGGTGTCAGCCGTTTGACCTCCGGGATGACCTCCCGGCCAAAGCGCTCGATCGTCTCGAGCGTGAAGCGCGGGTCCATTCCCGGCCAGTCCACCATGAACCACATGAACTCGGTGCCAAACTCCTCGTGATACACCATCACTTGCTCGATGACTTCAGCCGGGCTCCCAAGGATCAAGCGGTCGCGCTTCAACTCGTCGAACTTTAGATCATACCGTTCCCCAGGCTGCCCCCATTGCTGATAGCGCTGATAGCGCCGCTCATAGCCTTCCTTGATGCGCGCCTCCGCTTCGCGCGTCGTGTCGGCGATGCATAGGTCGCGAAAAATGAACAACCCTTTGAAAAGCTTTCCGTGCCGTTCCAAGGCGGCTTTGTACGCCGGTAGCGCTTCGCGCAAAAAACTTTTCGAGTGGCGCCGGCTGGCGATCCAATGGTCGGCGACTTCCGGCACTCGGGCCACCGTCTTCGCCGTGTCGGCGCCCATCAAGATCGGCGGGCCCGGCCGTTGCATCGGCGCCGGCAGGCTCATCACGTTGTCTAGATGGAAATATTTTCCGTGGAATGTGACCGCCTCTCCCGTCCAGAGCTTTCGCATAACCTCGAGACCCTCGACCAGTCGGCCCCTGCGCTCCCGCTTGGCGATGCCGAACGAGTTGAACTCGTTGTCTCGATAGCCCTGGCCAACACCGAAGAGAACCTTGCCTCCGGATAGATTGTCCAGCGTCGAGATATACTCGGCGACCATCACCGGATGATGCAGCGATAGGAGAAAGATGGCGGTGCCGAGGTACATACCCGGCACCTGGCCGGCCAGGTACGCCAGCAACGGGATCGACTGTAATATCGCGGCATCCGGGCCGGTGAGAAAATGTTGCGCGACAAATAAACCCTCGAAGTTGTTCTTGTAGGCGGCCTGCGCCCGCTGGCTCACCTGCTCACAGACCTCGGCGGGCGCCAGGTCCGCCGGATAACTGCCGAACTCCACACCAAATCGCATCGCTATTTCTCCTCTATGAAATCAATTAAAGATTTCAATCTATTTTGTCGTGGCCGGTCGGATCAAGCTTATGTTCTCGTTAAACTGCCAACCGCAATCCCTTCCGGCCACTGATCATCGCGCATGGTAACCTTGTCGGTGTTTGTCTGTAAAACAATTTGAACGGAACGAAGCTGTGCAGCGCGGGAACCGCTCGAACAATTGAGTTCTTGGTTTGTACTCTTGCCTGTTGCCAAATACCTCCTGCCTACGTCGAAGATGCCTTGTACGCTACCGTCCGCCGTGAGATCAACAAGTTCTCTTGGTCCAACCTGGCACTGACTGCAACCGCGAACCGGTTTTATGACGGGACAACGAGAAGAGCGCGCAAGCATGGTCGCTACTGCTCGGATTGCTGTCGAATGGACGGTTAAGCGGGAGAGCGAGCGGATCAACGACGTGGTCTTGGACCAAGGAATGGTCCCGGTCTAATGATTTGCCGTTGGCGCAAACGGTTCAGCTCCTGCTCTGTTTGGTTGCGGCGGATTTGGTCTTGGAGGGATTCGAACTGCTGGCGGCGCTGTAGATCCTCAATCTGCTGCCGCTGGCGCGAGGGGTCTCGCTCCTTCTCGATTCGGTTTAGCTGTTGCTCGCTTTGCAGCCGGTGGAGCTGCTGATCGGTTCTCAACTCGTCGAGCTGACGCTGG
This sequence comes from Chloroflexota bacterium, assembly GCA_050257635.1. Lineage (GTDB taxonomy): Bacteria > Desulfobacterota > Binatia > UBA9968 > UBA9968 > DP-20. The sequence goes on from JBLMXG010000100.1 coordinate 5,557, forward strand.
ATCTGAGCGGCTTCAGGGCTCTGCGCCGGTGAAAAGTCGGGGCGTTGTTTGATCCTGTTAAGCTCTTGTTGAAGTCGATTGATTTCGCTATTGCGCCGGAGATTCTCGGAATCTTGCTGGCGCTTCAACTCTTTTGCTTCGTCTTCCTGCCGAGTCTTGCCCTGTTCCTGCAGAGTTTCGTTGAGCTGATGCTCGGCGGCAAAAGCGATCCCGACCATCAGCAACGCGGCACTGAGCAGCGCAGTAGCAATTAACGTTTTGTTGGTCTTCATTGCCATCAAAGTCTGTAGAGCAGATCTTATGCCGGGTAACACAGTTGTCTTAAGTGCTTAGATTTGCTCAGCGTGCCCGACGCTAACCTACCAGAGATGCGAAAACCGATTTTAAGAATTGGAAAAATTCGGTGCGATGAATCCACCCGCGAAAATCACATACCGGAACGGCGCATTTCGGGAAAGCAGAAGGCACAGATGCAGAGGCGCTACCGGGCGGTTGTGCCGCAACTGCGTGGCAGGTTGCGGATCGGCGGATGATCCTTCCAGGCTACCGCTTATCGCATTATTGACTCTGCTTACTCCGCGCTAGCGCGACCACGGGAACCAGCGCCAATATGCCGTGGTATCGCTTCAGGTTGGGATCAAAAGAGCCGGGTATCCGTAGCGCCGTTAGAAGGTATAACCAGGTAAAGTGTGAAGTTGTGCCTGTAGGATGTGATAGCCGGATATGGATTTCAGCCAAGGATCCAAACAAGCAACTCGACAACTAGGCCGGCAATCAGAAGCCCCAGCCCGGTCACGGAAACGCTTCCTTTGACAAGGCTCCAGATCATAACGAGTACACCGGCCGCGAGGAAGCCGTACCCGAGCAAATCAAGCCAGATCAACCATTCCATCGGTGTTCAAGCCAATGCGATTTTGAATCAACACGAACCGCGGAGCGAAATTGTCCAGCGATTCCTCCGAACTTGTTGTCTTCCTCCCCGAATTACAATCCAAGCCATGCGGTAGCTGCAACAGACGCAGCGCCCATTGACCGCCTGGAACGGCGTGTTGCGCCCCGGTTCACTTACGATGATCCCGACGAATCCGCGACATCGAGGGCAAGAGCGGCAGAGTTCTCGCACTTTCAACTTAACACCTTCGGCCATCTGCCGTAATACACGCGCGAGCGCCGCTTCCGAGTGACGCGCAAACGCCACCTCCTGGGCTGGTGGCCGCCCCCAGCGCCAAGGCTGTTGATCGGAAGCTCACCGTCGCTTCGCGGAGGTTGGTTGACGGGCAAACCAAAATAGCCTTTGCCTCTGGGGCAGGTTCGAGCGATGGATTGAGTTAGCCATGGAGCCGGACTCCTATTGCTGGAGTAGGATGCGGGTCAGCATGGGAAAGGAGCGACGGTCAATCGTGAGGCCTATGTTTTCTCGAAGCGTGCTTCCCGTTGAGCTACAAACGCGTCGAGGTCACTGGGTGATGGAATCGCGCCTGAAAAGCTTGGGTGGAACCAAATAGACCTCGCTTTCATTTTCAAGCGGGAATACCCGGCCCGTTTTTGGGCAATACGCATTGTGCCATCGAATCGCTTTGACTTGGGGAGGGACAGAGCGACCACGAAACGACTCGGCAATGCTTTGCTTGTAGTCCGGACCTGCATCAACGTGCAGCCTTAAAAGGACCTGATGATCGCGGCCGCAATGCTTACAGTAAACAGCAATGTCGTATGCCGGCATGGAACCTCCTTTCTTCCGCCAGACTCATATCGCCGAATCGGCTTCGGAGGCAAGACCCCGCCTGCCAACCGTCTCACTCAAATTTATTTTTCTCAGTTTCTACCGCAATGTGCGTCAGTCGGCGTACTAGCGGAATCAGACGCGAGGAAACTCCCGCTTCATTCCGCTGGTTGAGCCATTTACAGAGTTGGAACAATTCGCCCTTGATCGGGGGCAGCAGCCTCAAGGTATCCTACTCGATTACCATGGGTGAATCCCGCTTAATCCCGAAGGTTTTCTCTGGCCGAGTCGGAGAGCCCCAGGTGTGTCTCCCTGTTGCGTATGAATACCTCAACAACCCTTTCTCCGCTTGCGTCCGTAAATTCTTTCAGCGCCAAGGCGAATAGGGTTTCCGGTATCGCCAGATCGCGCCGTACGTCATCGGCGCGGACGCCGAAGTCTGGAGCTTGGCGCGATCGCCTGTATTCCGTGCAGAGCTTGTTGAAAATTTGCTGCTGGACTTGAGCAACCAGCGCACGGTTCGGATTTTTGCTCTGAGCCATGGGCTCAAAGGCCGACGTTATCGAACGTCAAGCACGTAGAGGTAAGCGATCCACGCGCACACCAAAATGATTGTGACAGTGAGCCAGAGAAGCGATCGACGAAACGTCATAACGCACCTCCAAGGCGATGCTGACAAATGCTTTCCTCCGAGCGACCGCGGACCCATGATGATCAGATAAGCGACCAAGGCGAATGCTAAATTCACGAGCAAGCCCAAGGGGCTCAGCCAAATCGCGACGATCACCTAGACAACGCCGGCCACGAACAGATGGATGTGAAGGCGCCAAGCGTAGGGCATGGGCTGGGCATCTATCGCCAAGCCGATCGGATTGCAAGCGGATTCGGACGGGCGCAAGTCGAATGTGGATTGACGACGCCGAGGCCGCATAAGAAGGTCGACGAAGAGAGTGCTCATGAGGTGCCTAAAGAGCTATTTCTGACTACATTCAACGAAGCAATCACTCAACGGATTTAAACGCGTAGCAAGCGCCATTGGCGATGCGACGAAGGGCCTGATTCGCCGCCAGCCGCCGACTCGAGAGGTTTTACCTGAGATGGGACTTTTGCGGAAGTGATTTGCGTTATCGCCTTCCGGAACGCGTGTGAAGTCTAGCCAAATCGTCTCCACTCCACTGGTCGACCTTTCGCCTCGTCCGGCGTTGCTTGCATTTTCCGAAAATAATGTTCATCGCAAGCCACCCGCCGCCGCCGACCAATAACAAGACAAGCAACGTAAATAAGCTTCCTTCAGGCATATTGGCTACCCCGGCATCTTTGTTGGTCTCTGCTCAGGCGTCGGTGAAAGCAAGGCGCGGGCCGGCGCCCGATGGATCGAAAATGCCAAAAAATCCCTGGATAAAGGGGAACGGAGCGGAGGAAATTGTCAAAATGACGCTTTATTCATGACATGAGTGTCACGCTTGGCAAAAATAGTGAGCTATGAGGAACGTGGGCAACTGACCCACCACCGGTACGCCCGGACGCGAGCGGCGACCGGGGCGGACAACGTCGACCTGGTTGCAGGACTCGTTGTCTTCTACTTGGATTTCGCGGCGGGCTTGGATGAGCGCGTTGCCTGCTTAGCCCGTCGCAGGTTTGCCCACCGCGCTTTTTGAGCCGCCGCGATCTTCTTTTTGATTCTGGCGCTCATGGTTCGCGTCTTCTTCGGCGCGACTCCAGGTTTGGCCGACGCGCCGAGGATAGCGCGCAGCTCTTTGTTTAGACGTTCGATTTGCTCTTTAATCGCGGCGGCCCGCCTGAGTTGCTTGACGGTCAGATCATGTAAGCTCATGCCTTCAGTAAATAATCACCGCGGGTAAAAATCAAGCGTCGAGGCCTCGCAGCAACACGGTAGGTCGGTTTATACGGCGCAAGATGAATTTGTTTAGATGGCTCTACCGTGGCGGGCGCCCAACCGTGTGGCAAGCGTCGTCAACCAATGCACGGCTGCGGTTTACGCCATTGCACTTGCGCCGCACTACTTGATCACTTTAGACGTAGCCGCTAGGCGAACGGGGCGCGTGTTGAGCCTTCTACTGGTTATGGTTGTTGTCGAAAGCGAACGCTACCATGTGCCTATGCTCGGGGAAGAGGTCGAATGGGTTCGAAATGTGAGGCCGGGAGGTGGGAATGTCACCCTACGTCATGGACGTCATGAAGCGGCGCGACTTGAAGAGGTTGCCGCAGACCAGCGTGCGCCCATACTGAAAACGTATCTGAAGCGCGCACCCGGTGCTAAATCTCAACTGCCAATTCATATGGATGCTCCACTCTCCGACTTCGAGCCGATGGCATCGCAGTTTCCGGTATCCCGTGTACTGCCGAGGGGGGCGATCGGTATGAGGTCCTTTTGCACTCCGCGCCGACTTTTTCGGGCGAACAAGATGGGCAAATAACACGCAGATTAAATTGAATTCTCCTTCTACTCAATTTCAAACAACTTGATTGGCGTTTCAACGTTCTTTTTTCGTTGCTCAATCTCTCGGTGCTCTGACCATCTCACTACCGTTGAGTCTACTGCTTGGACGCTCCTATCAGTTGATCGCGCAGCCAGCGGTGACCGGGGTCGTTGCGATGGATCTCATGCCAGCCTTGGCACATGGTGAAACCGGGGATTTCCACCGGCGGCTTGAGGATCTTCAAGGGATACATGCGCGCAAGTTCGCCCGCCATGCGTCGTGGAACGGTGGCGATTCTCGTCGTGCCAATCAGCAGGTAGGGCACGATGAGAAAAGTCGCCGCTTGCACGGCAACGCGACGAGACAATCCGTTCTTTTCGAGCACCGAGTCGACGATGCCGCCGGCCCGTTCACGCGGCGCGACCAGCACATGTTCCATCTTGGCGAAACTCGATAACGTGAGACGTTGCGAGGGATGGCGCGACCACACCACGCAGGTGTAGCCGTCGCGGTATAGCGGTGTCCAAACCACACCGGGGGCCGATGGCTGTTGCGGCGTGAGTAAGAGATCAAGCGCGCCGGCGTCCAGGTCGCGCTCACTGTCCGCCGACGGTTGGCGTATCTCAAAATCGATGAGCGGCGCTTGCCTCTGTAGTTTGGCAACCAGCGGCGCAAGCAGAGTCGCCTGTACATAATCGATGGCCGCGATACGAAACCGCCGCCGCGCCATTGTAGGATCAAAGGCCGCCCCTTCGACCAAAAGTTTTTCGAGAGCCGAAAGATATTCCCGCAAAGGACCGGCCATATCCAAGGCGCGTTTCGTCGGGGTCAGCCCCCGACTAGTGCGAACGAAAAGCGGATCCTCAAAGGCCGCGCGCAAGCGGCCGAGCATGCGGCTGGCCGCCGACTGCGTCAGGCCGAGCCGGTCCGCGGCGCGGGTGACGTTGCGCTCTTCCAACAACATATTGAGCCCGATCAACAAATTCAGATCGGTTTGTCTGATATTCCGTGCCGTCATGAAGAGAAGTCTTATTATGCATTGGACGCGATGAATTGTCGAACTTATGATTTCCGGCATCAGCAAAACAAAGGAGATCGATCATGGAAGACACAAATCATCAGACCGTCATCGTCACCGGCGGAGCGACGGGTATCGGCTACGCTGTCGCCGAGCAGTTCGTCCGTCGCGGCGCCAACATATTTGTCAACGGCCGCACCGAGGCCAAGCTCCGCGTCGCGGCCGACCGCCTCGGCGACCCGGCGCGCATAGGCTTCCTAGCGTGCGACGTCACGGCGCCGACCAATGCCGATCGCATCGTCGACGCCGCGCGCGATCGTTTTGGCCGCGTGGATGTGCTGATCAACAATGCTGGCATATTCCATTGCAAACCGTTTACCGACTATGGCATCGACGAACTCGATTCATTTCTCGGATACCTGCGTGGCATGTTCGCGCTAACCCAAGCCGCGGTGCGGCAAATGCGCCGCCAGGGTCACGGTGGCGCGATCATCAATATCAGCACGATCCTGGCGTTTAACGGGATCGCGGCTTTTCCGTCCAGCGCGCCCATGGCGGCCAAGGGCGGCATTACCGCGTTGACTAAGAATTTGTCGATCGAACTGGCGGCGGACAACATCCGCATCAACGCCGTCGCGCCCGGCGTTGTGCCCACTCCATTGTACGGTGAACTTACCGAGGTGGAGCTCAATAGCCTTCACGAGATGCAGCCCCTCGGTCGCTACGGCACCCCCAAAGACATCGCGGATGCCGTGCTCTACCTGGCGAACGCGACCTGGGTGACCGGCGTGATTTTGCCTGTGGACGGTGGCGTTAATGCCGGCGGCGACGGTTCAAATCGTCGGAATCGAAACACCAGAGTTGCAGCTTGAAATTTTCGCGGGACGATGAGGAGTGTGGTTGCCGGAGCCGAGAGAAAAGAGAGTGGCGAAATTTCGCGAATTACTGAGCGCGCCGTTGAGCAACGGAGTCGTCAAGCAAGGGAGAAGGAAGGAGATGACATGAAGGCTGAAACTATGCTCATTGAGCCGGAATTGAAATTACCCGAACCGCCGCCGCCTAGAGGAAACTACATGGGCGCGGTTCAGCACGATTCACTCCTTTTTATCTCCGGCCAGTTCCCTTTGATTAATGGTCAACTTGTCTACCGAGGCAAGCTCGGTAGAGATCTCGACGTTGCGGAGGGGTATCAGGCCGCACGGTTATGCGCAATCAACGCGCTCGCACAGGCGCAAAAAATTCTGCTTTCACTCGATGTGGTTGCTGGCATTGCCCGATTGGAAGGTTATCTGCAGACGGCCACGGGATTCCAGGAGCATGCCCAGGTTCT
>JBLMXG010000101.1:0-30794 GCA_050257635.1 Chloroflexota bacterium
CAAATCGTTTAACCGCGGATTCGGAGGGAGAAAGCGCGCGGGAAAAATCTAGTTGGTTTTTGTCGCGGAGTTGTTGTAAGAACGGGCGGGTTGTTAATCTTTCTCTTTGCTGGGGAGGGGAGTCATGGTGATAAACTGTTTCTATCCAAGACGGCGTGCATCGAGTCGATTGCTTGCAACGATGCTGTTGCTGATTTCGAGCGCGCGATCCTTTGCGGCGGACAAGCTCAACTTGATCTACACGGCGCGGGTGATGTCGCAGGCCTATCCGTGGATCGCGCAGGATCTTGGGCTGTTCAAAAAATACGATCTGGATGTTCCGGTGGTATTTGTCACGCCGGGCGCGCCTTCAGTGGCGGCAATTCTCTCGGGCGATAGCGAAGTCGCCGTGATCGGCGCCGCGAGCATCACGCGGCCTTGGGTCCAGGGCAATAAAGACCCGGTCTTTGTCGGCGGGATTAAAAGCCTCTTGACGCACAGCATCATCGCCGGACCGGACATCAAAGGCCCCGAGCAGCTGAAAGGCAAACGCATCGGCGTCTCGCGCATCGGCAGCAATCCGCATTACTTCGCGGTTCAAGCGCTGCGTCATTTCGGCATCGACTCGCGCGAGGTGAGTTATATCCAGGCGGGCGGCGCGCCGGAAACCCTTGCCGCACTGGTCGCTCGGGGTATCGACGCCGCGGTGTTGACCGTGCCTACGGATGCCCAGGCGCTAAAAATGGGTTATCACTACGTTGTCTACGGTCCGGACTTAAAAATTGCTTACGCCGCGACCACCTTCGTCACGCGCCACACTCTCATCGCGAAAAAGGGTCCTGTAATCGGCCGCTTCATGCGGGCCATGGCCGAGGCCGCCAAGATCATGCACACGGACAAGGAAGTGACGTTCAATGTGTTGCAGAAGTATTTGCGCATCGACGATCGCAAACTGCTCGACGCGAGCTACAACGTTGAGATCAAAGCGCTCGAACCGAGATTGGCGTTGAAGCTCGAAGGCATCCAATCCACCCTCGACGAGATCGCGCCCACCGAACCGCGCGCCAAGAGCGTCAGGCCGCAGGAGATGGTTGACACGCGCTATCTGGATGAGATGAACAGCAGCGGCTTTATGGAACAGTTGTGGAGAGGACGGAAGTGACGCACGAGGATCGAGACGTGAGGCGATAGTCGGAGGACTGGCTCTGAAGTGAGCCCGCAGGGTTTTTCAATAAGAAGAGGCATACGATCGGTAAGGTCACAGTTGCCCTTTTGATTGCCGCTGCCCTGATCGCTGCTGGCGGCGCTCGAGTATCCGCTCAAACGAAAATTACCATCGGTGTGACGGCGATGAGTCCTCGCACGATTCCGCTGCTGATCGCACAGGAGCAGGGGCTATTCGCCAAGCAGGGCATCGAGGCGCGCATCGTGCTCATCGAAGGCGCGCCGACGCTGGTGGCGAGCTTGATCTCGGGCGACATTGAAGTCGGCTACACCGGCGGCACCGCAGTGCTCGGCGCGGCGTCCCAAGGGCTCTACCTGCGTATCCACTCTCCTCGATTTCGAGCAAGCTGCCCCATAGCTTGGTCGCCAGTCCGAACCTCAAAACCGCCGGGCAATTACGCGGCAAGCGCTTCGCCGTTCAAAGTATCGGCGGTAGCACCCATACCGTACGAACAGGCCTGCTGCTTCAGGCCTGGGAGGCCGGCGGCGGAGTTCTCCGAAAGCTGTCGATGGCTAAAAGAATCGCCGCTGCGGTGATTCCCATGTCGGCGACGTTGAAAATGCCGGTGCGGAGCGGACCAATGCCAAGATTCAAAAAATCGACGACACGGCCGTTATAGATTACACGGTCGATCAAATTGCTCAGACCGCCGCCGCACACCAGAGATAGGCAGGCGAGATAGAGGCGGGGCAGGGAACGGCTGAGCAAGAGATACAGGAAAAGCGCGAACAACAAGACGCCGACGCTCACCGTGAACACGAGATGGCGCCAGGGTTCGGGCAACGAAGCGCCGAGGCTTAAAAACGCACCGGTGTTTTCGGCGTACTGCAAGCGAAAAATATCGCCGGCATAGGAGATCAGAGCATCCGGCGCCAGGTACTTTTTCGCTGCCCATTTCGTTGCCTGGTCGGCGCAGACGCAAAGAAAAATAATCAGCAAAACGAAAGACACTCGTGGAAGGCGTTTCATGTAGGCAAAAAGGCGCTGAACGCTACCTTTCAATATATACACGCCTCAGCGCCGTTACCAGCGAACTCCAACAATGCCGTTTTATCCGGGTGTTCTCTGTGCTTTGGTAACGCGGACGGCTTCGTGTTACAAACGCGCTGATGGCTCTTTCCGAGCAGGCATCAAAAAGACTGATCCGCGGCGCGCTGGGCGAGCTTAAAGCGGATCTCATCGTCACCGGCGGCAAGCTGGTCAACGTCTACTCGGGTGAAATTCTCGAAGGCTTCGAGATCGCCGCGCTCGACGGTCGGATCGTTTACGTCGGGCCGAGCGCCAAACACGCGCGCGGTCCGGCGACCGCAGTCCTCGATGCCTCGGACTGTTATGTCGCGCCCGGTTTCATCGACGGCCACACCCACATCGGCCACTACGCCCGGCCTTTCGAACAATTGGAATCGTTCCTGCCCCGGGGCACGACGGCGGTCATCCCTTCCTGCGACGAGTTGGCGACCGTTTTCGGTTTGCGCGGTCTCAAGCTTTTCTTAGACGAGGTTGAAAAGCATCCGCTGCGAGTCTTTACGTTGGTGTCGATGACCGCACCGCAGGATCCGCGGGTGTGCAATACGGCGACGTTTTCAAACGAAGATATAGGCGAAGCGCTGGCCGACCCGCGGGTCTTGGGTATGGGCGAGATCGTTTCCTGGTTGCGGCTGATTCAGTGCGACGACGAACTACTCGAACGCGTTGCGCTGGCGCGGCGCAACGGGCGGATCATTCACGGTCATACCGCCGGCGCGAGGGATCAAAAATTATGCGCCGTGGCCGCGCTGGGAATTTCTTCCTGCCATGAGCCGATCTCTTTTGAAGACGCGCTGGAACGGCTGCGTTTGGGCTACTGGACGATGCTGCGCGAGGGCTCGCTGCGCCAGGATCTGGAAGCGACCTTGCCACCGCTTCTTGCCTCAGGCGTAAGCCTGCAGCGACTGATACTCGTGACCGACAGCATGACGCCGGACGATGTCGAGGAGCGGGGCCATATGGACCATGTGGTGCGGCGCGCAGTGGCGCTCGGGTTTTCGCCGATGCAGGCGATCCAGGCGGTGACGCTAAATCCCGCGGTCTACTCGGGCTTAGAGACCGAGATCGGCGGGCTTGGGCCTGGCCGCTATGCCGATTTCCTCCTGATCGATGACCTGGAACGCTGCGCCGTGCGCGAGGTGTTGATCGGCGGCAAAACAGTTGCCCGTGGGGGCGAGTCGGTGGTGGGAAGCAAGCCCATGGCTTTGCCGCAAAGTCTGATGCATTCGCTGCGCGTTGGAACTGTGATTAATCCGGCAACTTTCAAAATTCCGAGCGTGGCCGCTACGCCGAAGATTCGTGTGATCGAACTGGTCAATCAAACCATCACCGCCGAGCGCCTAATTAAAATTGATGCCGGAGACGGGACGGTAGAGGCGAATTTGCGCGACGATCTATTGAAGGTAGCGATGTTCGACCGGCACCATCATTCGCCCGAGCCGGTATTCGGTTTTCTCAAAGGCTTCAGGGCCAAAGTCGGCGCGGTGGGTTTGACCGCCAATCTCGACGAAAACAGTTTGCTGATTGTCGGTAGCGACGATCGCGACATGACGCTGTGCGCGCACGCCCTGCTCGATGCCGGCGGCGGCATTGCAATCGTCCATGACGGCGTAATTCTGGAAAGAATCGACCTGCCGTGCGGAGGGTTATTCGCGCTTTCACCCTGGCGAGAAGTTGGCCGCGGGCTCGGGGGAATTCAACGGCGGTTAAAAGCAATGGGCTCGTCGTTCGACAAGCCCATTTTTGCGCTTTGCTTTTTGCCCTTTGTAACGCTGCCTGCGCTCAGGATTACCGCGCGTGGGTTGGTCAATGTTAAGGAGCGCAGGCTAGTTTCGCTGTTTGTGGAGTGAACGAACTTAGGACACGCTTTCTTTCTTGGCTTCCTGACGTAGCGGAAGCACGCGCCCTTCGCTCTTCTTCATCGAGACGTGACCTTCGAGGACGGCGCCATCGCCAATGACCAGGCTTTGCGTGGTGACATCGCCGACCACGGAGCCAGGTGGTTGCACTTCGAGTTTCTTTTCAGCAACGACATCAGCCATGACCTTACCTTGAACCAAGATCGAAGCGGCCGAAATCTTGCCTTTGACGGTGGCCTGCTGGCCGACAGTCACATGGGCTTGGGCGACGATCTCCCCTTCCACTTCGCCGTCAATGGTAGCCTGACCGTCAAAATGCAATTTGCCATTGATCTTGGCACCGGGGCCGAGATAAGCGCCGAGATCGGCTGGCAAGCCGCTGGGTCTGTTAGTTTCCGCCATGAGGCATCCCCCTTTGTCGGTTGTTCTAAGCGTCAAACTATAAAGCACGGGCTTAGTTTTGTCTAGAATTTTTATTTGCTCGCCCGGTGCATACCGTGGAGCAATTCTTTTGCCTCAGGTTGTTTAGGTCTGCTATAAAATAGTTTAAGTTTTAACGATTCAATTTGCGCCTCGGAACCAGCCTAGTAAGGAGCTTCAAGATGCAGATCGACGATCTAAGAGACTATCTCGATATTCTCGAGGAATACCAAGAAGTGCAGCGTATCGCTGCCGAAGTGGATTGGAATTTGGAGATGGGTGCAATCACTCGACGGGTCTACGATCTGGGCGCGCCCGCGGCGTTGTTTGAAAATGTGAAGGGCTATCCGAAAGGATTTCGCGCACTCGGCGCGCCGCTCGGCACGAGTAAACATCCCGGTCACAGTCTTTTTGCCCGCACCGCGCTAGCCATGCATATGACGCCGACCTCGACGCCCCAGGAGATCATGTCGACCTATCTCAAGCGCAAGGAAAAAACCATCGCCCCGACACGGGTCAAAACCGGACCGTGCAAAGAAAACATCGATATCGGCGAGGCTGTCGACGTGCTCAAGTTTCCGATTCCGCTGATTCACGGCGGCGACGGCGGTCGCTATATCGGCACATGGCACACCGTGATCACCAAAGACCCTGACAGCTCGTGGGTCAATTGGGGGATGTATCGTTTGATGGTTCATGACCGCAATACTCTGGGCTGTCTGTTTCCCATGCAACAGCATATTGGGCAGATGTACCAGAAGTACGAAGCGATGAACAAACCGATGCCCGTAGCCGTAGCGATCGGCGGCCAGCCGGTGATCCCGCTGGTGAGCTGCGTGATGCTGCCCCCATACGTCAACGAAGTGGAAGTGGCGGGCGCGCTGCAAAATGCCCCGATCCCTTTGGTCAAATGCGAGACGGTCGATCTGGAGGTGCCGGCTTCAGCGGAAATCGTCATCGAAGGTGAGGTTCTGCCGCACGAGCGTAAGATCGAAGGGCCCTTCGGCGAGTATATGGGATACGAGGCTGGGAAGTCGTCGCCGAAACCGATTCTCAAGATCAAGGCGATTACTTACCGCAACAATCCGATCCTGCCGTTTTCCAACATGGGCATGCCGGTGCACGAAGGGCAGACGGCGACAGCATTGATCAAGGGCGCCGAGATCTATTCGGAGCTGAAAAAACTCGGCTTGCCGGTCAAGAGCGTTTATTGTCCGCCCTTTGGTGTCGGCCATCTCTGCGTCGTCTCTACCGAAGTTCCTTTCGTGAATTTCGCGCGTCGCGTCGCGCACGCGGTGTGGGCCACCAAACCGGGCCTGTTCACCTACTACATCGTGATCGTCGAGCCCGATGTCGATCCGACCAATATGGACGAAGTTGTGCACGCGATCACCACGAAATGCCATCCGGTCGATGGCATTCATCCCGTGCCGCACATTCCCGGCTTTCCCGTCTTACTACCGTTCTTGCCGCCAAAAGAGCGATTGATCGGTGACGCCGCCGGGGTAATCTTCGACTGTACTTGGCCGAAGGATTGGCCGGTGGAAAGTATCCCGGTCAAAGCAAGCTTCGAGAATCTCTGGCCCGAGGACCTCCAAGATCGGGTGCTGAAGAATTGGGAGACGTACGGCTATAGCACCCCCGCGGTGAAGAGCGGTCGCTAAAAAGAACAGCAGGAAAAAAGGCTGAGCGTGATTATCTAAGCGTCACAGTGAGAATTCGCTGGACTCTTTTTCGAGTCATCCTCCGCGAAGGTCAGCTATTTACCATGCAATACATCTACCAATCGGAGGACCTTGCTCCCGGCCCAACAATCATGCCGTCTGTGAGCAGGGTGTCGACCAAGTCAACGATCATTCTCATTCGTTGGCCGGTGGTGCTCATCAGTGCTTCGTTAATTTTATTTCGAGTAAGCGATTTGCCGTTGGCATGGCTCCTTTATGTGCTGGTGGTCGTGTACGTCGCCACCAACGCCGGTTTGTATTTTGTCGAAGAGGCGGCCTTTCGCAAACTGACTTTCAATATGTCGCTGGTTGGACTGGATACGCTTGCGTTAACCGCGTCTCTGGCGCTCAGCGGCGAGACCGAAACCAATTTTTTTCTCGCATACTTCCTCTTGATTATCATCTGCTGCATTTTCGAAAATTTGCGCATGATCGCGGTCATCTCGTTGCTCGCCCCGGTTGCCTACGCGGGAATATTCTTCGCCAGCCCGAATCAACAAGCGGCAAGTTATCTGCGATTGGTGTTTCTCTTCATCGTTGGGCTCTTTTACGGGCACTTTTCTCAATTGGTGCGCACGCAGAGGGCGATGAGGGAGCGGGCCGAGCACCGCAATCAAGCGAAAACCGAGCTACTGAATATTTTATCCCATGAGCTCAAGACGCCGCTCACGGTCATTGCGAGTTATACGCAGGCGCTGAAAAGCGCCGCTCTGGGAGAGGTCAATCGGCAGCAAGAGGAAGCGCTGTCAAAGGTGCTGCGCCAGACCGAAAATTTGGTGAATATCGTCGATGTGATTTTGGCTTCGGCAAGCGTGGAGACCGGCGCCGTGGCGGTTCAGCGTGAAGAGTTCGTATTGTCGGAATTTTTAAACGAGCTTAAACAGAGTTGCGACGGCATTGTATTGAACTCCAAGGTTACTTTGGAATGGGACTACCCGACGCCGCTGCCCGTCGTCCTGTCCGATCCCGGAAAACTCAAAATCATTCTGCAGAACCTGATCAATAACGCGCTCAAGTTTACGGATGAAGGGGAGGTCCGTGTCTCGGCACGGCATAACCCCAACTATGAACGGATGGTGTTTACCATCTCCGACACCGGCATAGGCATCGCCCCTGATCAACTTCCGTTCGTGTTCGATAAATTCTGGCAAGTTGACGCGGCTCGCACCCGCATCCAGAGCGGCATCGGCATGGGCCTCTATATTGTGAAGGCGTTCAGTGAGCTTTTGGGCGGAGACGTCACGGTGTCGAGCGCGGTGGGTAAGGGCACAATATTCAGAGTCGAGTTGCCGACGACGTAGAGGCAGGGAGCGATCACATGATGAGTTCGCGAATTTGCCGGCGAATTCTTCCATGGCTTTTGACTTTTCCGTCGCGCTAGGCCGTCAACTGCTCTTTCAATTGTCAGCATGCCGCGTCGTAAATTAGTGGAAAGGCACTGCCGAGGAGTCGGTGAAATGGCTGCCAACCTTTCGTTGGCGGTATGAGTAATCGAGGGGCGTGGCGATTGTGTGTTTCGGCGTGACCGGTTAACTGGCCTTAGGCGTGGTGTTTTCTTCCTCTTGGACCCATTCCTGGAAGCGACTTTCAAGAATTCGCCATTGACCGCCGACTTTGAATGCGGGAATTTGCCGGTTTTGGATCATCCGGTGCAAGGTTCTTTTGGATATTTTCAATATACTCGCCGCCTCAGCGAGAGTTAGAAGTCTAATGCTGGTGTCGGGTTTTTTCATGGCTTCGTCACTCCTAGGATCGATTGTAGAAAGCAAGCCATATGCCATCCATTTATCATATATAAGTGGCTGAAATACTGGGGAATTAGCTGCCAAAGCCCATTGCGAGCATTCGCTTTCGGACCAAAAATCGACAGCCTCGAACTTGCCGTGACAAAAATGGCGGACAAAGTTAGCGAGCAATCACCTCACCAGCTGTGCGGGCGATCGAAATTAGGGTTCGTTTGGTCGGCACGGTACGGTTTGCCGATATGCCGCTGATCTGGCTGGGTTGTCATGGATGGGTAATTGATCCAGCAGTCGGTCGGGCGTGTTGTCGAAAAAATGTAGGATCGTTGCTGAGTCGGAAAGCTCAAATGTGAGGATCGTCGACCGAAAAAAAAATCAGCTGAGTAAATCGATTTTAATTCGGTTGCTGGCCCGGACGGCAAGAAAATTCTGGACGCGCAACTGAAAACCAAAAACACGCAGAAGAACTTGACAGAATCGCTCGGGGGAGCGACAGACGCAAGAAAACCTATTCAAACGTTCAGGTTGGTGCGAGGAGCGGGATTTGAACCCGCACGCCGTTTCCGGCACTAGCCCCTCAAACTAGCGCGTCTGCCGATTCCGCCACCCTCGCATCACTATAGATTATGGCTTGACTGGTATTTTCGCCGCGGGCTTATCCGGAATCGCCGGCGCCGCAGGTTGCGCGCTGCCGCTGGGTGCGCTCTGTTGCTGCGCTGGTGCCGCCGGAGGCGCAGGCGTGCGCGACTCCGTCGCTGGAACACGGTTGTCAAAGATCGTGGATGACGGTTTCCGTCCGGCGAAGTAACCCAGAATCAATGAGGTTGCCATGAACACGATCGCCATGCCGGTAGTCAATCGCGTGAGGAAGTTTCCTGCTCCGCTGCTGCCGAAAATGGTTGCGCTGGAACCGCCAAAAACGGCGCCGACCTCAGCTCCCTTACCGGTTTGCAGGAGCACAACCAGAATTAAACCGACACTGACAAGGACGTGAATAATGGTTATCGCAATAATCATAAAATTAATTTTGAAAATGCTCGCACAATCGGCAGGAAGCTTTCCACCGCTAAGCTGGCGCCGCCGACTAGAAAACCGTTGACTTCGCGAGTCTGTGCCAGCATCGCCGCATTGTCCGGCTTGACGCTCCCGCCGTACAGAATTCGAGTTTGCCGACCTTTGACGCTACCAAACCGAGTCGTGAGAAAATCGCGAATCTGCCCGTGTATTTCGCCAATTTGCTCGACGGTAGCATTGACACCTGTTCCGATCGCCCAGACTGGCTCATAGGCGATTTCGATTTTGTCTATATCATCTTTGCCGACCCCCTTCAACGCAGAGTCAAGCTGGCGGCGGATGATCGCAACGGTTTGGTTGCCGCGGCGTTCTTCGATCGTTTCTCCAATACAGAGAATTGGCCGCATACCTTGCTTGATGACCGGCGGAACCTTACGCGCAATCATATCGTCGTTCTCATAAAAGACGTGACGCCTTTCCGAATGGCCAAGAATAACGAAGTCGCAAGCGGCTTCTCTAAGCATCGACGGACTGATCTCACCGGTGAACGCGCCGCTGTTCTGCCAATGGCAGTTTTGCGCGGCAAGTTTGATTTTGCTTTTGCGAGTTGCTTTTGCCACCGCAGACAGAGCCGTGAAGGGAGGAGCGAGCAGGACTTCAGCGGTCGCCGGTGTTTTTTCGAGATCGCGAACAATCTTGCGAGCGAGCTCAACACAAAAGGCCTGACTGCCGTTCATCTTCCAGTTGCCGGCCACCAGAGGTGTGATCACCGAGCGATCTCCAAGGCTTTGATGCCCGGTAACTCTTTACCTTCAAGGAACTCCAGGGTCGCCCCCCCGCCGGTCGACAAATGGCTGATCTTATCTCCGACTCCCGCAGCGCTGACCGCGGCAACCGTATCGCCGCCGGCGATGATGCTGACCAGCCGCGGATAGTTTTCCGCCAGCGCCTCGGCGAGCGCGCGGCTGCCCTGATCGTAGGGAGAAACTTCGAAAAGACCTACTGGGCCGTTCCACAACACGGTTTTGGCCTTGCGAATCTCGTGGGCGAACAAATCTGTCGTTGCGGGCCCGATATCAAGTCCCACGCGCTCGGCAGGGATGCCGCCATTGCAGGTTTGCGGCGCTCTTTTTTCGACATCCCCGGTCACGTGGTCGATGGGCAAGAGCAGGCGCACGCCGCGGCGCGCCGCTTCCTGGAGGAGATCGCCGGCGAGATTAACCCGGTCTTCTTCGACTAACGATTTGCCGATTTCGATACCCTGGGCCTTGAGAAAGGTGTACGCCATACCTCCGCCGATCAGCAGCGCATCCACTTTAGGCAATAAGTTTTTGATCACGCCGATCTTATCGGAAACTTTAGCGCCGCCCAAAATAGTCACGAACGGCTTTTTTGGATCGCCGAGAATCGGTGTAAGATAGTCGAGTTCTCTTTGCATCAATAGCCCCGCTGCTTTGTCGGTGAAGAATGCTGCCATACCGGCGATCGAAGCGTGGGCGCGATGCGCTGCACCAAAGGCGTCATCCACATAGATATCGGCCAAGGCAGCGAGCGCTTTGGAAAAACCTGGATCGTTTTTTTCTTCCTCTTTATGGAAGCGCAGATTTTCCAGCAGGACAATTCGGTTTTGTTGATCGCGGGCGAGCAGTTCGACTTCCGGCCCCACGCAGTCCGGCGCCATAATGACCGATTGCTTCATCGCCTGTTCCAAGTAGTGATGCACCGGAGCCATGCTATATTTGGCCACGATTTTGCCGTCGGGCCGGCCCAGGTGCGAGGCCACTATGATTTTGCGCGCTCGCTCTAAAATTTTTCGCAATGTCGGCAAAGCGCTGTCGATCCGATGCGGCTCCGTGATCCTGCCTTGATCGATCGGCACATTGAAGTCGACGCGAACAAAGACCGTCTTGCCCTCAAGTTCCAGTTCGTCTAGTTTTCGTATCATGGCAGTCGCCCATTTTGTTTTTTTACGATGAAAATACGATTCTCAATTGACTAATTACAAGGCTTGTAATACTTTTTCAATTAGCCGCAAACAACCTGCGATGTTTTCCCTTTGGTCACTTCAACCGCTGATTCAAGAGGGCGGTCCAACTCTATCGCAACAGCACAGCGTTCTCGATCTCGTACGGGGATCGGGGCTGGTTGTCCAGTTGATTCTCTACTTGCTGGTGCTGTTTTCTGTGGTGAGCTGGGGAATTATCGCGCAAAAGTACCGCCAGATTCGTCGCGCCAAACGGGAATCTGAGCGCTTTATCGAAATTTTTTGGGAACGGCGCAATTTATCGTCGATCCACGACGCCAGCCGCGAGCTGACCTCAAGTCCAGTGGGTCAGGTGTTTCGCGCGGGATATGAAGAGCTCATTCGCGTTTCCCGTTCCAAGAAAGAATCCGGACCGGGCGATAGTCTGACCACGGAATTGGGCGGCGTCGATAACGTCTCGCGTGCCATGAAGCGGGCCACCAGCGTCGAAATTACAAAGTTGGAAAAATACTGCTCGTTTCTTGCTACCACGGCGAGCTCAGCGCCGTTCGTCGGCCTTTTCGGAACCGTCTGGGGAATCATGGACGCCTTCCGCGGCTTGAGCATTACCCATTCCTCAAGCATTCAAGCGGTGGCTCCGGGGATCGCCGAAGCTTTGATTGCTACGGCGGTCGGTTTAGCGGCGGCAATTCCGGCCTTGATGGCGTACAATTATTTTGTCCAGCAAATCAAAGTGCTCGCCGTCGAGATGGATAACTTCTCCCATGAATTTCTCAATATCGCCGAACGTCACTTTTTCAAATAAGCAAATTTAAGAGTATACTGAGAGACAACTTCGGTATCCCTAGAACGGAATGAAGCGCAATCAGGGAAGCGATAGCGCGATGGGACGGTCGGCGCACCATTTTAAAGTCACCTTGCGAAGAGGGAAGGCTATCGATGGACCTTGATTCGCGTTATAAAATAAGTCCAAAATCGTCGAAGGGAGCGACAGGGTAGCTATGGCGATGGATGCTTCGTCCCAGCGCGACGGCAGCACGATTTCCCAGATCAACGTTACACCGCTGGTTGATGTCATGCTCGTTTTGCTGGTCATTTTTATGGTGACCGCGCCGATCATCCAGCAAGGAGTGCAGGTCAATTTGCCGCAGGCCCGATCCGCCGCGATCGAAGGCACTGAGGAGCATTTAGTTGTGACCATTGCGAAAAACGGCAAAGTCTATCTCAACGACAACGCCATGTCCCTCGCCGAACTGGGGCAAAAACTGCGGGCGATCAAGAAGCTCCAGGCTGACAAGCAGGTTTATTTGCGGGCGGATCAGGATGTTCGCTATGGCGTCGTAATGAAAACAATCGCGGAAATCAAACAGGCAGGCATCGAGAGGCTGGGCATGGTGACCCGGCCTCAGACCGAAGAGAGGTGAGTTGGGTGGCGGAAACTAACCCTTCGCCGACGATCAGCCTGCGCGAGCGATCGTTTCCACTATTGGGTCACGAGGAACGCTTGCCCAAGTGGGTGGTGGTGTCGTTGCTGCTCCATTTGACACTCATCGCCTGCCTGTTTCTAATTCCGATGTTGCCATCCCGCACCGAGCCGGTTCCCGTGTACACTGTCGATCTCGTCGGCGGGGAAAGAATCGGCGCCGCCAACTTGGGGACCGAATTAGCCCCGCCGCCGAAGCGAGCAACGAAGACACCTCAAGCGGAAAAAAGCTTGCCCGCCCCCGAACCTAAGCGTGAAGTTAAAAAGGATAAACCTGAGAAAGAGGAAAAGGTCAAAGCCAAGCCGACGCAGAAAAAGCCGGCGGCAGAAGAGAAAATCGTCCTTAAAGAGAAGACCAAGGCGGAAGCGGCAAAAGCCGAACCGGTGAAAGAAGCGAAAAAAGAAGCAAAGGAAACGGCGAAATCCGAGACTGTTTCTGCCGATAGTGTGCGCGAGCGATTGATTCAATCCGCCGTGGATCGCGCCAAAGCGCGAACCGAAAGCGCTGAGAAAGTGTCAAAAGGTGAGCCGTTTAGTGGGGGGTCGGGGGAAGGCATAGGTGCGGCAGCGCTGGGAGCGGGCGGGCGTGGCGGTCCCGGAATCGTTAAAGGCATGGATTTCATCATCTACCAGAATCGCATGCTGAGCACGATCAAAGGTAACTGGGCTTGGGTTGGGCAGCGCAGCAGCCTGAGGGTCGTGGTTCATTTTAGCATCAAAGAAACCGGTGAAATCGTCGGACTCAAAATTGTCCAGCCTTCAGGCGATCCTTCCTACGATGAATCGGTTTTGCGCGCGGTAAAAAAATCGAGCCCCTTGCCGGCGCCGCCGGAAAGCTATCGCAAGGACTTTGCCGACGTGGAGTTGACTTTTCGTCCGCGAGACCTGGGAGCATAGAGACATGACGAGAGTCTTGATCTTAATTTTTAGTTTGATGATTTTGCCCTCGACGGCCGCCGCGGCTGTGACCGGAGAAATCGTTGGTCAGGGTGGCCAGCGTTTTCCCATCGCTGTATCGCCCCTGAAGAACCTCGGTGCAGCGGGCGCGGATTCGGCGCGCTATTCGACCGGAATCGCCGATGCTATGGTGCATGATTTGGATCTGTCCGGTTGGTTTCAAGTTATTGACCGATCGGCTTACCTCGAAAACCCGCAGACGAGCGGAATTACTCTGGGAGCCTTTGACTTTAAAAACTGGTCGACCATCGGTGCCGAGGGATTAGTCAAGGGCGGCTTTTCGGTTCAAGGCGATCAAATCACCGTGGAGTTGCGGCTTTTCGACGTGTTCCAAAACAAAGAGCGCATCGGCAAGCGCTATACCGGACGGGCGCGAGATTTCCGCCGCATCGCGCATAAATTCGTCGATGAAATCATTAATCAATTCACCGGCATCCCGGGCATCTTCAACACCCGTATCGCTTATGTCTCCAACAGCGGCGGGCGTTTTAAAGAGATTTTCGTTTCTCATTTGGACGGCAGTGAAAAATTTCAAGTCACTGACAACCACACGATCAATCTTTCGCCGGCCTGGAGCCCCGACGGCCGATCGATTCTGTATTCTTCATTTAAGGAACGCAATCAAACCCTGTATTTATTTGAGCTCTTCAGTGGTAAAGAGGTCAAATTTACACCGCGCGGCGGTGGCAGATATCTTAGCGGAAGATTTTCTCCAGATGGCCAGACCATTGTGGCCACGCTCGAATCAGGCGGGAACACCAACCTCGATTTACTCGATCGCAACGGCAAGTTAATTCGCCACCTCACTCGGGATCCCGGTATCGAAGTGTCGCCGGCGTGGTCGCCCGACGGTAAACAGATCGTCTACGTTTCCGATCGCAGCGGCTCACCGCAGGTGTACATCCTCGACATCGCGGGCGGCAGGTCCCGCCGGCTGACGTACAGTGGCAGTTACAACACTTCACCCGATTGGTCGCCCAGAGGCGACCGCATCGTTTACACCGGCCGGGTTGGAAATCGCTTTGCGATTTTTACCATTCCTGTCGACGGCGGGGAGCCGCGCAAATTGACTTCCGAATCATTCGACAGTGAGGATCCGACTTGGTCGCCCGATGGCCGATTCATCGCGTTTTCTTCCAATCGCGCCGGGAAGTATCATCTTTATGTTATGCAAGCAAGCGGTGATAACCAACGTAGATTGACAGGTTCCGGGGGGGATGATACTAAACCAAACTGGTCCCCTCGGTTAGATTAATTTCCAATTTTACAGCCGCAAATTTGAGTCCCCATGGTTCGAGGTTAGAGGAGGTCATGATGGAGAAACAGTTTAAAATGGTGTGCTACAATATTCTCGGTGTCGTGGCTGTTACTTTGGCGGCATGCGCGCCTGCCGCAACCCCTAAACCCGATGCGGGTTCAGGGTCAGGGGCTGCCGGCTCACGCGCACCAGGTGCGGAATCGCGGGCCGGTGAGGGGGCGCGGGGCGGGGGCCGCGAATCGAACACTGGCGCTTCAAGCTTGCAGCAGATGCAAGAGGGAAAGTCGACCGCGACGCCGGCGTCGAGCCCTTTGAAAGACGTCTATTTTGATTTTGATCGATATGACTTGAGCTCCGAGGCGCGGACAATTCTGCGGGCGAACGCCGATTGGTTGAAGAGCAATTCCGGCGCGCGGGTCGAAATCGAAGGCCATTGCGATGACCGCGGCACGAACGAATACAACTTGGCGCTGGGCGCGAAAAGAGCTCAGTCCGCCCGGGAGTTTCTAACTACTTTGGGGATCGCCGCCAACCGTCTCTCGACAATCAGCTATGGGGAAGAAATTCCCGTCTGCAAAGAAGAAACGGAGTCCTGCTGGAGGCAGAACCGGCGCGCCCGCTTCGTCATTTTACAGGGCCGTCCCACCAGCTGAACGGAGGGATCACCGTGGCGCCACAGATTGCCAAAAAGAACCTGCTGCTGGCATGCGCTCTAGTTGCTGGCGGCGCCTGGATATCGGCTTGCGTGAACCCACAGCAAGTCGAATTCCTCGAACGGGAGCAGCGGCGCTTGCGCGGTGACATGAACACCGTGCATTCGGACGTCGACGCCTTTCGCGCAACCCTTGCTGATACCCGAGCGAACATCCAGCAGATGCAGCGGGACATCGGCGTGATCAAAGAACGGATCGACGAAACTCAGGTTCAAGTCGGCCGGCAGATCGGTCAAACCAATCGGGAGGGCGATCAACGGGTCAAAAATTTGGAGACCCGCTTGGCCAAACTGGAGGAAGACACCAAGGCACAGGCTGAGCTACTGAAGAACCGTGAGGATGAGCTCAAGCAGCTGCGAGAATCGTTGCAAGCGCCAGGAGGAGCGGGGCAGAAAGGACAGAGCGACAGTCTGGCCGATTTTTCTGGGGCTGAATCCGAAAGCGTACGCAAGGACTACGAAAATGCGCGGCGCGCCTACGAAAAGCAAGACTACCGGACCGCGATTAACCGGTTCCGGGAGTTCCTCAAGAAAAATCCCAAGAGCAAATTGGCGCCAAGCGCGCAACTCTCGATCGGTAACAGCTATCTGGCTATGAAAGAATTCGATAACGCGATCATTGAATTTGACGAGGTAAGGCGGCGGTACCCACAAACGGAAAGGGTCCCTGGGGCGTTGCTCGGGCAAGGCTCCGCTTTTATGGAGCTTGGCGAAAAGCTCAACGCGCGTCTGGTTCTCCAAGAACTTGTGGAAAAGTATCCGCAATCACCCGAGGCGGCGCAAGCTAAGCAAAGGTTGAAGGCACTCGAGTCGTAATCAGTCTGTCCCGCTGCTCTTTTGCAGCTAGCATACACCGCCGCCGGTCCGTTCACCGCGTTTGGCTTACGCCAAGCGATCGGTATATCAATCTCCGTAAGCCATGCAGATTCTACGACATATGGACGAGCAAGCCCTTGAAATAGCGGGCTCGGTGGTGACCTTGGGCAACTTCGACGGAATTCACCTTGGTCACCAGGCCCTGATCGGTGGCGCCGTCGAGGATTCGAGGCGTCTCGGCGTGCCGTCAGTAGTTCTGACCTTCGAACCGCATCCTTTAAACGTCTTGGCGCCGCAACGGGCCCCAAAACTGATTCTGGCTCATAAGGACAAAATTCAATTATTGCAAAACTTGGGAGTCGACATCGTTGCCGTGCAACGGTTTGATCTTGCTTTTGCCAAGCTGAGCGCCGCAGAGTTTGTTCACACGCTCCTGGTCGGCCGCCTTAAAGTAAAAAAACTCTGGGTCGGCAAGGATCTGCGCTTTGGGCAAGGGCGCCAGGGGAGCGTTGACGACCTGCTTCGCTGGGGGACTGAGCTGGGTTTCGAGGTTGCGGTTGTTGAGCCGATCTTGGTTAACGGCAGGCGGGTGAGCAGCTCCGGTATACGGCAACTCGTGAGTGCGGGCCGGGTAGACGAGGTGAAGTCGATGCTGGGTCGCTATCATTTCGTTTCCGGTAGAGTGACCGAAGGTCGCCGTCGCGGCAGGGATCTCGGTTTTCCCACCGCCAACCTTGCGCTGCGCACCGAGGTAGTGCCGTTGGATGGCATTTATGCCACATTATTTCATTTGGGCGAACGAACGCTACTGAGCGTCAGCAGCATCGGCCTCAACCCGACCTTCGGCGCGGGACCGAGAACGGTGGAAAGCTACATCATGAATTTTAACGAAGAGATTTACGGCGCGGCGGTACGGCTCTCGTTTATCAAAAGGATTCGAGAAGAAAAAAAATTTGACTCGGCCGCCGAGTTGGCGGCGCAAATTCTTGACGATGTTCGACACGCCGAAGCCATCTTGGGAGATCTGCAAATCAGTCCTGCCAACCAACCGCATGCCCGATGAACGAAGGGCGATCGCGGCGGTTAATGGTTGACGATCGCGCGGCCGGAATGCGCCTCGACATTTTTCTTGCCAGCCAACGCAGCCTTATGGGAACTTCCGGGGCGAAGCTCAGCCGCTCGGAAATTCAAAGGCTAATCGTTGAAGGGCAGATAACGCTCAATGGCGCCAAGGTCAAGGCGAGCGCGCGCATCAAAGCTGAGGATCGAATTGAGATCGTTCTCATCCCGCCCCGTGATGCAAAAGTTCGCGGCGAAAATTTGCCGCTGGAAATTCTCTATGAGGATCCCGATTGCATTGTCATCAATAAGGCGCCGGGAATGACGGTCCATCCCGCCGCGGGGCACTCCGAGGGAACTTTGGTCAACGCGATCTTGTACCACTGTGCCGACATAGAAGGGATCGGGGGAGAGCGACGGCCGGGCATCGTGCATCGATTGGACAAGGATACATCGGGCGTGATGGTCGTCGCAAAAACCTCGCTTGCCTATCAAAGTCTTGTCCAACAATTCAAAGAGCGCAGCGTCGAAAAGTTGTACCTCGCTTTGGTATGGGGAAGGGTGGCGGCGCAAAATGGCGTTATTGATCGGCCCATTGGACGCCACCGCTCCGACCGAAAAAAGATGTCAAGCCGGCATGTCACAAACCATGCGCGCCAGGCATCGACGGAGTGGAGCGTAAAAGAGCGCTTTGTGCTGGAGTCAGAGCATGCGGGAACCCAGCATCTGACTCTGCTGGAAGTTCGCCCCCGCAGCGGTCGGACGCACCAGATCCGGGTTCATCTTGCGGATGCGGGCTTTCCGTTGGTGGGTGACCGTTTGTACGGCCGCAAGCGTAAAAGCGAGAAGGTAAAATCCTTTCACCAGCCGTTCCTGGAAGCATTCAGCCGACAGGCGCTGCATGCTGAAAAATTAGTTTTCATTCACGCACGCACCGGTAGACGAATCGAGTTCGCTGCGCCGCTCGCCGGCGACATGGCCGAGCTTCTGCGCCGTTTACGGGAGATCGACAGCACGCAAGCCGGTGATTGACTCATGCGCCAATTGGGGGTTGACAAGATCGGACGTTTTAAATAATATTCAAACAAGAGTAATTCAATTCAGCAATTTCTTTTTGAAACTTCCCCACAGAGTTAAGATTTCACACAGCGTTAAGCGTTCAAACTTGATTTGTTTTTCAAAAGAGAGATTTCTGTCTGCGTCGTACCCCCTGTCGCGTTGATATGTGTCTGCCCGAAACCGTCCATAATTATAAAGGTTTGGGTGCCACGAAATTTGCGACGTGACCATTGCTAGAGTAACAACAAAGTTGGGTTGGTTTCAGCGTTAGCTGTGCGTAGAAGTGTCGCCCCCCCGCACTGGCTTATTGAAAGGAGATTCATAGTGTATGGTTCGAGGTAGAACCCGTGTCGCCGAGCCGGAGACCGTTGAGGATAACGGCTTGAATCTAAAAGCGCTCAAGGAAAAGAAGATCAGCGACTTGGCGTTGATCGGCAAAAATTTCAATATCGAGGGCGCAGCCAATATGCGTAAGCAGGAGCTTATCTTTGCAATCCTGCAAGCGCAGACCGAGCAAAATGGACACATCTACGGCGAAGGAGTGTTGGAGACGCTCCCCGACGGCTTCGGCTTTCTCAGAGCGCCAGATTATAACTATCTTCCCGGCCCCGATGATATCTATGTTTCGCCGAGCCAGATTAGACGCTTCAATTTAAGAACCGGCGATATCATTTCCGGTCATATTCGCCCGCCCAAAGAGGGAGAGCGTTATTTCGCCTTGCTCAAAGTCGAGACCATCAACTACGAGGACCCGGAGCGAGCGCGAGAGAAAATCCTCTTCGATAACCTTACGCCGCTCTACCCCAATGAACGGTTGCGGCTCGAATGCCAACCCGACGACTACACAACCCGAATCATCGATTTGCTAACCCCGATCGGCAAGGGGCAGCGTGGATTGATCGTTGCGGCGCCGCGCACCGGCAAAACCATGATGCTGCAGCATATTGCTAAAGCGATCGCGTACAATCAGAAGGAAGTCATATTGATCGTCCTGCTGATCGACGAGCGGCCCGAGGAAGTTACCGATATGCAGCGCTCCGTGGACGGCGAGGTGATCAGCTCGACGTTCGATGAGCCAGCAACGCGCCATGTGCAGGTGGCTGAGATGGTCATCGAGAAGGCCAAACGTCTGGTGGAGCACGGCAAAGACGTGGTGATTCTACTCGATAGCATTACCCGCTTGGCTCGTGCTTATAACACCGTGGTTCCCCCCAGCGGCAAAATTCTCTCCGGCGGCGTCGATTCCAACGCTTTGCACAAACCCAAGAAGTTCTTCGGCGCAGCGCGCAACATCGAGGACGGCGGCAGCTTGACCATTATGGCGACGGCTTTGATCGATACCGGAAGCCGGATGGACGAAGTTATTTTTGAGGAATTTAAAGGCACCGGCAATATGGAAGTTCATCTAGATCGCCGCTTGATGGATAAGCGGGTATTTCCGGCCATCGACATCAATAAATCAGGTACGCGCAAAGAGGAGCTTTTGATCGCCAAGGAAGATCTTAATCGGATTTGGATTCTGCGCAAAGTTTTGTCTCAGCTGAGCGTTGTCGATGCGATGGAGTTCTTGCTCGACAAGATGCACGGGACCAAGACCAACAGAGAATTTCTCGAATCCATGAACCAGTAAATCTTCCGCTTCCTGCCAATCTTGCGTCGCCCGGAAAACTCTGTTAAAAACGCAAGGTTATCACCGGTTTTCACGATTTTTGGAAACATCGGGGCGTGCCGTATCGCTTACCCGCTGCGGCAGCGCCTGTGTCCTTAGCATATAAATTCACACCCTTTCCGATCCATGCTGCGGTGCCTACAGGGTGCAGCGTGGAAAGGACGAAAGGGGAGGCTAAAACTAAAGGAGCAAATATGAGCGAAATTTCCATGAAGCAGCTGCTGGAGGCGGGTGTCCATTTTGGCCATCAGACCAGCCGCTGGAACCCCAAGATGAAGCCCTACATTTTTGGTGCGAGGAACGGTATCCATATCATCGATCTGCAGCAAACCGTGACCATGTTCAAGGACCTGGAGACAGTGGTGCGCGATCTGGCTGCTTCGGGAGGCCATATACTCTTCGTTGGCACGAAGAAGCAGGCCCAAGAGGCGATCAAAGAAGAAGCCATCCGCTGCGGGATGTTTTATGTGCACAATCGCTGGCTCGGCGGGACGCTGACGAACTTCACGACGATTCGCCAGAGCATCGAACGTTTGCGCAAGATCGAGGAGATGGAAAACGATCCCAAGATCGTCGAGGCCTTGACCAAAAAGGAAATGCTCGGCCTCAAGCGAGAAAAAGCCAAACTCGAACAATCCCTTGGCGGCATCAAGGCGATGCGTAAACTGCCCGATGCGATTTTCGTCATCGATCCCAAACAAGAGGAAATCGCGGTTAAAGAAGCGCGTAAGCTCGGCGTGCCGGTCATTGCGGTAATCGATAGCAATTGCGATCCCGATATGGTCGATTACAAAGTGCCGGGCAATGACGATGCAATCCGCGCGATTCGTTTGTTTTGCGCCACCATCGCCGACGCCATAACCGAGGGCAAGGCGATCTACGAGCAATCCCTCATAAAAGGCAAGGAAGACGACAAAACGGTAACGCAAGCGGTCGGTGATGCTCCTGAGAGCGCCGCCGTGACAGGAGTTTGAACCTGATGGAAGTGAGTGCGAGCACGGTAAAAGAGCTTCGGGAAAAAACCGGAGCCGGCATGATGGATTGCAAAAAGGCGCTGGCCGAGACCGGCGGCGACATCCAAAAGGCTGTGGATTTTTTACGCCAGAAGGGCTTGGCCGCGGCGGCAAAAAAAGCCGATCGCACGGCTGCGGATGGCGCCGTGGGCGCGTACGTTCATCCGGGCGGGAAAATCGGTGTATTGATTGAGATCAACTGCGAAACCGACTTCGTCGCTCGCACCGCGGAATTTCAGGCGGTGCTCAAAGATATCGCCATGCAAGTCGCCGCGGCCAACCCCCGTTTCGTTCGACGCGAGGAAGTCCCGGCGCAGGAACTTGAGAAGGAACGGGCGATTTATCGTCAACAAGCATTGGACACCGGCAAGCCGGAGAAGGTGGTGGACAAAATCGTCGATGGCAAAATCGAGCGTTTTTATTCCGAAGTCTGTCTGCTCGAGCAGGCGTTTATCAAGGATCCGGACAAGAGTGTTACCGATGTCGTAAATGACGCGATCGCGCGACTTGGCGAAAATATCCAGATCCGACGTTTCGCGCGTTACCATTTAGGCGAAGCAGCGGCGAAAGACTAGCCATCCGACGTGGAACCGCATGGACAACGGCGCGCCTAAATATCGACGCATCATCCTCAAAGTTACCGGAGAGGTTTTCGCGGGACCGCTTGATTTCGGCATTGACGGCGCGACGGTCAAGGCTTTCGCGCAAGAGATCAAAGAGGTTAGAGAACTTGGCTGCGAGATGGCTTTGGTCATCGGTGGCGGTAACATTTTCCGTGGCGCGGTCGCCAGCGAGATCGGTATGGACCGTGCCAGCGCGGACACCATGGGCATGCTGGCCACGGTGATCAATAGCCTTGCGCTGCAGGATGCTTTAGAAAAATTGGGTGTATCGACCCGAGTGCTTTCGGCCATCGAAATGCGTCAA
This sequence comes from Chloroflexota bacterium, assembly GCA_050257635.1. Lineage (GTDB taxonomy): Bacteria > Desulfobacterota > Binatia > UBA9968 > UBA9968 > DP-20. The sequence goes on from JBLMXG010000101.1 coordinate 21,927, forward strand.
GTGGCAGAGCCTTATATTCGGCGGCGCGCCACACGTCATTTGGAAAAGGGCCGAATCGTGATATTTGCCGGTGGCACCGGCAATCCTTATTTTACTACGGACACCACGGCCAGCTTGCGTGCCATGGAAATCGGTGCCGAAGTTATTCTCAAGGCGACCAAGGTGGACGGCGTCTACGACGCCGATCCGATTAAAAATCGCGGCGCGACGAAGTTCGATGAGCTTAGTTACATTGAAGTTTTGAACCGTGAGTTGAAAGTGATGGATTCCACGGCGATATCGCTGTGCATGGACAACAATTTGCCGATTATCGTGTTCAACCTGATGGAGAAAGGAAATATTAAGCGAGTCGTTTCGGGGGAGCCAATCGGCACTCTGGTCAGCGGAGGTAAACGATGAACGAAGCCATTTTTACCCAGCTCCAAAGAGAAATGGACGAATCGTTAAGTGCGCTGCGCAAAGAGCTCACCAAGCTGAGGACAGGGAGGGCATCCACCGCGTTGTTGGAACACATCTTTGTCGAATATTACGGCGCTAGCACGCCGTTGAACCAACTTGCGACCTTGAGCGCGCCTGAACCACGCTTGTTGGTCATCCAGCCCTTCGATCGAGCGGCGATGGCCGAGATCGAAAAAGCAATTCTCAGATCCGATCTCGGCCTGACCCCGAACAATGACGGCAAGGTTATTCGCATTCCCATTCCCCAATTGACCGAAGAGCGGCGCAAAGAATTGGTCAAGCATGTAAAAAAAATTGCCGAGGAGTATCGTGTGTCAGTGCGCAACCATCGGCGCGTCGCCATTGAGCACATGAAAGAAGCGGAAAAGAAGAAGGAGATCACCGCAGACGACGCTAAGCATGGTCACGAGCGCGTCCAGAAAATTACCGACGACTTTATTGGCCGAATCGACAAGGTTGTGAAGGCGAAGGAGGACGAAGTCATGGCAGTGTAGGCCGTATGGACGCTGCCGCAACTAGTTCGATCTCGATTGCAATTCAAAATTTTGAAATCCTACCGTCAGTGAAAATCCTTTTATGAAATCGATGCGGTCCTGCCAGCGATGGAGCTAGACGGTTTAGACAAAGCCCGCCTGCCTCGACATGTCGCTATAATCATGGACGGCAATGGCCGCTGGGCCAAACTCAGAGGAAAGAGCCGCATAGAAGGACATCGACGCGGCAAGACTTCTGTCCGTGTCATCGTCGAAATGAGCCGTAAGATTGGCGTGCGATACTTGTCGCTCTACGCATTTTCCACCGAGAATTGGTTTCGGCCCCACGACGAGGTCGACGCGCTGATGGGGCTCTTGGAGCATTACCTCGCCGCCGAGCGGGTCAAGATGATGCGCTACGGGATTCGCTTGGTTGCCGTAGGGAACCGCGACCGTTTGCCCGTCAGGGTCAGATCGGTTTTGGAAGAGACCCTAGCTCTGACACGTGACAACAGTCGGATGACAGTAATCTTGGCGCTCAGCTACAGCGGCCGCGATGAAATCTTGCGTATGGCAAGGAAGTTGGCGCGCGAGGTTCGAGCCGGTTCCCTTGACCCGGAGCGTATCGACGAGCAGGCCGTCACGGCCCGTCTCGATACCGCGGAAATCCCGGATCCAGACCTGCTGATTCGGACCAGCGGAGAAATGCGCATCAGCAATTTTTATCTCTGGCAGATCGCTTACAGCGAATTATACATCACACCCACGTTATGGCCGGACTTCCGAGAAAAAGAATATCTGCAAGCGTTGCTTGAATATCAACGGCGCCGGCGCAGATTCGGTCGTACTGATGAGCAGATCGGCGAGCCGGTGGCTCGCTCGGTGGGGGCGGGTGGACGCCAATCTTAATTCCCGAATCCGTACGGCGGCGGTGGCTGTGCCTTTGCTCGTGTGGCTGATTGGTTGGGGTCCGGCTTGGCTATTTTCCTTGGCCCTGTTCGCGGTGACGGCCGGCGCGTTGTACGAGTATTTCGCCATGGCGTTTCCCCAATGTTGCAAAGAGCAGTGCGTCGGCATCCTTTTCGGTCTCGCCCTGTCGACGAGCGTTTTCTTGAACAACGATGTCGAAGCATCGGCTTGGTCTGGCATCTTGTTCCTAGCGGTCATTTGCGCCTATCTTTTTAGCGCGGGTGAGTTGACCGGGCGTTTGCATCGCTTGACGCTTACCATGCTGGGCGGAATATACGCCGGGTTTCTTTTCCCTCAATGGGTCGTATTATTTCGTCTCTCACAGGGACGCGCGTGGGTTTTTTGGGTTTTTTTCGTTGTGATGATCGGGGACACAACCGCGTATTTTGTCGGCCGGTGCCTTGGCGTACGCAAGCTCGCGCCGCAACTTAGCCCGGGTAAAACGATTGCGGGAGCTTGGGGTTATCTCGCCGGTGCTATCGTCTCAGGCGTGGCTGTGGCGGCATTGTTGTTCGACCGGGTGAACTGGTTGGAGATGGTTTTTCTGTCGCTCGTTCTCGGAATCTTGGGGCAATGCGGCGATCTTTTTGAATCGTGGCTCAAGCGGGTTTTTGCAGTCAAAGACTCCGGCCGGCTTTTGCCCGGACATGGCGGCTTGCTCGACCGTCTCGATAGCCTGATATTTCCAGCAGTGTTCACGACGACTTATCTAAGGGTGTTTCATCCGTGAAAACGATAGCTTTACTCGGTTCCACCGGCTCGATCGGCGTTAGCACCCTCGCGCTAGTGCGAGAGTTTCCCGATCGCTTTAAGATTTACGGCATGGCGGCGGGACGCAACTTAACGCTGCTTGCGAAACAAATTAAAGAATTTTCACCTCGGTGTGTGGCGATCCAGCGCGAGGAAGATGTGCCGCGGTTGCGCCGTCTCGTCGGCAAACAAAGAGTGGAGATCCTCTTCGGTGAATCCGGCGCGGCGATGGTAGCGGTCGCGCCTGAAGTCGACGTGGTGCTGGCGGCGATCGTCGGCGGCGCCGGGTTGATGCCGTCGCTCAGGGGGCTGCTCGCCGGAAAAGAAATCGCTCTGGCCAATAAAGAAGCTTTGGTGATGGCCGGTGAGATCTTTGTCGACGCGGCGAAAAAGCAAGGCGTGCGTCTACTCCCGGTCGACAGCGAGCATAGCGCGATCTTTCAGTGTTTGCAGGGCAACCAAAGGGCCGATGTCGATAAAATCATTCTGACCGCGTCGGGGGGGCCGTTTCTGCGCACGCCGCTCAGCGACTTAGCTAAAGTGACTGTGGCGCAAGCGCTAAAGCACCCTAACTGGAAAATGGGTCAAAAAATTACCATCGACTCGGCAACCATGATGAATAAAGGACTCGAAGTAATCGAAGCCCGGTGGGAATTTGACATGCCGGCGGACGCAATCGACGTCGTCATCCATCCGCAGAGCGTGGTTCATTCGATGGTGCGTTACCAAGACGGCGCCATCATGGCACAATTGGGCATTCCCGATATGCGCATACCCATCGCCTATGCTTTGGCCTACCCAAACCGTCTCAAGGGAAGCTGGCGCCCGCTCGATTTGACGGCGCACGGGGAGTTGAATTTCTTACCCGTGGAAAAGAAGCGTTTTCCCGCTTTGTCGCTAGCTTACAATGCTTTGCGCGAGGGTGGTACGATGTCGACGGTGCTCAATGCCGCCAATGAAATCGCGGTTGAGGCTTTTTTGGCGGGCAGGATAGGATTTCGGGAAATTCATCGTATAATTAACGAGACGATGGAACGGCATGTTAATCGGCGCGCCCGGGAGATCGGCGATATTTTGGAAATCGACCGCTGGTCAAGGCGAGCAGCGTCTGCGCTGGTTCACTGGTCCATGCCAAAGGAGATAGCTGGATGGAGAACGTAATCTACTCGATAGCGGCGGCCGTTGTCGGCCTCGGCTTGTTGATCGTGTTTCATGAATTTGGGCATTTTTTGTTCGCCAAGCTTTCGGGCGTCGGCGTGCTGACCTTTTCCGTCGGCTTCGGTCCGAAAATCTGGGTTAAGAAAAAAGGCGAGACCGAGTATGCATTGAGCGCTTTCCCGCTCGGCGGATATGTGAAGATGATCGGTGAAGATCCGGACGAAGAGGTTCAGCAAGCCGACCTTGAGAGATCGTTCGCTCACAAAAGTCTGGCGAAACGGATCGCCATCGTCGTTGCCGGTCCAGGCTTCAATTTGTTACTGGCGGTTTTTTTGCTGATGGCAGTGTTCACCTTTTACGGCGTTCCGGTGATGTCGACTCAAGTCAGCGCTGTGGAGAAGGGTTCGCCCGCAGAACGCGCGGGAATCATTAAGGGGGATCAAATTGTTGCTATTGACGGATCGCCGGTGACAGCATGGGAGGATCTCTCCAGGCGCATCAAGGGCAGTGGCGGCAAAACCCTCACGATACAGTTGCGGCGCGGGTCGCAAACGATTGATCTCGCTGTACAACCGATGAAAAAAGAAGGTCGGAACGTTTTCGGCGAGCCGAAAGACGACTGGATCATCGGCATCGGCAGCCAGGTATCGATCGAAAAGGGCAACGCCGGTCTCGCCGTGGCGCACGCCTTTTATCAGACCTACGACTATGCGAAGCTTACGTTGCTGGCGTTTTATAAGATGATTCTCGGCGACGTATCACCGCGCAACATCGGCGGTCCAATTTTAATCGCACAAATGGCCGGGCAGCAGGCGCAAGAGGGCCTCGGCAGCTTTCTGGCCTTTCTGGCGGTCCTGAGCATCAATCTCGGCGTGCTGAATCTTTTGCCGGTCCCGGTGCTCGACGGCGGTCATTTGCTGTTCTTCTTGGTCGAAGCGGTGATTCGCAAACCAGTGGCGATCAAGTATCGTGAGATGGCCCAGCAGGTGGGAATTTGTTTGCTGGCGTTGCTGATGGTTTACGCTTTCTACAACGACATCGTGAGATTTTTTGAGAAACAGGTTGGCGGATGAAAATTCTCGGTATCGATACCGCGATACCCGAGGCGAGCGTTGCATTAGTTGAAGATAGCCAGCTTATTGTAGAAACGGTTCAATGCAAAATCGGTGGATCCGGCATGCATGCCGATGGCCAAATGATCGGCAATCACGCCGAGATCATTCTGCCGCTTATTCAGTTGGTCCTCAACAAGGCTCAATCAAGGGTTAAATATTTATCTGCCATCGGGCTTTCCATCGGACCAGGGTCTTTTACCGGGCTGCGCATCGGATTAGCCACGGTCAAGGGGTTGGCTTACGGCGCAGACTTAGCGATGATCGGTATTTCAACTTTGCAGGCTCATGCGGCGCGTGTGAACGACTTTGACGGCCTCGTCGGTTGCATGCTCGACGCGCGCAAGGGCGAAGTTTATTTTGCCCTGTTCCGGCGCGAGGGCGTAACTTTGGCCCGTATAACGGCAGACGCAGCGCTCTCGATTGAATCGGCCATTGAGCTTTTGCGGATATACCAACGGGATGCTGAGTTGCCGCTCCTGCTGATCGGTGATGGGGCGAAAGCTCATCAGCGACAATTACGCGCTGCCCTGGGTGACGCGTTACGCCTATCTGCCGACAACGACTATGGTTCGGCCGCGGCTCAGGTGGCGCTACTGGCCGGTGTACGAATGGCCGCGGGTTCGGTCGACAACGCCGGCGATTTGGGGCCGGTTTATTTGCGTTTATCGGAAGCTGAAACCAAGAGAAAGTTTTTGCCCTAACTTGTTGAATACTTACGGGAAAGGTGAATTGACAAAGCTCCAGCCGTACGTTACATTCGAAATCCGCTCGCAACAAAAAATATAAATAAAAAAAAGGAGGCTGCCGTATGGAATTGAAGGATGAACAGACGATTGTCTCCCTGCTGGACAAAGATCCAGAATTAAAAAAATTTTACGATGAACATCGGGAGTTCGAGAAACAGTTGGCGGAATTCCAACATAAACACCATTTATCGCCTGAAGAAGAAGTCGAGATGAAAAAAATCCAGAAGCTCAAGCTCGCCGGAAAAGACCGGATGATGGAAATTTTGGAGAAATATCGGCATTCGGGGGCCGTTGCTCTGTAGGGAGTTTGGCTAATGAAAGTTACCGGGGCGGAAATATTTTGTGAATCCCTCAGACGCGAAGGGGTCAAGACGGTTTTTGGCTTACCCGGCGGTGTCGTGCTTAAAATATTCGACGTGCTGTGCCAGCAGAAGGATATCGATCTGGTGCTCACACGTCACGAGCAGGGTGCCGCGCACATGGCGGAAGGCTACGCTAAAGCTACCGGCAGGGCCGGAGTAGTGCTGGTTACTTCGGGCCCGGGTATGACCAACATCGTGACCGGACTGGCCGACGCTTACATGGATTCAGTTCCGCTGGTTGCTTTTACCGGCCAAGTGTCTACGGATTTGATCGGTAACGACGCCTTTCAGGAGGCCGACAATGTCGGTATCAGCAGGCCCTGCACGAAGCACAACGTGCTGGTGAAAGACGTCAACGATCTGGCGCAAACGATCAAGGAAGCATTTTATATCGCGACCTCGGGTAGACCGGGGCCGGTGTTGGTCGATATTCCCAAGGACGTGAGCACGGCGAAAGCAGAGTTCAAATATCCCGAGAATGTCAATCTGCGCGGCTACAATCCGAGCGTGACCGGTAGCAAGCAGCAGATCAAACAGGCCGCCGAAGAAATCATGAAGGCTAAGAAGCCAATGATCTACGTCGGCGGCGGCGCGGTGTTTTCAGACGCCGCCGATGAGATTCGCGAGCTGGCCGAAATCACGCATATCCCGGTCACCATGACGCTCATGGGCTTGGGGAGTTTCCCCGGCACCCATCGGCTTTCGCTCGGCATGCTCGGCATGCACGGCGCCTATTGGACCAATATGGCGATGCACTATTCCGATCTGCTGATCGCGGTGGGGGCTCGCTTCGACGACCGCGTGACGGGCAAGCTGTCGGAGTTTTGTCCGGAAGCTCGCGTTGTGCATATCGACATCGATCCAACGTCGATCAAGAAAACTTTTCATGCTCATATCCCGATCGTCGGCGACGTAAAAACCGTTTTGCGCCAGCTCAACGTGATCCTCAGGTCGATGGACGGCAACCCGGCGCAGATCAAGGCCCTACGGGCGCCTTGGATCGAGCAAATTGATGAATGGAAGAAAGCTCACCCGCTGAGCTATAAACAGGACGATAAAATTACCAAGCCGCAGTACGTCATTGAGAAGCTTTACGAGTTGACGAAACATGAAGCAATCGTCACGACCGACGTCGGACAGCATCAGATGTTTGCCGCGCAATATTTTAAGGGCAATAAGCCGCGCACGTGGCTGACCTCCGGGGGTTTGGGAACCATGGGTTTTGGTTTCCCAGCTGCCATCGGCGCCCAGGTGGCCTATCCCGATCGGCAGGTGGTTTGTATTACCAGCGAAGGCAGTTTCCAGATGAATTTACAGGAACTCGTCGTCGCAGCCGAACGTAAATTGCCGGTGAAAATAGTTTTACTCAACAACGGCGTGCACGGCATGGTGCGCCAGTGGCAGGATCTTTTTTATGAAGGGCGATACTCGGCGAGTGTTTTGGGCAAGATGCCCGACTTCGTGAAGCTCGCCGATGCCTACGGCGTTGCCGGGCTGCGCGCGCTCAAGCCGAGCGAAGTAGAACCGGTTTTGAAAGAGGGATTGAAGCACAAGGGGCCGGTGCTAATGGACATTCACACCGACCCCTATGAAAATTGCTACCCGATGATTCCCGCCGGCGGGGCGCAACATGAGATGATGCTGGAGGATCCGCCCGAACTCAAGCTCGTGAAAAAAGGCGGCGCACATAAGAGAAAGGTGGATGAGGGCGAGGGGGTTCTTCCTGCCTAAAGCTGCTTCGGATGGAACATATCATATCGATTCTCGTCGAAAACAAATTTGGCGTTCTTGCCAGAGTTGCGGGACTTTTTAGCGCGCGCGGTTACAACATTGAGAGCTTGTCGGTGGCTCCGACGCTGGACCCGACGACTTCGATGATCACGATCGTCACCGTAGGGGACGATCGGATCATCGAACAGATCATGAAACAGCTCAACAAGGTGGTCGAGGTGCTTAAAGTCGTCGATTTGACGGAAACCCATTTCCTCGACCGGGAAACCGCGCTGATTAAAGTCAACACCAAGCCCGAGCATCGCGACGAGGCGATCCGTTTGGCCGATATCTTCCGCGCCAAGATTGTCGATTCTTCGCCGAGTACTTACACCATTGAAATCACTGGCGATGTCGAAAAGGTCGAAGCGATGATCAGCATGCTCCAACCTCTGGGGATCAAGGAATTGATTCGAACCGGCCGGATCGCGATCTCTCGGGAGACCACGCATACAGCATCGCCCCGTAGGGAGCCGGCGCTACTGAAATCCTAGATTGGGTAAATTCACACCCGGCCCTTCAGAAGCCATAAATTTACGTCATAAAGGAAGATGGAACGGTCACGGCTGTCCGAGTAATCTCGGGTACTCCTAACCGGCGGTCTCTTACTCTCTTCGAACTAATCGGCCCAGCCAAGGGTCGGGATTCACCTCTGGCTGGGCCCGTTGCCTACACCGGGAGATGCTGGTTATTTTTTGCCGTCTTTCATCTTCTCCATCGCTTCGGATGCGCCCTCTTTGACTTTTTCTCCGGCCTCCTTCACCGCCTCGCCAGCTTTTTCCGTAGCTTGATCGATCGCTTTCCCCATGGTGGCGCCGGCCTTTTCGGCGGGGCCATCTGATTTCTCTTCCGATTTGCCGCAGGAAGCTGCGGTAAGCATAAAAGCCGTTACTGCCGCGCCCCAAAGCAGTTTTGTACCTTGCTTCATAAAAATGCTAACCTCCTTATAGCTCGGTAAGTTCAATCAACCCTAGCAAACTCTGCAGGTCATTTAAATGAACGCGGCACAGGACCAGCATTTCGCGTCGTCAATCAAAAAAATCGCTCAATGGGTTACAGGCGAAGT
>JBLMXG010000102.1:0-10952 GCA_050257635.1 Chloroflexota bacterium
GGCGCACCATCACCTTGTTCAACCCGGTGGTTTATCTGATCAGTGGGTTTCGCTGGAGCTTTTATGAATTGTCCGATGTGGGTGTGGAGGTAAGCTTGGCGATGACGCTGGGATTTTTCGCCGTCTGCCTCGCATTGGTTGGATGGATTTTCAAGACGGGATACCGGCTGAAGAACTGAACTTGGAATTTCGGTTACACGAACAAACCCGCATGGTCGACTCGCGGCAGTATGTTCGATCGTATTTTTCTCTAAGCCGAGAAAGATAGAGTCATTGCGTTAGACGCCAGCGGACGCAAAGTTTTGCTTGGCCACTTCTTGAGTCGGGGGTTCGGGTGCCGGCAGCATTTTATGTCCGTGTCCGACCATTCCGGAAAGAAAGTTGAAACCGCAGGCATCACAAATAAGCGCCGAGAGTGGCAGTTGCTCGGAACAGTTCCGGCACTTCTTCAACGTGGGGATGCGGCGCTTTTCAAACATGCGATCGGTCGCGGAGCTGGTCTTGACGCGGATTCCCGTGATAAGTGATTTCAAAGAGACTCCATATCTCCGTTTCGTGATTCCCGCAGCGAGAAAAAGCAAAATCAACGCGATGGCAAAATAATGGAAGAGATTTAAGCCTGCAGCAATCATAAGCGTACCCCCGTCGCTTCCGCGCATGAAGCCGGTTCGATGGTTGACCGAATAACCAAGTACCTTGGCTTCACAAACAACCCTCCTTAGAGCAATAGCAATGCCGGAGGTCGCTGTGTGTCGATTACGTCAGGATGGCACGGATGTCTTGAAATGCTCCACAAGTGTCCATTGTCAAACTGCCCCAATTATGTCCATGGATGGAACAACGGGTCTTTCGGCCCGTCCATTTCGAGGTAGTGGAAGTGAAGAAAATTTAGTAAATCTCGTGAGACTTAGAGTTGGATCTCCTGGGCTGGATTCGAGGTCAAAGTAAGGAGGAAAATCATGGCGCAGCACATTCACGGACCGCTTTACTACGAACGGATGGGCCGAACCGGACCGGTGATCGCGTTTATCCATCCCAACCCGATGGACAATGCGTGCTGGATCTTCCAGATGGCGCACCTATCGACCTGGTATCGCTGCATCGCCATCGATATTCCCGGCTACGGACGCTCGCCCAAGGCCGACGCCGGGCTGACCATGGACGACATGGCCCACGCATGTTGGGAAGCGATCGACGACGCCGCGCCCGGCGAGCGTGTTATCCTGGTCGGCTGCTCAGTCGGTTCCTCGATCGCGCCGTGCATGTATCACCTGCGTCCGGACAAAACCGCCGCATTGGTTCTGTCGGGCACCGGCTACAACCCGACCAAGGAATTCACCAAAGGACGGATCGAAAACTACACGGCCCAAGGTGTGGACTACCGGTGGGCCTATACCTTCGAGGACATGAGCGCGGCGTTTCGTACCACGCCGCTAGCGCATTTCTTCGCCAATCTTTTCAGCGAGCGCAACGATCGTGCCGACGTAGAGACAATCATCCACCAATTCAGAGCGCTGGCGCAGCCCTATCCCGAAGGCCACTTTGAGCGCATCGCCTGCCCCACAATCATTCTTACCGGCAGCGAGGACAACAGCCATCAACGAGCCTTCGCACTTCAGAAGCGCATACCGAACTGCGAGCTGAAAACTTTGCCCGGTGCCGGCCATGCCTGCCAGCTCGAACAACCCTGGCTCTTCGACCGTTTCATGATCGAGTTTCTCGCTAAACACGGATTTTTCCCGGGTTCGGCAAAACTGGGCAAGGCAATTATTTAAACGAATGCTTATAAACAAAAACTCCCGCTCGAATTATTGCTGTCCTCGTTTTCGTCGCGCCGAAGCCCGATGGCTCAGCAGGTCGTAGTTTATTATCGAAACACTATGAGTCTTGATAGAGAGAAAGCTTCTTTGGCCCTCGCTCCACTCGGCGTGACAATTACGTCCGACTGATTGTCTCGAACAAAACGCGAGATTTTTCACGATCATGGATCGGTTAAACGATCCTCAATATCCCGGCGAGTGCGCCGGTGCCGAGGAGCCAGAGGGGGTTCAATGGTTTGCGCAGGACGACGGCGACGGTGAGGAGTGTGATGGCGTAGCCGCGCCAGTCGTGGTTCACGGCGCGCGCCAGGATGGAAGCGCCAGAGAACATCAGCCCGATGGTTATCGGCGTCAGGCCCCGGCGGACGGCGCGGCCGAAAGGAGCGTTGGGATAGCGCTCGTTTAAGTGGCCGACGATTATCGTAAGAGTCGTCGCCGGTATTAGCAGCGGGATCGTCGTTGCTGCCACGCCCTTCCATCCCGCAAGATACCAGCCCATCAACGTGACGTACATCACGTTGGGACCGGGAGCTACCTGTGCCAGGGTATAAATTTCCGCGAACTGCGCGCTGGTCAAGAGTCGCTGCACTTCCACAACATAACGATGGATGTCCGGCAGGATCGCCGACGGGCCACCGATGGCGACGAACCACAATGCGAGAAAATGAAGAAACAAAGAAGTGAGATCTATACGTTGCATGAGAGGTCACATACGAATTGCTAAATACGATTAATACGTGAAGATTTTTCCCGCCAAGGCGCGAAGGCGCGAAGTAAAATTCATAATTCAGAACTTTGCGTGCTTGGCGCCTTTGCGGGAGATAATCTAAAATATTCTTTGGTCTAATCTTTCGCTCTCCACGATAAAAATACGGCGCAGGGAGCAAGGGCGGCGATGACCCACAACAGCGGCCAGCGCATGATGCCCACGGCGCCAAACGCCAGTGCGCAGAACAGCCAGGGGCGCAAATGTCGCGGCAGCACCATTGCCAACTTGATCACGGTGGCGAGCAGGAGCCCGGCGGCGACTTTCGACATGCCGGCGAGCGCGTGCTGCACCTGCGGCACGTTGCCGTAGTGCTGGTAGAGCACACCCATGCCGATGACCACTAGAATCGGCCAGCCCAAGTAGCCGGCGACAGACACCGCTGCTCCGGTCAACCCGCCGAGGCGATTCCCCACCATCACCGTTAGATTGAGCACGTTGGGACCGGGCAAGAGTTGTCCGATCGTTAAGAGCTCGACAAATTCCCGGTCGGTGAGCCAGCGCATTCGGTCGACCAGCTCTCGCCGCGTCCAGTAGAGCGCGCCGCCGAAGCTGGACAGCGTAATCCGAGTAAAAGCGAAAAACAGCGCCAACCGGGTGACGCGATGTTGAGGGGAGTCTGATTGTTCCATGTCGTCTTGATTACCCTATCGCGCGGCATTTGTCGCATGATGGGGCCTGCGTTCGGCTCAGCAAATAGGGAACGGCCGTGCGAACTGTGGAATTGCATCTGTAATCGTGTCCGTGGGACGTGCTCGTGCTCTTCCGGAACCGAACAGGCCTCGGCTCAACAGCTGGGAATCTGGAAATTGTTGACTGGAAGTCAACTCCGTCATTCCGGAGCACGCCGGGATGTAGGTATTCTTGCGAACTTGAACTGAAGATTAACTTGGATGCCGGCCGTCGCCGGCATGACGAACTTTCACTTCGTCTCGAGTACTTTACGTGGGCTATCGAAGAGTGGAGGAATTTCAAGCATTCCAGAGAAGGACATTAACGATCATGGGCACGATCACGCTGACACGAGCCGCAGTCGGAGGATCGATCGCAAAGGGGATAGATTCAGACAAGCCCCAAAACGCCCGCCAGTGCGCCGCAGGCGAACAACCAGAGCGGGCTCCAGGACCTGCGCAGCGCGATAACAACCGTGAGTAGAGTCACCAAGTAAGCGCGCCAGTTTTGGTTCACTGCCCGCATCAAGATCGTCGCACTTGCGAGCACCAAGCCGATCGTGATTGGCATCAAGGCGCGGCGGACGATGCGGCCGAAGCGGGCGTTAGGATAGCTCTCATTGAGGTGGCCGACCAGCAGCGTGAGCGTGGTCGCGGGAACCAGCAATGGGATCGTAGTAGCGACGACCCCCTTCCAACCCGCCAGATGCCAGCCGATCAAAGTGACATACATGGCATTGGGGCCGGGCGCCACCTGCGCCAAGGTGTAGAGCTCGGCAAACTGCGCGTTGGTCAACAGCTGGTGCGACTCCACCAGATAACGGTGAATGTCCGGGAAAATTGCCGAAGGGCCCCCGATGGCCAAAAACCAGAGCACTAAAAAATGCAAGAACATTTCGACGAGATTAAGACGGTCCATCAGAAGTTACCTATGAATTGTCAAATAATATGAATGCAGGAAGATTTATCCCGCAAGGCGCTAAGGCGCGAAGTTGACGGGCACCGGCCCGTCGTCCCGAGCGGATGTGAGGGACCTAAGAAAGATTTCTCCCGTTGATCGAAATGACAGATTCAATCCTCCCTTCGCGCCTTTGCGCCTTTGCGGGAGTCATTTTTTTCCGACGCCTTAACCTAATCCTCTGCTTTCCACGACGCGAAGATGGCGCAAGGCGCGAGCGCGCCCAGCACCCATAGTAAGGGCCAACGCATGACGCCTACACCGCCGAACGCGAGTGCGCCGAACAGCCACGGCCGCCAGTTGCGCGGCAACACCATCGCCAATTTGACGACGGTGGCAAATAGCAGCCCGGCCGCTACGCTCGACATGCCCGCGAGCGCCTGTTGCACTTGAGTCAACGTGCCGTAGTGCTGGTAGAGCAAACCCATGCCGATGACCACCAGGCAAGGCCAGCCCAAGAAACCGGCGACGCCCGCCGCGGCCCCCGTCCAACCGCCGAAGCGATGCCCGACGATCACTGTCACGTTGAGCATGTTGGGCCCTGGCAAGAGCTGTCCGAGAGTAAAAATATCGACAAATTCCCGATCGCTGAGCCAGAAGCGCCGATCAACCAGCTCGCGCCGTGCCCAGAAGATCGCCCCGCCGAAACTGGACAGGCTGATCCGGGAGAACGCGGTGAACAGCGCCAAACGGGTAACTTTGGGATTGACCAACTCCGGTGTTTGCACGGTTTGAATGCTCCGAATCTTCAAAGATTGCCGCGGCTGGACGGTTTCTAGATAAGGCTGCGTAGGATCCCAGGTGATCGATTCAGTTTGGCCTGGAAATTTTCCCGGGGACGCGGCGACTGCCGCCTCGCAAGCAAGGCCGATTTTTTTCCGCGATGTCTTCAACAGGCGCGTTGATTCGTCGTACAATTCTAACCAGACCTACTTGAAATTCTCGGTTGAGTTTCGCATTGCAAAATCGGAATAGAGATGACTCGCGCAAAGGCGCAAAGCACGCCAAGTTCGGAGAATTCGGAAAATATTCTTGACTTTGCGCCTCCACCCTTTGGCGGGACAAATTTTAGTGAAGTCGCTTTGTCTAACATTTCTACGGTAGGAATCGACGCGTCGCTGATTATGGTCATCGCCGGTGAGGCAAGTAAGACATGACGAACGATAATTCGCAAACCAGTGCGCCCGAAGACGCCCGGGGGGCGGTGGAAGCTATCTATCGCGCCGACTCTCGCGCCGTGCTGGCGACACTGATTCGGCTCCTCGGCGACTTCGACATTGCCGAGGAGGCGCTTCAGGAAGCTTTCAAGGCCGCTCTGGAGCAGTGGCCGCGGGATGGCATGCCCGCCAATCCGCGCGCCTGGCTGATCTCGACGGGGCGGTTCAAGGCGATCGATGCAATCCGAAAGCTGGCACGGTTCGGACCGTTGCCGGAGGACGTCGACAAGCTGCTGGGCGCCGACAAAAGCGATCCGACGACGGTGGGCACCGAGCCCTTCGAGGACGATCGTCTTCGGTTAATCTTTATCTGCTGTCATCCCGCGCTTTCGCCGGAGGCCCAAGTGGCGATGACGCTGCGCGAAGTTTGCGGGCTGACGACCGAGGAGGTGGCGCGGGCGTTTCTCGCATCGCCGTCCACCGTGGCGCAGCGCATCGTGCGCGCCAAAGCGAAGATCCGTACCGCGCGCATTCCCTATGAAGTGCCATCGGCCAGCGAGCTTGCGGACCGGCTCGACGTCGTGCTGCGCGTGGTTTACCTGGTTTTCAACGAGGGATATTCGGCGTCTTCGGGCGCATCGTTGACGCGCCATGATCTTTCGAGCGAAGCGATTCGGCTCGGCAGGCTGCTACTGGAGTTATTGCCGGAGCCCGAGGCGATGGGTCTTCTCGCCTTGATGCTGCTGCATGAATCGCGCCGAGCGGCACGCACGTCGCCGTCCGGAGATTTGATTCTTTTAGAGGACCAGGACCGCTCGCTCTGGAATCGCGACCAGATCACCGAAGGCTTGGCCTTGGTCGCGCGGGCGCTGTCGTCAGAGCAGGCTGGCCCCTACAGTTTGCAAGCGGCGATCGCGGCGGTGCATGCGCAAGCGCCTAAAACTGCGGCGACCAACTGGGGCGAAATCGTCGGCCTATACAACCTCCTGCTGCGCGCCGCGCCGTCGCCGGTGGTCGAACTGAACCGCGCCGTCGCGGTGGCGATGCGCGATGGTCCAGCGGCGGGTTTAAGCCTCGTCGACGCCATACTCGCCCGGGGCGATTTGAAAAATTACCATCTAGCTCATGCGGCGCGGGCCGATTTTTGCCGCCGCTTGGGAAAAACCGCGGAAGCCCGGGTATCCTATGAACGCGCCTTGAAGCTCGCGCAGCAAGAGCCCGAGAGGCGGTTTCTGGAAATGCGTTTCGCCCAGTTGGCCTGAGCGCGTATTTCATTGTCGATTTTGCGTGAAGCCGATCGACTACCAAATATTCAAGGAGTTTTCACATGAAATTCATGTTGCTGGTTCACCATGATGAAGCAGCTTTCGATAAACTGAGCGAGGCAACCAAGCGCGAGATGCTTGCGGAATCGGTTCGACTCACGCACCAGCTTCACGCTCAAGGGCAATATCTGGGCGCGTCGCCGCTGCAACCGACTTCGACGGCAGCGATCGTTCGGCGGCGCGAAGGCGAACCGATCGTGACCGACGGCCCTTTTATCGAGACGCGGGAACAGATCGCAGGCTATTTTTTGATCGAGGTCAACGATCTTGACGAAGCGATTGCCATCGCCGAACGGGTCCCCGGAGCGCGCATCGGCACTGTCGAGGTCCGACCCTTGCGCGAGATCACGGGGCTGCCCGCCATTTAACTGCTGGACTGGGCTCATGACCGTGAACATCCCGCTAACTACTGGAAATATAAATTTTAAAGGCTGAAGCGGTGCCGCTAAAAAAATATTTTTGACCCACTGTCGATTTTGCCCGCAGCTTTACGACAAGTAGTTAGAGAACGGGCCCGGGCAACGGGGCTCGTCCGACAGTGCGGCACTAAAACAAAGGAAAGGACAGATTATGCGCTTTATGGTTATCGTCAAGGCAAGTAAGAAATCGGAAGCGGGTGTCATGCCGAGCCAGCAGCTTCTTGCCGAGATGGGCAAGTTCAATGAAGAGCTGGTGCAGGCCGGGGTTATGCTTGCGGGGGAGGGATTGCATCCGAGCTCCAAAGGCGCGCGGGTCAAGTTTTCCGGTAGCCAGAGGACCGTGATCGACGGACCTTTCGCCGAGACCAAAGAGCTGATTGCAGGTTACTGGGTGTGGCAGTGCAAGTCGAAAGAAGAAGCGATCGAGTGGGTCAAGCGCTGCCCCAACCCGCATGAGGATGGCGGGGAGATCGAGATTCGCCAACTGTTCGAGGCGGATGATTTCGGCGCTGAATTCACGCCCGAGCTTCGCGAGCAAGAAGAGCGGCTGCGCGCGCAAGCCGCAAAGTTGGCGAATCCGACCAAGGGGTAGTGTCCTGGAAGCGACGTTTGTTTAAAAAGTTTGTACAACAGGTACCATGAAGCTATCGTCAAATCCCCCTCGATCCCCCTTTTTCAAAGGGGGAGTGTTATCCAAAGGATCGATTAAACCCCTCTTTGAAAAAGAGGGGCAGGGGGAGATTTATTCAGCGAACTTCTGGGCCGCCACACAGGATTTGAATCGAGAAAGCTAGACTAAAAGGGAGAACGCCATGCCAATCGAACCTTATCTGTTTTTTAATGGGCGTTGCGAGGAGGCGGTTGAATTCTACAAGAAAGCTCTGGGCGCGGAAGTGCTCATGATGATGCGCGTCAAAGACAGCCCGGAGCCGCATCCGCCCGGCATGTTGCCGCCCGGCTCCGACAGCAAAATCATGCACGTCAGCCTGGGCATCGGCGGTGCCACCGTGATGGCATCGGACGGCCGCTGCACCGGGCAGACTAATTTCCAGGGCTTTTCCTTATCGCTCACGGCGGCCGATGAAGCCGATGCGAAACGGAAATTTGCCGCGCTGGCTGAAGGCGGCCAGGTGCAGATGCCGCTCGGTAAAACCTTCTGGTCACCTTGTTTCGGCATGGTCGCCGACCGCTTTGCCGTGGGCTGGATGGTCACGGTTGCGGCTTAATGCGGCAGCCGAGCGGTTCGACTGATAAACGAACGAAGGGAACAAAGGCGATGCAAAGAATCATCCCATGCTTGTGGTTCGACAGTAACGCCGAGGAGGCGGTGAGTTTTTATACGACCGTTTTCGAGAACTCCAAGATCAGGAATGTCTCTCGATACGGAGAAGCGGGACATGAAATCCACGGCAAAGGCGCGGGAACCGTCATGACGATAGAGTTCGAGATCGATGGCCAGGGGTTTACGGCGCTCAACGGTGGTCCGCTGTTCAAATTTACCGAGGCCATATCGTTCCAAGTCGGTTGCGAGTCTCAAGAAGAAGTAGACTATTATTGGGGGAAGCTTTCCCAAGGTGGCGATAAGAAGGCGCAACAATGCGGTTGGCTCAAAGACAAATACGGCGTGTCTTGGCAGATCGTGCCGAATGCTTTAGGAGAGATGTTGCAGGACAAGAATTCTATGAGATCGGAAAACGTGATGAAGGCATTGCTTCAAATGACCAAGATCGACATCGCAGCCCTCAGGCGCGCCTATCAACAAGGATAAGACGCGGCGCCCATGGACGCCCGACAAACGAGGAGGGTCGAATGAAATACTTGCTGCTGATCTATCATGACGAAAAAAAGGCCTTGAGCGACGACGAGCGGCAGGCCTGTTACACCGAGTCCTTGCAACTGGCTCAGGAGATTCACTCACGCGGGCAGTATCTCGGAGCCAATCCGCTGCAGCCGACGGCGATGGCGACCAGCGTGCGCGTGCGCGAGGGCAAGCGGCTGGTCACCGACGGGCCGTTTGCCGAGACCCGCGAGCAGTTGGGCGGCTACTTCTTGATCGAGGCCAAAAACCTCGACGAGGCGATCGCGGTCGCGGAGCGGATTCCCATGGCGCGCAAAGGCACGGTCGAGGTGCGGCCGGTGATCGAGATTCCCGGTCTGGCGCTCGGATAAGATCGAGGCCGTTGAACCGATGAAACTCCTCGAAAAGATCGAACGTGGCCAGACAAATTTACGTCAACTTGCCGGTAAAGGACTTAAAAAGATCGGTCAAGTTTTTTACCGAGCTGGGGTTTTCGTTTAACCCGAAGTTTACCGATGACAACGCCAGTTGTATGATCGTCGGCGATAATATTTTCGTCATGCTGTTGGTAGAAAGCTTCTTCAAGACCTTCACGCCGAAAGGGATCTGCGACGCGACCGAGAGCACCGAAGTGTTGGTCTGCCTGGCATTGGAGGGGCGCGACAAGATCGACGAGATGGTCGCCAAGGCACTGGCCGCCGGCGGGACCGCGCCCAATCGAGCAAAAGATTACGGCTTTATGTACCAACATGGCTTTCAAGATCCGGACGGGCACCTTTGGGAGCTCGTCTACATGGAGCCAAGAGCGGTTTAAAGTTCAAAACTGGGCAAAAAACTTGGAAAGGGGAATATCGTCATGAGCGGAGTACGGGTATTGGTTGGGACGCGCAAGGGAGCGTTCATTCTCGCGTCGGACGGCAGGCGCCAACGATGGGACATCGACGGACCTCATTTCGCCGGCTGGGAGATCTATCATTTCAAGGGATCTGTAGTCGATCCGAACCGGCTATACGTTTCCCAGTCCAGCAGTTGGTTCGGCCAGATCATTCAACGCTCGGACGACGGCGGCAAGACCTGGCACCAACCTGGAACCCCGCCGGGGGAGCCGACCACCACCCCGGACGGCATGCCCAAGGGCGAAAGCAATAAGTTTGTTTATGACACCTCTGCCGAAACCGGGAAACCTCTTACCACGCACCAATGGTATGACGGCACGCCGCATCCGTGGGAATTCAAGCGCGTGTGGCATCTCGAGCCGTCACTGGGTGATCCCGACATGGTTTACGCCGGAATCGAAGACGCCGCGTTGTTCCGCTCCGCCGACGGCGGCAAAACCTGGCAGGAGCTCGCCGGTCTGCGCGGTCATGGCTCGGGTGACAAATGGGCGCCGGGCGCCGGAGGAATGTGTTTGCACACGATTCTTCTCGATCCGAGCAAGGGCGAGCGCATGTTCGTCGCCATCTCGTCGGCGGGGGCGTTTCGCACCGACGATGCCGGCAAGACCTGGCGGCCGATCAACCGCGGCCTCCATTCGCTCTACATTCCCAACCCCACGGCCGAGATCGGCCACTGCGTCCACCGCATTGCGATGCACCGGGAACGGCCGGGCGTGTTGTTCATGCAGAAGCACTGGGACGTTATGCGCAGTGACGACGCCGGTGACTCGTGGCAGGAAGTCAGCGGCAACCTGCCTACGGACTTCGGCTTTGTCATCGACGTGCACGCGCACGAGCCCAACACCATCTACGTCGTGCCGATCAAAAGCGACTCCGAGCATTTTCCGCTCGATGGCAAGCTGCGCGTCTATCGCAGCCGCACCGGCGGCAATGACTGGGAGCCGCTGACGAAAGGCTTGCCGCAGGGCGACTGCTACGTCAACGTGCTACGCGACGCGATGGCGGTCGACTCGCTAGATCGATGCGGTGTCTACTTTGGCACCACCGGCGGACAGGTATACGCATCAGCCGACGCAGGCGACAGCTGGGCGCCCATCGTACGCGATCTTCCGGCTGTCGTCTCCGTCGAAGTGCAGACACTG
>JBLMXG010000103.1:0-3785 GCA_050257635.1 Chloroflexota bacterium
AGCCTATTCCTCTGGGGCGTTGCTGTGACGTCGGTGCCGCTGATCCTAATGATGTACGTCGGAAAGTACCTGTTCCGCTTCGACGACGCGATTGTGTTGGGGTGCTGCTCCGGCGCACGCACAACGACAGCCTCGCTCGGCATGATCAACGATCGTGCCAAGAGTCAAATTCCTGGGCTTGGCTATACCGTAACGTACGCGGTTGGAAACACGCTACTGACGATCTGGGGAATGGTCCTCGTGATGTTGTTGACCTAGATCTGAAAAGCACAAAGGCGGTACGAGATATCCAACAACGGCGTTGCTCAGATTGAGCACAACGATCTTCCTTCCTTAGGGTCCGAGTACTAATGGAATTAGGAGTGTGACATGGCCGACATTCTGAAGCTGCGCAAGTTTGAAGCTTTGAGCCCATTTGAGATCAAAGATGAGCTCATCGAGCTTGCCAAGACTACTTCCAGGACCACGCAATCCGCGTTCTTAAACGCCGGTCGTGGCAATCCAAATTGGATTGCAACTACGCCGCGCGAAGGGTTTTTCCTGCTCGGCCAATTTGCCATCACCGAAAGTAAACGCGTGATGGATCTACCGGCTGGAGTCGGGGGGATGCCGCAGGCTAGCGGCATCGCCGGCCGGCTTGAGTCATGGCTGGCAAAGCACGCGGATATGCCGGGCGCATCTTTTCTCTCCGCTATGGTTGCTTTTGCAACAAAATCTTTAAAATTCGAGCCAGATGCATTCGTCCACGAACTCGTCGACTCGATCATCGGTGACAATTATCCGGTTCCCGATCGAATGCTCGTTCACAATGAGCGCATCGTTCAGGAATATTTGATGTGGGCTATGTGCGGCGAACCACGACCGAATGGTAAGTTCGATCTCTATGCGGTGGAAGGCGGTACTGCCGCGATGTGCTACATCTTTAAATCGTTGAAGGCCAACCGTCTCTTGCGCCCTGGCGACACGATTGCGCTTGGGACGCCAATTTTTACACCCTACGTAGAGATGACTCATCTCGAAGATTATGCGCTCAACATGGTTCAAATTGCAGCGCCACAAGAAAACAGATTCCAATACACCGACGCTGAGATCAAGAGGCTTGAAGATCCGAAGATCAAAGCATTTTTTGTAGTAAATCCAGGGAATCCGACCGGGATGGCGATGAGCAAAGAAACGGTCGGAAAGATTGCTAATCTGGTAAAGACCAAACGCCCGGACCTGATGGTGTTAACCGATGATGTGTATGGCACATTTGTCCATGACTTCCGATCGCTGCTTGGCGACCTGCCGCAGAACACGATTGGCGTGTATTCGTACTCGAAGTATTTTGGCTGCACCGGATGGCGGCTGGGGGTGATCGCCATCCACGAAGACAACATCTTCGACAAGATGATTGCAAAGCTGCCCGAGGCAGATGTGAAGGCGCTCGACAAACGTTATGGCCCGCTGACGCTTGAACCCCGCAAGCTGAAATTTATTGATCGAATCGTCGCCGACAGCCGTGACGTGGCTCTCAACCACACCGCGGGTCTGTCGCTTCCACAGCAAGTGATGATGAGTCTGTTCTCGCTGGCCGAAATGATGGACGTCAAAAAGAACTATCAGACTGCTTGCATGGACATCGTCAAAAAACGGTTCTGGGCAATGGTCGAGGGTCTCGGTCTCAAGCTTGATCCGAACCCGAATTATGATGGTTACTATGGATTGATCGACTTCGAGTTTTGGGCACGAAAGAACGTCGGTGAGGACGCCGTCGAATACCTAAAAAAGAATATCCACCCGCTCGATCTTGCGTTTCGCTTGGCAGAGGATCATGGGATCGTGTTGCTGAACGGAGGAGGGTTCGAGGCTCCCGATTGGTCGCTCCGCGTGTCTCTCGCAAATCTCCCTGACGAGGCCTACGAAAACATCGCACGCGGCGTCCGTACGATTGCGCGAGGCTACAGAGATGCCTATGAAGCCTCGAAAACGGCGCCAAAAAGGTGACGGTCGAGCGTGCGAATGTCATTGCGCTGTCCTTGCTCAAAATTGTCCTGACGGCAGTTGGATGGGTGCGAGCAGGAACATCCGGCCTTACTCAAGCGGCTCGACGCTCATAGCGATGGTGCAGGGGCAAATCCTGACCGCGCTTATCCCGATGCTTTCCGGTACGGCTGGCAACGTCGATGTCGGCGCGCTCGTAGGTCAAGCCGTTGGCGGAGGCGTGACCGACATGGCCCGTAATCGGCATTAGGCGACCGCCGGCTGCACGGCGAGGCGGGGAGGCTGCCACACACCTACCGGGCGAGCGGCCCAATGCGCCAGCGGCCTTCGTGGCTGGGGCGATCGTTACAGCAGTCAACGGGCTCACCAAAAACAAAATAGCCTACATATCGAGAGGTAAGAAAGTAGTAGTGGAGTAGAAGGCTATGGCGGACAAGTTGAATTTCACCCCCGATGAGTGGTATCGAACTCGCATAGAGAACGCCTGCGGCGACCGCGTGCGCGTGATCGTGGCCTTGGCGGGTGATTCCGGCATTCCCCTTGGCTTTCGTACCGACTGGAATAATGAGTCCGCCGCTTCTCGGAGCTTTGCTGCCGATGCGCATGACTGCATCGTGGTTTAAGATCTTTGGACCTACCGGATACAAGGTCGTGCGAGCGACCGTGCCCGCAAGTGGGTTACCCCTCTGATCGTCATCCCGCGCGTGCCATTACGCTCGAAGTCGTAAGGTTAGTACGACAGCATAGGCAAAGCCTCGGGTCGAGACGGAGAAACCGACTTTCAGATCGAACTGCAAAACTGATGAAAAAAAGATGCGCCGCCCACTTAAACGTCTTGACTTAAAATGCCCCATACAAAGGCCTTGCTGCCGATTCCGAAGAGAAGTACGAGCGCGGCAACGACATCGGCACCGCTACGGTGGAGTCTGAAAAGCGCTTGACCCAAACCGGCCGATTAGAGAAGCGGACATAAGTTGGC
The DNA here is from genome assembly GCA_050257635.1 of Chloroflexota bacterium. Classification (GTDB taxonomy): domain Bacteria; phylum Desulfobacterota; class Binatia; order UBA9968; family UBA9968; genus DP-20. The sequence goes on from JBLMXG010000103.1 coordinate 2,963, forward strand.
CAGTCGATCACGCATAAAGTTATGGCGCTTGTGGCGGCAACAGGTAAAGAGTGATGGCAAAAACCGCGTAGACGAATATCAGCAGAACGCCAACGAACCAGGCCGAACGCCCGCTGCTTGTAATGAAGGCCGCGATAAGCGTGGCAATAAAGACCATCACTACCGCGCCGGGCCAGAATTGCAGGTCCATCGGCGTCGGTCCAATGACATAACTAAGAAGCACGAGCACGGGACCGACGAATAGTGCGATCTGAGAAGCGCTCCCCAGCGCAACCCCCACACTCAGATCAAGTCGGTTTTTGCGCGCTGCGGAAAAAGCCACCGCCATTTCGGCGGCAGCGCCTACGAGTGCCACGACGATAAAGCCAACGAACGCCTGGCTCATCCCGAATGTCTCTGCCGCCTTCTGTACCGACTCAACGAAAATCTCGCTTACTAGCGCCACGAGCACCGTGACCACGGCCAACGTGATCAGGGCTAGCCATATAGGCCACGCAGGCTCTTCTCCTTCCGCGTGCTCGGTACTCGAAAACAATTCGCGATGCGTCTTAAGCGAAAACAACAGGCCTAATCCGTATCCGACAATCAGCAGCACAGCCAAGGCAACGCTTAGCTTCTGGGTCAACGCGGCGCCCGGCAGCAAGTCAGCTTTAGCGATTGCCGAAGGACTCACGAGTGCAATCGTAGCTAGGAAAAGCAAAGCCGCGTACAGGCGGGCCGTAGAGCGATTGTATTCTTGGAGATGGTGCTTGAGGCCTCCGAGAAGAAAGGATGCTCCGAGCATGAAAAGCGTGTTGGTCACAATGGCGCCGGCTATAGAGCC
>JBLMXG010000104.1:0-4171 GCA_050257635.1 Chloroflexota bacterium
TGGCTGCGCCGCAAGGCAGCAAGATTCAGGTCGAAGCCAACGGCGAGGACGCCGAGCGCGCTGTCAAGGCGATCGAAAAGCTCATCGATAACCGATTCAACGAAAACGAGTAAGGTTGAATACCCCCCTCGTATTCGCTATACAGGACTGATTCAATTTTCAATTTTTGCCGCGCTGGAGGGCAGCCCATGGCTGGTAAAGATTTTTTATTCACGTCCGAATCGGTTTCGGAAGGCCACCCCGACAAGCTCTGCGATCAGGTTTCGGACGCAATCTTGGACGCGCATTTGGCCGGGGACCCGAACAGCCGAGTGGCTTGTGAGAGCCTGGCTAAAACCGGCATGGTCGTGGTGGCCGGGGAAATCACCAGCGTCACGAAAGTCAGTTACGTCGATATCGTCCGTGAAGTCGTGCGCGAAATCGGTTACACCGATTCGGCCATGGGGTTTGACGGCAATACCTGTGCGATCTTGACGGCGATCGAGCAGCAATCGCCGGATATTTCTCAGGGGGTGACCGAGGGTGAGGGGTTGTACAAGGAGCAGGGCGCCGGCGATCAAGGCATGATGTTCGGATACGCGTGCGACGAAACACCCGAGCTGATGCCGTTCCCGATCCAGATGGCGCACAGCTTGGTTCATTATCTCGCCCGGGTGCGCAAAGGGGGCGAAGCCTACTTTCTCCGTCCCGACAGCAAGTCCCAGGTGACGGTGGAGTATCGCGACGGCAAGCCGGTGAAAGTTAAAAACGTCGTCATCTCGACGCAGCATAGCCCCGATGTCGAATACGGCAAGCTCAAGGAGACGATCATCGAGGGCGTTATCAAAGCGGTCATTCCTGCCGAGTATCTCGACAAAGACACGGTGTTTCACGTCAATCCGACCGGCCGCTTTGTGGTCGGCGGGCCGCAAGGCGACTGCGGCCTGACGGGACGGAAAATCATCGTCGACACTTACGGCGGCATGGGACGGCATGGTGGCGGCGCGTTCTCCGGAAAAGATCCATCGAAAGTCGATCGTAGCGCGGCGTACATGGCCCGTTATGTGGCGAAAAATATCGTCGCGGCGGAACTTGCGAAACGCTGCGAAGTCCAGCTCGCCTATGTCATTGGGGTGGCACAACCGGTATCGGTGCTGGTCGACACCTTCGGCACCGGCGCCGTTCCGGAAGGAAAGATCGCCAAGATCGTTCAAGACCATTTTGATCTCAGCCCCAAGGGCATCATCGAAACTCTCGATCTCAAACGGCCCATCTATCGTCCCACGGCTGCTTACGGCCACTTCGGCCGCGCTCCTGAAGAAGGTCTGTTTACCTGGGAAAGAACCGACCGGGCAGCGGACCTCAAAAAGGCCGCGGGGCGAGTCTAATTCAACAGCGGAGGAAGCGATAACGATGGCGGGAAAGAAGTTCGATGTCAAAGATTTGCGCTTGGCAGATAGCGGGCGCAAGCGAATTCTCTGGGCCGGGCAAGACATGCCGGTGTTGCAGAGAGTGAAGGAGCGGTTTCAAAAAGAAAAACCGCTGCGCGGCATGCGCTTCTCCGCTTGTTTGCATGTTACGGCGGAAACAGCGAATTTAGTTCAGGCGCTCAAGGCCGGCGGAGCCGATGTGCTCCTGTGCGCGTCCAATCCGCTCTCCACCCAAGACGATGTTGCTGCTTCTCTGGTCAAGCACGACCGGATTCCGGTTTTTGCGATCAAAGGCGAAGACAACAAAAGCTACTACAGCCATCTGCGGGCGGCGCTCGACCATAAACCGGTGATCACCATGGATGACGGCGCCGATCTCGTGTCGCTGTTGCACACCGATTACGCTCATCTCGCATCCAGTCTGGTCGCCAGCATGGAAGAAACCACCACCGGCGTTATCCGGCTGCGCGCCCTAGAAAAGGACGGTGCGCTGAAGATTCCGGTCATTGCCGTCAACGACGCGGCGACCAAGCACCTGTTTGATAATCGATACGGCACGGGCCAATCCACCATCGACGGCGTAATTCGCGCCACGGATATGCTGATCGCCGGCAAACGCGTGGTTATCGCCGGCTACGGCTGGTGCGGCAAGGGCGTCGCCGCGCGCGCCCGCGGGTTGGGCGCGAAAGTCATCGTAACTGAAGTCGACCCTGTGCGCGCACTGGAAGCGGCCATGGACGGCTTCGAAGTTATGACCATGAAAGAAGCCGCCAAAGTGGGCGATCTCTTTATCACGCTTACGGGCGACATGCATGTCATCGCCGAAGAGCATCTCAAGGCGATGAAAAGCGGCGCGGTGATCTGCAACTCGGGCCACTTCGATATCGAAATTGACTTGAAGGCGCTGAAAAAGCTCAGCACCAAAGTCACAAAGAACGTGCGCAATTTTGTCGATGCATACGTATTTCCCGGGGGCAAGAAACTTTATTTGATCGGCGAAGGTCGGCTAGTCAATTTGGCCGCCGCCGAGGGACATCCCGCATCCGTGATGGACATGAGTTTTGCGACTCAAGCCCTGGCGTCGGAGTGGGCGGTGAAGAACTCCAAGAAACTCACGGCAAAAGTTTATGAAGTCCCCAACGACGTCGAGAATTGGGTAGCCAAGCTTAAACTCTCATCGATGGGCATTCGCATCGACAGCCTGAGTCAGGAACAACAGAAATATCTGTCCTCCTGGGCGCACGGAACCTGAAGAATCTTCCGTTCAGCTTTGCAAGGCTCCGCAGGCTCATCGCTTGCGGAGCCTTTTTGTTTTCCGGAAACGACGAACTGTATTTCGACGGAGCGTCGGACGGTGATTGTGCGGGTTTCCTGAGTATATTGGTCCCGCCCTTACTCGGGTGGAATTCTTTCGACCAGTTTGCCGTTGGTGAAGAGCTCGTAACCCCTCATTCCCAGTTCGTAGTGGCGCGGCGGGTGGTCGGAAAAATCCGTGACGACCAGATCGAGAATTAAAACCGTTTCGCCCCGCGCGGGGACCTCGAAGGACAATTTCACCGGCCCTAACGTATTCTTAACCGTCGCGCTGCGCCCGTTTTTCTTGAGCACCGCGGTGATGCTTTTGAGTTTTAGCCGAAAGGCGTCGAAGGCGCCGGTGTCGATCGGAGCGCGAAAGACCCGCGCCGGGTTCTTTCCGACGTGCTTAGTGAGATCGGTGATGGCCGTTGAAGGCGTCAGATCCTTCCAACCGGTTTGCCAAAACATCAGGCCGGGCTTTGGGCTAATCGAGATTTTTTCGATAGCGATATCGAGCTTGGCGAAGTCTTCTATGGCGTCGCGGTGATCTTTGATCTGAATTTCGAGCATACCTTGATCCTGGGCAGCGGCTTGTGCCGACGCCGCGATGAAGCCGAGAACGAGTGCCAGAGCGACAATCCTGAATGGGTTATTCACAGTTTTTATTTGAACGAGGCGAGCCATTGGATATCTTTGAGAACTTCCTTGTCCTGCCATTTGTCGCCGTAGTAGTCCAGTCGCCGTTGGCCCCGGCGGTCGATGAGCGTCGTCAGCGTTGTGTGATTGACATCGCCGGATTGGGTTTTGGTGACGTTGATACGAAAAATTTTCCATACCTTGGCCAGGTCGCTGCGTGTACCGGCTAAAAACGACCAGCGCCGCAAGTCGGCCTTGAAGCGCCCGGCATAGTCTTTCAAAACCGCCGGGCTGTCGCGTTCAGGGTCGGTGGTGATCGTCAGCAGCAAATAGTCTTTGAATTGTTTTTCGTCGAGTGCTCTCTGGACGGCAGCAAACTTGGCGGTCAGCAGCGGGCAGACATCGGGACAATGGGTAAAGACAAAGGTGGCCAGGACCAGCTTGCCGCGCGCGGCGTTGAAGAGAAACGGTTTGCCGTCTTGGTCGGTAAGCTTGAAATCGGGCACGGGAGTATTGACCAACCGCCGGCCGATGTCGTTGGGCGCCTTGGGCGGTATCGGGATATGCGCCCAGCTCGCAGGTGGCGCTAAAATGGCGCCGAGCAGGAGCAGCGCTATTTGCCGTTTAACGCTCAATTTGAAATTCATAGGTTACGTTAAACGCTTTGATGCCGTCGGGCAGGTCACCGCGCACGACATAGGTGCTGTTAAAGACCTGCTCCTCACCGGCACGGAGCCGCACTGGCAGCAACAAAGCGCATTCGACCAGGTCTAGATACTGTGCCGTCTCTTTCGGCTCGACGTGATGGACGATGCGCGTAACAATCTCGT
>JBLMXG010000105.1:0-10994 GCA_050257635.1 Chloroflexota bacterium
CGTCGAAGAGTCGATTGCGATTTACCACAAGGAGGGCCGGAAATTACCTCCTTGTGGTAAATCGCAATCGCCTCTTCAACAATCTCGCAGAGCTCATTGAACACTTCCTTTTCATCGTCGCCGTGGCACCCGCCTAAGATCAAGCCGGGTGCGCTACCGATGTAACATTGATCTTCTTCCGACCATTGGACAATCTTTGCATACCTTGCGCTTTCCTTCATTTCTTCGACTCAGACATGTTCGAGATACGGCTCAAACGCTTCGATGGAAACTTTCAACGTCGGCTCTGCTTCCGGACCCCAGATCTCCCTGGCGTCGAAGCGCACGGTGTAAAGCCACTGCGGATCATCGCCTTTGCCGGCCGCCACCGAATCGGGAAAAGCATGGGTGCCGTGGAGGCGTTCGACGACGCCCACGTGGCCGCGCGCGTAACGCGGCAGGCGCGTGTGCGTCTTCGGATGGATGTTCTTCGTGCGCACGCGGTCGCCGATTTTGAACTTTGCGGGCCCCTGGGCCGGCCGGTAAAACGAGCCGCGTTTGGTAACCTTTTCAATATCGGCTAACCCAAAAGGACCGCGGGTTAAATTTTTCGCGGGACGGAGCGCGTGCCCCGCCGCGACCTCGTCGGCGTCGATGAGGCCGCGCTCGATGAGCAGGTTCTGATTGCGCAGGAACCACTTCTCGTAATAGGAGCGGCTCAAATAGATCGACGGCGCCAGCTTTTCGATGGCATAGCGGCTGGTATCGATAGTCCAGGCGCGGAAGATGCCGATGGCGCGGCTCATCGCCAGCACCCGCCCCTCCCAGCGATGATGAAAAACCGGCTCGTTGGACTCGGGCTCGACTTTGCCGAACCCGTCCATGCCGCCCATATCGTGCACGCCGTCCATCAGGCCACCTCGCTCGGTTTTTTCGCAAGACCCGTCCCGACCATGGAATCGCGCGTCACCAGCTTGGCAAGCTGGTCCTCGCTCCAGCCTTCGGTTCCTGCCGGACGCATGGGCACGACCAGGTAGCGCGTCTCCGCCGTCGAATCCCACACTCGGATTTCGGTCTCGGCGGGCAGCGTCACGCCGAAATCCGCCAGCACGGCTCGCGGCTCCTTCACGACACGCGAGCGGTAGGCGAACGACTTGTACCAGGTCGGCGGCAAGCCAAGTACGTCCGTCGGATAACAGGAGCACAGTGTGCACACGATCATGTTGTGCACCTGCGGCGTGTTCTCGACCGCGATCAGGTGCTCGCCGACGTTTCCCACTTGTGCGAGGTTAACCACCGCTTTGCTTGCATCCTCGAGCAAGGCATGGCGAAAAGCTGGATCGCGCCACGCCTTGGCCACCACTTGGGCGCCGATATGCGGGCCGATCTTGGTTTCATAAAGCTCGACGATGCGGTCGAGCGCCGCCGTTTCTATATACCCCTTCTCCACCAAAATGGTTTCGAGCGCGCGCACCCGTAAATCCATCTCGGTCAGATGGGAACCCTCGTCGTGATCGTGATCATGTTCTGACATAAGTGAAATATAGCCAAGGAAGCCGGCGGCGTGCAAACCCTTATAAGACCCTCACCCTTGCCCTCTCCCATAAGAACGGGCTAGGGAATCGGAGACGGCTGATGCAATGTAAGGAGACCAAAGTGGAAGGTAAGAACAGAAGCCGAGAGTCTTAAACATTGGACACTTCAGTGAAACACGCTCCCACCATCCCTCACAATCGCTTGAGCCGTTATAAAGTCGCTATCTGACGAGTAGAGAAACATCAATTTTAAGTCACTTCATTCAAGCACAATCTCCACGACAGCTGGGGTGGTCGATTCGAACCTCACGAAACCCGCATGCACGCGATTCATTCGGCTGAGGTAGCTCTCCGGATCTCCGTCGATGACGCGCAAGCGGGCTTCGCGCCATGCACCTCGAAAGTGAACCCTCAGGCGCGAGTCGTTCGCGACAGCATTTCGGACCCAGTGAGCGCGGAGGCCGTCCTCCACGACGACGATAATATGGCCGCCATCGTCGAGATACCCCACGGGGACACGGCGCCGTTTGCCCGACCGATGGCCGACTGTTTCGACGATAAGCGCGTTTGCTCGGGTGTACGGCGGCCGAGGGATACCGGCGAGAAGGGAGAATTTAGTGATCTCATTTGCGATGCGAACGACCCAATTTGGAAGGCGCATCTAAGTGGCCTTAGCTGCCTAACTAGTGAAGTTACCGGTCTGCGAAAACTCAATATCCGACCAAGACGAACGCGATTCAGTGAAACACACTCCCCCCATCCACTACGATCGCCTGGCCGGTCATGAAGTCGCTATCGGAAGAGCAGAGAAAGACCAGCGTGCCCATCAGATCGTCCGGCGTCTGCAGTCGCTTGATCGAGCGGGCTTTGAGTTGCAACTCAGTGAGCGCCTTGGGGGCGGTTTGGCCTTCGTGTTCGACCAGGCCCGGCGCGATGGCGTTCACGCAGATCCCGTGCTCGCCCACTTCGCGCGCGAGCGAGCGCGTCATGCCGATCAGCGCCGCTTTTGATGCGACATAGTGGAGAAAGTTGGGCGTGCCCCAGTAAGCCGTGGAGGACGAAATGTTGATGATCTTGCCGCTCTGCTGCTCCTTCATCTGCGGAAAGACTGCCTTGGCGCAAAGAAACGGCCCCTTGATGTTGACCGCGGAGACTTTGTCCCATTCCTCGGCGCTGATTTCATAAAATGGATGGCGCTGTATGGCGATGAAGATCGCCGCATTATTGACCAGAATATCGATACGTCCGAAGGCTTTCACGGCCTCCGCGGCCATGCGCGATGTGTCTTCTTCCTTCGACACATCGACTTTGAGCGCCAGTGCTTTACCGCCCTTGACTCGAATCTCCTCGGCGGTCACTTCTCCGTCGAGAATATCGGCGACCACTACCGCTGCGCCCTCTTCGGCCAGTTTGCGGCAATACGCCGCGCCGATATGACGCGCACCGCCAGTGACGATAGCCACTTTCCCCGCAAGCCTCACAACAACCTCCAGGAGTGTTGGAGTAATGGAGTGGTGGAGTGATGGGTCTGGAACCCAATACTCCAGTACTCCACCACTCCAGTACTCCAATTCCTCATCTGAGTCCTCGAAGATGCTCCCGGAAGTCCACCGGCTTCCACCAGGTTTTTAGCCCGAGCGACTCGGCGATCACCTTGGCGGCGTTGTAGCCCGGCGCGCCGGTAATGTTGCCGCCGGGATGGCAAGAGGAGCCGCACATGAACAACCCTTCGATCGGCGTCTTGTACTGTCCCCAACCGGGAAATGGCCGGTTTTCCAGCGCCTGATCGCCGGAATATTCGCCAACCATCCAGTCGCCGCAGTACATGTTCTTGTCATGGCGCTCGATATCGAGCGGAGTGGTCGAATCGGTAGAAAGAATGTTGTTCTCGTCCAGGTTAGGCGCGAATTTCTGCCACACCGCAAGCTGTTTGTAAAACCAGTCATGGCGCGCCTTGTCCCAATTGAGCGCATTACCCCCAAGATTGTAGGTCGCGAGCTGCCACATGAACGCCGTCGCCTTGCCCGGCGGCGCCTGAGTCGGATCGTGAAACGACGGTGTAGCGCCGTTCATGAACGGCTTGCGCGGCAGTTGTCCGCTCCGGCAGTCTTCGAATAAATTCATCAGGTCCTGATATTCGTCCAGGCCGACGATATGCATGAACGAGCCGGCGACTTCAGGATGCCTTTCTTCCGTAATGTATTTGGGCCGCTCGTTGAGCGCGAGGTTGACCGCAAAAATCGGTGTGGTTTTGGAAAAGCGAAAGCTCGCCGCCAGGTCGGCAAACTTCCGCTCGAGATTCTCTCTGCCGACGAGCTTGATAAAAGTCTCCACCGGATTGACGTTGGAGGCGATGAACTTCCGCGCCTTGATCACCGTGCCGTCTTCGAGCACCACCGCCGTGGCCTGGCCTTTTTCGACGAGAATCCGCTCGACACCGTTGGCTTCGATGTAGTCGACGCCGTTGTGCGACATCATGTGTGCGAGGTTATCGCCAAGCGCGTGCGAGGTACCGCGGCAAAGCTGCGGGTTGACGCCCCAGGCGATCATCGCTGGAATGAGGTAACCCGTCTGCGGCGCATCCAGCTCATAGCCGCGCATAACACCGAGAAAGCCGATGAACGCGCGCACGCGCGGATGCTCGAAGTGCGTCAGGACGAACTCTTCCGGCGTTGTGTCAAAATATTTTAAGTACTCTTTGCCCTCGGGAATCTTTTCCAAGAGCGGCCGCTTTTCTTCCATCTGCAGCGGCACGGCGTAGGTTTCCGTGAAGACGATCTTCTGCACCACCGGTTGCCAGCGCGTCCAGATATCCATGAACGACGCGGCGTCTTTCCTGGAAAAACGCTCGATGGTCTCGACGGTCTTTTTAACATCGGCAAACCAACCGAGGTAAGTCTTATCGAGAAAATGGTGCACCACGCCCGGATCGGGCCGGTAGTAGTGAATGCCGAAATTGTCCAGCTCAAGGTCTTTGTACCATGGCAGCATCATCAGCCCGCGATGAAAGACTGAATGAATGTTGTGCCAGAAGCCGGGATAGTTGCGGTCCTCGTGCGAATCCAGACCGCCGCCCACTTCCATATTTTTTTCGACGACCATGATCTTCTGGCCGCACTTGGCCAGATAGCCGGCGCAGATCATGCCGTTGTGGCCCGCGCCGATCACGATGCCGTCGTACTCCATTACTTTTGCCATCGCATTAGTCCCGATACAGCTGGAACGATTGGAACCCCTGGAACGACTGGAACGCATCCTGTTCCAAAAGTTTCAAAGGTTCCAATCGTTCCAGTCGGTTGGTGTCTAACCGAGTTTCAGGTCTTCTTTCATAACCTGCCAGCAGTTGTAGCCGGAGCCGGCGATTACCGCATCCGCAGGATGCATCGCGACGCCGACCTGGTAAAGCCCTTCGATCGGCGTGCGGTAATTGGCAATCTGCTCGATCGGCCGCTGCTCGCCCATCTGTGTGGCGATCTTGCGCGCCACCCAGACCGAGCCGCGCCGCATGTTCGGCCACCGCCCTGAGATATAAAACGGGTCCATCGCCACTTTCATCTCGATGTTTTCGTCGGTCAAATTGGTCGCGTAGCGCCGCCATGCCTGCAAAACAAAATCCATAAATCCGCCTTTGAGCTTCACCCACTCTTCCGGATTTTTGTTCTTTAACTGAAATGGCACCGGCAAATAAGCCGACGCCGCGTGCTTTGACTTGGGCGCCTGCAACGGATCGAAAGCCGTCGGGCATATCGCGTGCAGGCAAACATGCTCGGGAAACTGGCCTGCGCGAATCTCCTTCCACATCTCGTCGATATCCGCGGGTGAGTCGGGACCCATAGTGACGTTCATCGAGCGCGCAACAGCGCTGTCGGCCGCTTCATGCAGGGCGTAGCGCACCGGCGCTTTGAGCGCCAGGTGAACCTGAAAGTAGGAAAACTCGTCGGTTTGAATATCTTTAACGCGCTCGATAAACGTTCGCGGCAAATAGTCCTCGCCGACCATGTCGATCAGCGTCGAATAGGGATCAGTATTGGAGACCACAGCCAACCGGGCTTTCCACTCGCGCCCGTCGCGCAGCCGCACCCCCGTGGCTCGGCCGTTATCGTCGACGAGAATTTTTTCGACGTGATGCACGGCGCGAATCTGCCCGCCCGCGTGCACATAGGCGCGCTGCAAGACTTGCGCGATCGAGTGGGAGCCGCCGCGCGCCAGCTCGGGTTTTTCGTCGCCGGCGACCATCTTCAAAACTTCGATGCCGCCGCCGCGGTAATCCGGCCCGACGCCGCGCGGTATCGTCATCTGCGACAGCACGAGGGTCTTCACCGAATCGCTCTCGAACAGCTCATCGACGACTTGCCGCGGCGTCATCCGCCAAAGCCGCTTGAATTCTTTGCCCCCCGCTTCGTCATCGAGCTTTTGCATGACATCGTCCAAGCGGTCCGGGCGGCTATGATAGTAAGGGATGAGATATTTCTTGATTAGCCCTTGAAAATGCTCGTGAAGGGTGCCCCAAGCGACAGCATCATTCGGTGAGAATCTTGCGATGCCCGCGATGGTCGCTTCGAGGGACCGGTGCTGCGAAAGGGATCGTCCGTCGGGCAAGAGCAGCGCGCTCACCACGGGCGGCACGACGAACTCGGCATGATAGCCCTCCGCCCAGTTGAGATCCTTCCAGACTAGGGAGACTTCGCGGTTATCCTGAAAATAAGCGAGCGTGTTATGCCAGTAGCCCGGCATGGTGATCTCCTCGCTCGCCAAGCGACCTCCGTTTTCCAGCCGGCTTTCGCAAATCACCGTTTTCAGGCCGGCCTTGCCGAGATAGGTGCCGAGGGCAAAATTATTCTGCCCGGCGCCGATGAGAATGATGTCCCACTCCCCGTCAATCACGCCATCTCCCGCGCTAGCCATCGGAATTGTTGCGGATCGGTTTACGCCGCTTTAATACTGCCGGTTATTTTCCCAGAAAGATTTTCTTGTACTCCGCCATTTTTTCGGCATACGCCTTCTTGTCCATATCGACCATCTGAACCAGCTCGATCTTGTCGGCGTCCGGGATCGGCGGATAAATTCCTTTGCGTGTGACGAACTCGCCGATGTTGGCCATGATCTTCAAGCCCTCTTCCCCGAGAAAGAAATCGATGAATGCTTTGCCGCCGTTCGGGTGCGGTGCCCTGGCGCCCAGCGCAATTGCTTGGCCGTCGCCCATAAACTTGCCTAGGCGAACATAATCGAGCGGCACGCCTTTCTTGCCGTAAAAGACCACATTTTTGAGGAAAGCGATGCCAATCGGCGTCTCTCCTGTGGTGATCCGTTCGCCGGCCGGTGTGAGCGACTCGACCAAGAGCGGCTTGGTCGCGGCCAGGTCGTGGATGAATTTATCCGCCTTCTCCTTGCTGCCCATCACTTTGTACAGGCTGGCTAGCCACTGGGCCGTCGTGGTGTGCTGGCTGGCGTCGGGCATCACGACTTTGCCCCGATATTGCGGCTTGAGCAGATCCTCCAACGATTTCGGCGCGTCCGCAGGTTTAATGACGCCCGCGTTATAGACAATGCCGATGATGCTGTTGCGGTATTGCGGGCCGAGGTCGGGGTGCATTACCTGCTTGGGAAAGAATTTCGCCGATGGCGAGTTGTACTTCGTCAGCGCCCCTTCTTTGAACATAAATTCCATCGGCGGCGTGTTGGTCAACGCGACGTCGTACAATGGTTTGCCGGCGCGGTATTCGCTGACCACCCGGTCCATGACCTTGTTCGCCGAGGAGCGCCAGAATTCGACATCCAACCCGGTTTTCTTCTTGAAAGCGGCCGCAATCAGATCCATCGTGTCGTTTTCGATCGACCCGTAAACAAAAACCTTGCCGCCCTCCTTTTTAGCCGCCTCGGCAAGCTTGGCGTTCTGCGCCGGTGCCGATGCTGCGGAAAAAAAAATCGCCGCCGCAGCTACTATCATCAACTCGATTCGTCGCATGGCATCCCCCCCTTGGCGTGATACCGGGGAAAATAGCCAAAAGCGTCGAGCTTGTCCATTGTTTGTTTCGCACCTGATCCTTTGATAATTTATTGGCTAATCGATCATGACCGCTCAAGAAAAACTCAAAAACATCCGTGAGGAACTGAAGCAGACGTTTCTGGAGCGCGGCGATTTGATCGACGGCGCGCTCGCCGCGCTGCTCTCCTCGCACCACCTTCTGATCATCGGTCCGCCGGGGACGGCGAAATCGATGCTCGCCGACGAGCTGTGCCGCCGTGTCGAAGGAGCGAGCTATTTTCAATGGCTGCTCACCCGCTTCACCACGCCCGAAGAGATCTTCGGAGCCGTGAGCTTGAAGGCGCTGGAGCAGGACGATTACCGCCGCGTCACCGCCCGCAAGCTGCCCGACGCTCATATCGCTTTCCTGGACGAAATTTTTAAAGCCAACTCATCGATCCTCAACGCGATTCTGACGCTGATCAACGAACGCTTATTCCACAACGGCAAAGAAGCGATGCGGGTGCCCTTGTTGACGCTCTTCGGCGCCAGCAACGAGCTGCCGGAGGAAGAAGAGCTCACCGCCCTGTACGACCGTTTCCTGCTGCGCTTCGTGGTCAATTATATCGCCGAGGATTTTCGCTTTCTCCGCATGCTGGAATCGCAAACCCAACCGCAGCGCACGACGCTGTCCCTGGCCGAGCTGAAGGAATTGCAGCAAACCGTCCGCGCCGTCTCCCTCCCTTCCCATGTTTACCGGAGCATCGCCGACATTCGGCGCGAGCTCAACAAGAAAAGCATCGTGGCGTCCGACCGTCGTTATCGCCAATCGCTGGCCTTGCTTCAGGCTCATGCCTTCTTGGAGGGGGCGACGGAAGTGCAGGAGAAGGACCTTTTCTTCCTTGAGCACGTGCTCTGGCGCGATCCGGCGGAGCAGGAGGCCGTGCGCAGCACCATCCGCGAGCTCTTGCTCGGTTACGAAGAGGAGATCACGGAGCTGCTTTACGAATCGCGGGAGATTCGCGAATCGGCATTGCAGCCGGGACGGGCGAGCGAGGAGCGCGCCCGCGCGCTGATCGAGTTTCACACCAAGCTGAGAAATATCCTCACCAAGGTCGACCAGATCATGGAAAGGGCCAAGCGGCTCGGCCGCCCCCTTGACCGCGTCAACCATGTGCGCGGCGAGATCGAACAACTGCAGAAAGACATGCTGGAGCAGTTCTGATGCCGCCCAGGCGGACCAAGAAGACGCCACCCAAACGGGTTTTTCAGCCCCTTCCGAAAAATACTTTTTGGCTTGAGCACGACGCCTATGACCGGCGCGTGTGGGCGCATCTGCGCGCGGAGTCCCCATCCCTGCGCGAGCTGGAAGAGAAAGGCGGCGCTTTGCTGCCGCACTTCGGCTCGCTCTTGCAGGATATTTTTTGCTTATTGTTTAAATACAACATCAAGTATCACCCGGAGCCTGAAGTTCTACCGAGCGCGCTGCTCAATCAAAAATTTCTCCAAGCGATTCGTCAAGGCGCTCAGTATGATTTCCTGCGCGAGCAAACCTTGCTCGACGAAGCCCACGCGGGTCTGTCGACCCTGATTCTCGGCGAAAGGCTGTTGGCGCTCGTGCGCGAGGAAAAGTTTCTCAACCGCCGCGACCTGCGCGATCTCTGGGACATCCAGAAACAGGAAGAGCTGGTCAGCCAAAAGCTCGATGAGTACGAAAACTCCGACACCATCCCGCAGGATCAAATGTCGGAGACGGGCAAGAAAGCGCTGCAGCAGGCCAAAGAGCGGATGGGCGGCGAAGTTCAGGGAGCCGAAGCCTTGCTGCGCCATAAGACCCAACAGCTCAAGGAAGACTTGAAGCAGATCGAGGCCCAGGCAACCAACCGCTTGCAAGCCGAAGCAATTAAAGTGGCTCAGGAGCTGGAGGACGCCACGGAGGAGGCGCGTACTTGGGGCGATGCCATCGGCACCGGCGCGCGCACCCCGCCGGGACAGAAGCTCGAGCTCGGCCGGCGTTTGGCGGGCAACGACAAGCTTAAAAGACTCGCGCGCATGGTCGGCCGCATGAAACTGAGCGCCCTGGCATTACGCAAAAAAGTCTTCGAGCGCTCGAGTGAAGAATTGCTTGAAGTGGAACAGGGCGACGCGCTGCACCGCCTGCTGCCGCACGAACTGCTGAGCCTGCATCATCCGGTGCTGCGCAAGGACTTTTACCGCCGCTTTCTCGACCAGGAGCTCATTCAATATTCGCTCCGGGGCGTGGAAGAAAAAGGCCAAGGACCGATGATCGTTTGTCTGGACGGCAGCTCATCCATGTCGGGCGATAAAGAAATTTGGTCCAAGGCAGTGACGCTGACTCTACTGGAGATTGCCCGCAAACAGCGCCGGCGGTTTCGGTCGATTTGTTTTTCGTCGGCGGACACTCCGTTGCAAATCCTCGACATGAACCCGCGCGACCGTTACGAGGTCGAAACCAAAACCATCATGGACTTGGCGGAATACTTTCCCGGCGGCGGCACCGATTTTCAAAAACCGCTCGACGCCTCGTTGGAGTGCTTGCGCCAGTCGCGTTTCAAAAAGGGCGACATCATTTTTATCACCGACGGCGAATGCCAGGTCGACGCGCAATGGGCGGAACACTTTCGCGAGGAAAAGGGCAAACTCGGCTTTTCGCTTTTTTCGATTTTGATCGACATGGGACCGGCGTCGCTGGGAACCTTGAAGGAGTTTAGCGACCGCATTTCGACGATCAAGCAGCTGACCGGTGACGAAGCAAAGGAGATTTTCGTAAAATTCTAACCGGCGTCATTTCACACATCCCATTCTCCCGCCACGAGCCGCGGCAGGACCGGCTGCAAGATCCGGTAAGAAAGCCCCCAGAGGCGATGCGGGCCCACCCGGTAGTAAAACACCTGCTCGGCTTTGGTCCAGGTCGGAAAACGGTCGATCATCTTATCGTGGGCGTCGGGGCGAGTGAGGTCGGCGACCTTCACATCGACGATATCGGCGATCTCCCGCGTTGCAATCTGCCATTGGGGCGGCACGGTGATGCGCGCCAGATAGGGAAACACCCGATAGCCCGTAGTCCGGGTCTGCTCCATGGGCAACTCGGCAAGCACATTCTCTCTCGTCACGTTCAAGCCTAACTCTTCCCGAACTTCACGCAGCGCCGTGTCGAGCAGGGTTTCATCTTCCGGGTCGTGCTTACCGCCGGGAAAAGCGATCTGCCCGCCGTGAACTCCCCCGGAATTGCGCAGAATCATCACGATGTGCAGCTCGCCTGCCAGCGACCGATACACCGGGATGAGCACAGCAGCGTCAATCATCAGCGCGCTCTCTTTTACCTTCCAGCAAAAATTCAACGGCGACTTCGCAGATCGCAATGCTCTCTTGAATCCTGTTCATCGTCGTCACGCGGAAGCGGACCATTGACGCCAATCATTCAATCCTGCCGCCTGTTTGATCCACAAATACAGAATTAGATAGGACGGCGCTGTCCAAAAATACCAAAAATC
>JBLMXG010000106.1:0-3987 GCA_050257635.1 Chloroflexota bacterium
TAGCTCCCGCTGTGCCGCTGCTTCGGCCAAGGAAAGCGCCCGATCATCTTCGGCGATCAATTGGCGGATTCGCTCGGCATCCAATCGAGTATTGATCAGCGCGCGCTCGCTATTGTCGAGCTCAGACTTGGAAATCAAGTCTTTTTCATACAATTGTTTGTTCATTTCGTATGCGGCGCGTCGAGCTTCCAACCGTTCTTCATAGGCGGGCAACTCATGCCTCAGATGCTCGCGCATCGCCTTTTTTCTCTGGATCAATGTTGCCCGCGTGGCAAGCAGCTTAGCCCGCGCGGTAGAAACATGCGCAGCCTTCTTCTGCGCCCCATTGCCGCCGGCGCCCGCTCCGGAAGGAAGCAACAATGCAGGAACCGCGACCATCAGCACGACGAATCTCATGACAGAAATCAGCCTTCGCGCGTTTCGAATTTTCCGCGGTCAAGCGGCGCAGGAGAGACCAACAACGCTCAACAGAAAAGAACAAATTACGTGCCAGAAACCGGTTGTCCCTGGCATCCGTCTCTTAGCTCGTTTGGGGGAGCCGCGTGAGTTTAGAAAATCCTTCAAGCTAGGAAAAATGCTTCCAGGATTTTACATACAGTCGCTCACGGGGCGTGGCGAGTCGAAAACGCATTGAGGCGAAGCGGAATCCCCGCCGTGGAGTTTTTTGCCCTAGCGCCGGTGTTGGGCGCACCGATCGATTATCGCCGCCTCGATTAACTTTCGGCGCGACAAGCGCTCGATCCGCTAGCCGCGACCATTGACGCCGTGCACCCGCGCTAACCGCAATTAACGCTTGAATAGATTCTCCAGACCGCGCCGAATCAAATCTTCAGTCGAGTTTTTTCTTTTCTTCCTGCCTTCGTCGGGCGCGCTTTGTGTTTGCTCGGTTGTCTCCTTGCCGCCGAGAAAACGGTTCTGCAGCTCCTCGGCGCCCTTGCGCATGAACCCCCGTTGCACCAGCTGTCCGAGCAGCCGCGTGTCAGGCTTGGGTTTCACATTAGGCAGTCTTCCGGTTAAAGCGAAGGGCACTTCGAGTTGCCCCTGGCTATTCGAAAGATAATTGATCTCACGGGCAGACCGGCCGAGGTCAGCGGACAGGCTTTGGGAAAAAAACATCGTGGCACGGAAGTCGACCTTGCGCGTGAAATCCGCCCAGCCGTCGCCTCTAACGTCGAATTCCGCCGCAGACATGCGCAGATTTTTGACGTTGATTCGGCCATCGGCTACCTCAAAGGCCGCATTGAGTTGCTTGAACTCGGTATCCTTCGCGCTAAAGGTTTCCGGATGTCGATTGCGCAGCGTCGGATTGATGAGATTGGTCAAGCCTGGTACGCCGGTGATGCCGGTAAGCGCGCCCTCGGCGATATTGAAATTCATCAGCGCGCCCTGTAACACCTCCGCTTCGCCTTGACCGCGCAGGGCCAGCTTGATTTCATCCCAGCTTTTGCCGCTGCCAGCAAGCTTCATGTCGGCATTGAGCCGGCCGCGGATATCCCGCTCAGCCTTAGGATCGAGCGCGGTGTATAGTTCTTTGACATCGACGCCTTGGACCTTCGATGCGACGTTGAAGCGCGGTGTCGGGGCTTTAAATGAATATTCGCCGGCCATCTCTATGGCACCGCTTAGAGCGTTGACGCGCAGGCTTTGAATGTGAGCGACCTTGTCCGCCAGGGAAAGCGCCGCTTCGAGGCTTTTGTAGGCGATATTGTAAAGCGTGCCGTCCGCCGAGCTGAGCTTGCCTTGATAGACCATGTTGCCGCCGGCCATCGTGAACTGCCCATCGCTGCGCAAGTTGCGGATCACGTCGGCCTTGCGATCATCACTGAGCGATACTTTGTAATCTGCCGGCCAAAGCTCGGGCGTCGATAGCCTGTAGGACAAGGTCAACGGAGAAAATTTCTCGATCGCGGCGGCCAGACGGATTCGTGACCGTCCCAAGCTCAGAGTCATGTCCCGGATATCAGCTCTCTGTCCATTGAATCGGATGGTGGTATCGAGGTTTTCGATGGGTTTGGGAAAATCCGGCGGTTGCGCGCTGGCTTTTCTCAATTCGAGCGTCCCCTGAATTTGTGGCACCCCTCCTTTGCCGGCCGCGCCGCGCACCGTTGCCTTGACCTGCATGGTTCCGGCCAAGCGATAGCTCGCTACCGCGGGAATGATTTTATCCCAACCGTCGAGCGCTGCCGGTTTGGAATCGATCGACAGGTTGAGCACCGGGATTTCACCGAGTTGCACGTCCCCCCCGGCGATCAGCTCCAAGGTATGCAATTTGATTCGTCCGTTGCGAATGGCGATTTTGTTGCCGGCGTAACGCGCATCAGCCTTGACCGTCAGCGGAATGCCGGCGGGCTTTTGCAACGTCTTACCGTAGCGCAGCGAGCCGTCGGTACCTTCGAGCTGGCCGCTAAACGTCAGATCTTTAAGCGTTCCCTTGAATTTTAAATCCCTGACGCGAAACACGCCGGCGAGGTCGAGGTCTCGCGGCAGGGAGTTCCTTAATTTGGGCGCAGCCGCCTTCAGACGAGTCATATCGAGCGGATCGATATTAACCTCGCCGTTCACGGGAACCTGATCGAATTTGCCGTTCCGGCGCAGTGGCCCGACCTTGCCGGTTAATTTTAGATTCTGCTTGTCGGAAAAGATTGCTGTGGCAAGCTTGACGGAGAAGGGCTGGTCAAAATCGAAATTTTCGACTTTGAGATCGAGCTGCCGCAGTTGCAAATCAGTGCCCTCCTTGCGGTCCTGGTAACGGATATCGCCGTCAGAGATATCGACTAATGACACCAGAAAACCAGCCGACGCCGCTTGTTTGGGCCCCGCTTCCCGCACCTTTTTCTCTGTCGCCGGTTTTTCTTCCTTGGTCTCTTTGCCGATAGTGGAAAAATTAAAATCTCCCGCCCGATTGCGTATGACGCGGATCACCGGATCGTGCAGGATCACCCTTTTGACCTTCACCTCTCTTTTCAGCAGCGGCCAGAATTTAAAATTCACCTGAAGGTCCTTGGCGCGCACGAAGTCGCCGGACGCATACGCCGGGTCATCGCCCATGGTAAAATTCGTCAGGCGCACGCCGATGCCGCTGAACAGCGTCGCTTCCACTTCCCCCACCGAGATTTTCCGTCCCAGCGCTGCCTCCGCTCGACCGAGCAGATAATTTTTGTTGCGCGCGATCAGCGAATTGATATTGAGCAAGGCAACGAACACGACGATCGCGAAAGTAATCAGGACGGCCCCGGCGACGATCCATTTGCGCATGGAAATCCTCTTCAAGAGAAATCTAGACGATTGCCGGCTTTCGGTCCGCAATCGCATGCCAAAAATACTTCGCTGGATGAGCCCTGCGATTTAACAACCGGACAAGCGGTTGCACTACGAAAAAGAGTAATCGGATCGCCGCCCTGCTTCAAGGTTGGCGGCGGGTATGTTGGCTGCCGCACGCTTCCACCCGCAAACTGTTTGTGAGTCGCCATTACGCCAGCGGCTCCAGTCCCTGGAGCAAAGTCGGAATCAATTCGGATACCGTGGGATGGATGTGCATCGCCCGGCTGATCATCGTGTAGGGTGCTTTGGCATACATGGTGTCGAGCAGCAGATGAATCACTTCGTCGCCGGTGACGCCGAGGATCGCCGCGCCGAGAATTTGTTTGCTTTCCGCGTCGACGACCACCTTCATGAATCCCTGCGTCTCGCCCTTTTCCACCGCGCGAGCCACCCGGTTCATGGGCCGGGTGGCGACGAGCGCCTTGCGCCCCGATGCTTTAACTTCCGCCGCCGTCATGCCGGCGCGGCCGAGCGGCGGATCGATGAACAGGCCGTAGGCCGCGATCCGGTCGGTTACCCTGCGCAGATCGTTGTCGAGCAGATTCGCCGCGACGATTTCGTAATCGTTATAAGAGGTATGGGTGAACGCGCCTCTGCGGTTGCAATCGCCGAGCGCCCAGATGCCGGTCACGTTGGTGCGCAGCTGATCGTCCACTTTGATGTAGC
>JBLMXG010000107.1:0-2579 GCA_050257635.1 Chloroflexota bacterium
TCGCCCTATTCCGCCGTGCTCAAAGGCAAAGGCGAAACACCCAGGCCGTTGGACACCGGCCTGACCCATGGCGCCAATTTTTCGGTTCGATAGACAATTCTTTCCATCAGGCTTGGGCGAATCGAGGCCCCTAAACAAAACCCTCGCGCCAACGTCTAAGCAGCAGAAGGAGAAGTTCTTATGGGAACGAAACATTCTCATGGATATATTTTGTCAGGGGCGTTGATCTTAACGCTGGTCTTGTCGATTCTCGGCACGCCCGGCGCCGCTTGGAGCGGCCTGCGCGACGACATGCGCCAGTTTCATAATTTTTTGAGCCAGCATCCCAAGGTATCCACTGATCTGCGCAACAATCCTCGGCTCGTCAATAACAAGAAATATTTGGACAAGCACGACGATCTGGAAAAGTTTCTGAAGCGCCATCCGGCGGTGAAGCGGGAAGTCCTCGATCATCCACGCCGCGCCTTCGGCCGCTACTATCGCGACGATCAACCGCCCTGGGCCAGACGCTAAATCTTGAATTTCGGAGTCTTTGGAACGGCAGGCTCGTCGCCTGCCTTTTTTTTACGCTGCTTTTTTCCGGCGAATTTGACAGAGCTTCGCGCTCTCCGCTAGGGTCGATGCTGGCTGCTTGGGAAAACCTTTCAGGAGGATCGAGATGAGTTTGCAAGAAACTTTGGCTTTGGCCTGCCGCATCCTGGCGATGCAGGGCCACAACGACATGATTTACGGCCATGTGTCGGCGCTCACCGATACGCCGGGGCAATATTGGATCAAAGGCTCGGGTATCGGTCTCGAAGAAGCGACCGCCGACGACATGGTGCTGATCGATTTCGACGGCAACACGCTGGCCGGCAAGCGCAAACGCCATAACGAGTTCCCGATTCACAGCGAAGTCTATCGCGCCAACCCGGAGATTCGCTGCGTCATCCACACGCACCCGACCTACTCGACGATCATCGCGTCATCCGAGCACCGCCTTTTGCCGATCACGAACTTGAGCTGCGCCTTCTATCCGCCGGCGATCAACAAGTTCGAGGAATCATCGGATTTGATCGTTACCGCGGATCAAGGGGCGGCGGTCGCCAAGCTGTTGGGCGAGCACAAAATTGTCCTGTTGCGCAACCATGGCATCGTGGTTGCCGGCGGGTCGATCGAAGAAGCCTGCATTCGCGGCGTCCTGCTGGAACACAGCGCTAAAACCCAAGTCACCGCCGCATCGATGGGCGCGTTTTCCTGGGCCACCGACGCCGACGCGCTGCTCAAGCGCAAGCGCATCTATCGTCCGGATGCGATGATCAATCTATGGGAATACTACGTCAGGATGCTGAAGAAGCACGAAACCAGATGAGCGTTCCAGCGGCTGCAAACAGCCTCCGTTCCAGTCGTTCCAGTCGTTCCAACAAGGCTAGGAAGTATTCGGCCATTAACGATTGGAACTTTTCGAACCATTGGAACAGCTGGAACGTATGACCTTCGATTTCGCTATCGATGAATGGCCAAGAACGCGAACACCTTGGCGGCGTTAAAAACGGCGTCCAGCGGCACGAGGTCGTGGTCGGTGTGCTGAAATTGAATGTGCCGGGCGCCGTAGTTGATCGCTTGAAT
The DNA here is from genome assembly GCA_050257635.1 of Chloroflexota bacterium. Classification (GTDB taxonomy): domain Bacteria; phylum Desulfobacterota; class Binatia; order UBA9968; family UBA9968; genus DP-20. The sequence goes on from JBLMXG010000107.1 coordinate 1,609, forward strand.
GCCGCGGACGTTGAAGAGCCCGGTATCGTTGGCCGCCGTCGAGAAAACAAACTTGGGCTCGTACCCGAGCATGGCGCGTATGCCATGTTCTAAAGCCTGTACGACCTCAGCGTCTTTACTGACTTCGCTCGGATACATAAAGTCCCGCGGCTGGATCTCTACTTCAAACGGCTCGATTTTGCCGATGGCGTCTTTCATCTGTTGAATCGCTTTATTCGGATCGTCTCCCGGCAGCAAACGCCGGTCGAACATGATTCGACACTCGCCCTGGATCGTGTGGGTCGCCTTGGGAAAGCTTTCGATTGCGTTGGGCGTCAAGCTGACCTTGCCTAGCTCCGCATGGGACTTGCTCTCCGGGTGAGGCATGAGCGGTTTCAATTTCTCCAGAACCTTCGTCGCGCCCTCGATGGCGTTGATCCCTTCCCAGGGACGGCTGCTGTGCGCTTGCTTACCGCGCACGATCACGAGCACATCGACGCGCCCTTTATTCCCGAGTTGAATTTCCGGCGGACCATCGATGATGCACCACTCCGCTTTTACGCCGCCATGATCGAGGACATAAGCGAGCGAGTCATGCTTGCCGGTTTCACCGGCCGTGCTGACGACAAAATATAAATCGCTCGGCAAGTCCACTTTCGCCGCGCCGATAAATTTTACCGCCGTCATCATCGCCGCCAGACTACCCTTCTGCTCGCAGGCGCCCCGGCCCCACACGCATTCCCCGGCGAGCTTGTAGGGCGCGCCATCGACGATCTCGCCTGAATAGGGATTTTGCATGGTGCTCGGCGCGGCGCACATGGCGTAGCCCACCAGGATCAGGCGGTCGGTCGGCGCCCGCCCTTTGAGATGCAGAATCAGATTGCCCATCTTATCGATGAAGGGTTTCAGGCCGGACTGTTCCAATTCCGGCTTGATCACGTCGCGGATCAGCGCCAGCACCTGCGGCTCGGCTTCGAGCAGCGCGGTCTGCG
>JBLMXG010000108.1:0-13091 GCA_050257635.1 Chloroflexota bacterium
CCATTCGCTGCTGGTGGGCGGCAACCCTTTTACCACCACGTCGATTTACACGCTGATTCATTGTCTCGAGCGCAAATGGGGCGTGTTTTTTCCCAGGGGCGGGACCGCGGCTTTAGTCCAAGCGCTGGTGAAGCTCTTTACCGATTTGGGCGGGGAGATTCGACTTAACGCGGAGATCGATTCGATCACTACCGAGGCGGGTCGTGTGCGGGGGGTGATCAACAAGAGCGGGCAAAGAGAAGTCTTTGATTTGGTCGCAAGCAACGCCGACGTTTTTCACACCTACGATGCGCTTTTGCGCGGTGAACCGCGCGCCGAGCGCATGCGTAAGCGCTTGTCGCGCTCGACCTACAGCATGTCGCTATTTTTAATTTACTTCGGCGCGCGCCGCCGCTATCCCAACCTGCTCCATCACAATATTATTTTTGGACCGCGCTATCGCGAGCTGTTGAAGGATATCTTCGCGCGCGGCCGATTGGCCGAGGATTTTTCCCTTTACCTGCATGCGCCGACGCGGTCCGATCCCTGTTTGGCGCCGCCAGGTTGCGAAGCGTTCTATGTGCTCTCGCCGGTGCCGCACCTGGGCAAGCTCGATATCGATTGGAGCAGCGCGGGACCGGTTTACGCTGAGCGGATCCTCGACTATTTGGAGCGACGCTATATGCCTGGGCTCAAGAGTTCGATCGTCACGCAGCGAATTTTTACGCCGGCGGATTTTAAGAACGAGCTCAATTCCCACTTGGGTTCGGCGTTTTCGCTCGAACCGCGCTTGACCCAGAGCGCCTACTTCCGTGTTCATAATCGCGAAAGAGATATCAAAGGGCTCTACTTCGTCGGTGCGGGCACACATCCCGGCGCTGGAATTCCCGGCGTGGTGAATTCGGCCAAAGCGACGGCGGGAGTGATCATCGAGGATTTTAGAGCGGCTTTGGCCAGCGAGAGCGCCGGCGCCACGAGGTTGTCTTATGCGTGAAGCCATGCCGGAGCAGGTAAGAGCGGCATTGGACGAATGCCGCTGGATGATTCAAAAGGGCTCAAAAAGTTTTTCTCTGGCAGCGCGGTTATTCGATGCGGAGACCCGCGATGCGGCGTTTTTTTTGTATGGCTGGTGCCGGTACTGCGACGATCAGGTGGATCAAGTCGGCAGCAGCTCTGACGTCATTGACTTGGCCGAGCGTCTCAAAGCACTCAAAGAGAACACAGCGGCGGCCTTTTCGTTCGCGCCGCAGCGTGAGCCGGTGTTCATTGCCTTGCAATATATCGTTCATCGGTACGGTATTCCTTCACACTACGCTTTGGAACTCATCGAAGGAATGGCGATGGATGCACGTGGAACTCATTATGCGACTCTCAAAGAGCTGTTAGTCTATTGTTATCGTGTCGCCGGTACGGTGGGCTTAATGATGGCCCATGTGATGGGACTCCGCGACGAGCGCGCGCTCAAGCACGCGGCGGACCTCGGCATCGCCATGCAGCTCACCAACATCGCCCGTGACATCATCGAAGACGCCGCTATGGGACGGATTTATCTGCCGCATTGTTGGCTCGATGAGGCTCAAATCAAGTCGGAGGAGATCGCTGCGCCGGCCAACCGGGAGAAATTGGCGTTGCTGACCCAGCGGCTGTTACGCGAAGCCGAACGCTATTACCGTTCCGGGGATGACGGCTTGTGGCATTTGTCGTTTCGCTCCGCCTGCGCCGTGGCGGCCGCACGCAACGTTTACTCCGAGATCGGCGCCTTGCTGCTGCGCAAAGGCGCCCGTGCCTGGGATGAGCGCACCTACGTGACCGGTGGCCGCAAAGTTCGCGTTGTGCTCGCAGCCGTTCTCGGTTTGAGTCGCTCGCTGCCGGCGCGGCTTGTCAAACCTTGGTCGCCCGCGCCGCTGCGCGCGATTTGGAAGGCTTCTAACATTGAATGACGGAACTCGTCGGGGAGAGAGATTTATGAATATTGTGCCTTGGTTATTTCTCGCGGTCCAGGTGGCCATCGTGATCGCCAGCCTCTTGGGCTACGGTATATTTACCTCCCGCCCGGATTTATTGGTTCAGGTCGATCCGCAGGCGCGATTCTTCGTCTGGGCGTTTCACGGTTTTGCCGTGGGCAATATGCTGTTCGGCGGTTTGGCTGTAGGCAGCGAGGCACTGCTCAAAGACAGGCAAAAAGCGCTTTGGGCTTTATTGGCGGTGTACGTTGTCAGCCTATCCAGCGAGCTCATGGGCACGACCTATGGAATTCCGTTCGGTGCTTATTCGTATACGTCGCTTCTGGGCATCAAGTGGTTCGATCGTGTACCGCTGCTGATCCCGCTGAGTTGGTTCACGATGAGTTGGGCATGCTGGGTTTTGGCGCGAAAAGTATCCAGCGGTCCGACCGCCGTGTTTCTTGGCGCCGCGCTGCTGGTCGCCTGGGATCTCTTGCTAGATCCGGCGATGAGCCGGGTTACCAGTTACTGGGTTTGGGGCGACAAGGGCGCCTATTACGGCATGCCGTGGATGAATTTACTCGGCTGGGGAATAACCGGACTGATTCTCCTGGTATTGTTGCATCGACTGGCGCCCGCTCCACGCGGCAGCGCGCTTTTCGCGGCGTGGGTTTACGGCGTTAATTTCGCTCTACCCTTCGGTTTCTGCCTGCTCAACCGCTATTGGCTGGCCGCGTCGGTCGGGCCGTTGAGCATAGCGCTCGCCTACCTGATTTTCGGCAAGTTGTTTAACCGTGGCGGTTTCTCCTTTGGAGGGGCGGGTGATCTCGCCAATGACGCTCGCTCGGGCGGCGCGTTGTCGCATCACCGCGAATGACGGGCGCGCGGAATTTGTAGCATCGGGCGGTAAAGTGATAAACTGAGAGCCGGCTTTGATCCGCAAGGAAAAATCATTCTTGGCCACTTCGATGAATTCTCACGCCGCAGGCGAGTTCGACCTTGAGAAATACCTGCAGAAGCAGACAACGGTTATCGATGGCGCCCTGCAAAGTTATTTCACCAAGTATCCTAGCGGCGCGCAGACGATCTTTCGCGCTATGGGCTATGGCTTGTTTCCCGGCGGCAAACGGATTCGGCCGATCCTGACGCTGGCGGCCGGGGAACAATTCGGCGCGCCGCAAAATCATCTGCTGCCCTTTGCCTGCGCGGTGGAAATGATCCACGCCTACTCTTTGATTCACGATGATCTGCCGGCTCTGGACAACGACGACGTGCGCCGCGGCGCACCGGCGAACCACAAGGTTTTTGGCGAGGGAATGGCATTGTTGGCCGGCGATGGTTTGCTGACCGAAGCGTTTCTTCTGCTTTCAGACGCTGCCATGATGGAAGCGGTTGCGCCGTATCTGGTGCTGCAACTGACCCACGAGTTAGCCCACGCGGCCGGTGCCCTCGGGTTGGTGGGGGGACAGGCTCTTGATTTGGAGGCGGAAGATAAGGAATCCGACCTTGCCACTGTCGAAGCGATCCATGTGCGCAAGACCGGCGCGTTAATTTTAGCGTCGATTCGGATTGGTGCCCGGTTGGGGTCCGTGTCGGGGGAGGACCTCGCCCGCATTACACGTTTCGGCGAATATCTGGGATTGGCGTTCCAGATTGCCGACGATATTTTAGACGCGCGGGGTGAGACTGCAGCGAGCGAAAAGGGGGAGAGCGGACGCAGCGAACAAAAAAAGGCGACCTATCCGCACGTCGTCGGCATCGCCCAGGCGCGCGAGCGTCTCGGCGAGCTACGCGGACTGGCTCTGCAACAGCTCGATCCCTTTGGCCCGCGCGGGATTGCGCTGGCGGCGATCGCCGAGCATGTCGTTGCCCGCGCGCTTCACAAAAGTGCTTAACTTATCGCCAAGGAGATGAACAAACCCATGACTCGCTTGTTGGACGGGGTTGAATATCCGCGCGACATCCGGCGGTTGTCGGTGGAGGAATTGAATCAGCTCGCTGCCGAAATCAGGGAGGAAGTCATTTCGGTGGTATCGGAAGTTGGCGGTCACTTTGCTTCGACGCTTGGCGCGGTGGAGCTGACGTTGGCGTTGCATTATGTTTTCAATACTCCCGAAGATCGCATTGTTTGGGACACGGGACACCAGGCCTACGCCCATAAATTGATCTGCGGGCGGCGCGACCGTTTGTCGACGATCCGTCAGTTTGGCGGCTTGAGCGGGTTTTTAAGCCGTGAGGAGAGCGAATACGACGTCTTTGGCGCCGGTCATGCGGGCACATCGATCTCGGCAGCGCTGGGGATGGTGGAAGCGAAGTATCTCGCCGGCGCTGAGCGCAAAGTCGTCGCGGTGATCAGCGACGGCGGACTGAGCGCCGGTCTGACCTACGAAGGTTTGAACTCGGCCGGCCATCTCGACCGCAATTTGATCGTGGTGCTGAACGACAACGAGCATTTTATCGACCCGCGTGTGGGCGCGGTGTCGTCGTTTCTGAGCAGGCAATTTACCACTGATCTTGGCGTCCGGCTGCAGAAAAATCTATCCAGTCTGCTGAAAAGCTTGCCGAGCGGCGAGAATCTCAAATTTCTGGCGCGCAAGATGCGCGACTCTTTTCTAAGCCTGGTGACGCCGGGCTTCCTCTTCGAAAGTCTCGGGTTCCAATATGTTGGCCCCATCAACGGTCATAACCTGAGCGAGATGATCGCCACGCTGGAAAACGTCAAGAAGATCGATGGCCCGACATTGGTCCACGTATTGACCAAAAAAGGCAAGGGGTACGCGCCAGCGGAGCAAGATCCGATCAAATTTCATGGCGTGACGCCGTTCCATGTGCTCACCGGCAAAGCAAAAAAAGAAAAAGGCCCGATTCCCACCTACACCGAAGCGTTTGGCCAGTCGCTGATCCGCCTTGCGAGGGAAAATCCCAAGGTGGTCGGCATCACGGCGGCGATGGGCAGCGGCACCGGCATTGACAAGCTGGCGCGCGAATTTCCCGCGCGCACCTACGATGTCGGTATCGCCGAACAGCACGCCGTGACCTTCGCCGCCGGCATGGCCACCGAGGGGTGCATTCCCGTCGTGGCCATCTATTCGACCTTTCTCCAGCGCGGCTACGACGAGATTCTCCACGATGTCTGTTTGCAGAATTTGCATGTGGTCTTCGCTCTCGACCGCGGCGGGCTGGTGGGCGCCGACGGGCCGACGCATCACGGGGTCTTCGACTTTGCCTATATGCGTTCGACGCCCAATCTTGTCATCATGGCGCCGAAGGACGAAAACGAGCTGCAGCATATGCTCAAGACCGCCGTCGATCATCCGGGGCCGATCTCTCTCCGCTACCCGCGGGGCGAAGGTTGGGGCGTCGATATGGACGCGCAAATGGAGAGCCTGGAGATCGGCAAAGCCGAATTGTTGCGTGCTGGCAAGGATGTCGTGATCGCAGCCATCGGCCAGACTGTGATGCCCGCCTTCAAAGCCGCCGAGGATCTCACTTCGCTGGGCATTGACGCCGCAGTGGTCAACGCGCGCTTCGTCAAGCCGCTCGACAAAGATTTGTTTCGTGATTTGCTCGCGCGCGTGCCGAGATTGATCACGGTGGAAGACCATGTGATCGCGGGCGGCTTCGGCAGCGCCCTGATCGAATTTCTCGCTGATGAGGGCTTCACCGGTGTCGAAGTCAAGCGGCTCGGCGTGCCGGACCGGTTCATTCCTCATGGCACTCAGGATGAGCTCAGGAGACTTTGCGGTTTTGACAAAGACGCCATCGCTCAGGCGGTGTTGCAGATGGTCCGGCGCGGTAAAAAGCGCAGCAGGGAGGGATGGGAAAGAGGCAGCGCTTAGATCTATTGCTGCTCGACCGCGGGCTGGTAAACAGCCGCGAAGAAGGCCGGCGCAGGATCTTGGCGGGCGAAGTGCTCGTCAACGATCAGGCGGTGAGCAAGGCGGGCAGTTTAATAGACCGCAGCGCAGCGATCCGGCTCAAGTCGGTCACCCGATATGTCAGCCGCGGCGGCTTCAAGCTGGAGAAGGCGCTCAGCGAATTCGCCATCGATCTGACCGGCAAGACCGCGATAGATATCGGCGCCTCCAGCGGCGGTTTCACCGATTGTTTGCTCGCTCACGGCGCCGTCAAAGTGTTCGCGATCGATGTCGGCTACGGCCAGCTCGACTGGAAACTGCGCAACGACCGGCGGGTGGTGGTTTTCGAAAAGACCAATATTCGCTATTTCGAGCCGAGTTCTCTGCCGCATCCCGCCGATCTCGCAACCATCGATGTCTCGTTCATCTCGCTCAAACTGGTCTTGCCGCGGGTGCGCGCGCTTTGCACGCGGGACCACGCAGTGATCGCGCTGATCAAGCCGCAGTTTGAGGTCGGCAAGGGAAAGGTGGGAAAGGGCGGGGTGGTGCGCGCGCCGGAGGAGCATGCCCGGGTGATCGACGAAATCAGCCAACTGGCCGCGGAGTATCACTACCGAGTGCTGGGCGTTACCGAATCGCCGCTGCTCGGGCCCAAAGGCAACAAGGAATTTTTAATTTATCTACGATCGGTCGATGAAGAGCACGCCTAACGATTTTGATAAACGCGGTTGGAGCAGGAACAACTTCGCCCAACCTCGGCTCATGGCAAACCATGCCCAGCGTTAAAAAAATCGCCCACCGTGGCGCGTCGGGAAAATACCCGGAAAATACCCGGCTCGCCTTCGTCAAAGCGATCGAAATGGGCGTCGACATGATTGAGCTCGACTGCCAGTTGACCGAGGACGGTCACGTGGTGGTTTTTCACGATGAGCGCTTGCGGCGTACGGCGGGCGCTCGCGGCACGGTCAGAAGTAAAACGCTGGCGCAACTCAAAGCGCTCGATATCGGCCAATGGAAAAAGAAATCGTACCGCGGAGAGCGCATCCTGACCCTAGAAGAAGCGCTGGAGATTTTGGCCGGCGACGTGGACCTGTGCCTGGAGATTAAATCTTATCCGGAATCGCCGCCGGGTATCGAAATAAAAATTTTATTTATCTTAAGCCATTATGATTATTTACACCGCTCGATTCTATCGTCTTTCGACTATCGTAGTTTAGGTCGGGTGCGCGAATTGGCGCCCGAGGCCGCACTGGGCGTCATCTGCGGCTCCCGCATCCAAGAAGATGCGCTTGCCGCAGCAAAACAGCTGGAGGCAAAGTCCGTCCATCTTCAAAAGACCCTGGCGAGCCGAGACTTTCTTAATCTGGCGTGGGAGGAAGGTTTGGACGTTTATGTCTGGACAGTGAACGAAGCGCGCGAGATGCAAGCCTTGATCGCGCTCGGTGTCCAGGGAATAATTTCCGACTTTCCGGAGAAGTTTCGCAAACTGCAGCAGAGATAAACAAGAGGAATTGTAGATCATCGAGGATTGACGCGCTCTCGATGGAACTCACGGTTCGAGCTTGCTTCTTTCACGCCCGCGCATCTCCTTGTTTTGCTCCTGGTGTGGCCTACCGGAATATTTCCTGTGGACCTGCTAATATCTCCAAGGTGTTCATTTTTCAAGCGAATTGCTTGACTTGGGAGGCAAATGCGTTAGAATCACCGGCGGACGAAGTACGGTCCGGTTGGATCGGGGGTGATTGATTTTATGACGGGAGTCCGAGTTCGGGAAAACGAATCCATCGAGAGTGCAATCCGACGCTTCAAAAAACTCTGCGAAAAGGCTGGAATTCTCGCTGAACTGCGCAAGCGTGAGCATTACGAAAAGCCCAGCGTAAAGAAGAAAAAAAAGGCGATCGCGGCTAAAAAGCGCGCCATGCGCAGAGTGCGCCACTCTTTTTAACAATCGTTATCAGAGGCTTTAGCGACCTGACGGATGGAACTGAAAGAGGAGATTCAAGAAGCTGTAAAGCAAGCGATGAAAAGCGGCGACCGGGTAACCCTTTCGACGCTTCGGCTCTTGCTCGCGGCACTGCATAACGAAGAGATTCGCATTCGCGGGGAGCTGAGCAAAGAGGAAATTCAGCGCACGATCGCGACTCTGTGTAAACAACGAACAGAAGCGATCGAACTCTACCGAAAAGGCGGGCGAGAGGACTTGGCGCAAAAGGAGGACCGCGAGTTGGCCGTCCTCAAGCGTTTCTTGCCGCAACAATATTCTGAAGCCGAACTGATTGGGCTAATTCAAGCCTGTATCGCCGAAGTGGGCGCTCTCGGTATTCAAGATCTGGGGAAGGTCATGAAACTTGTTATGCCGAAAGTCGCTGGTCGTAGCGAGGGCAAGCGAGTCAATGAACTGGTGCGAGGGCTTCTCGGGGGATAGTTGTGAGCCTGACGGGGCCGGGCGCTGTTTACAGATCGCATCGGGTCGAAATATCACTTACAGTGTTAACCTACCGCTGCTATTCGCTAGAGACGAGGTCCGCGTGGCTCAGTGGTTCGCTACGCGCGCCATCTCGTGCTAGTTCTAACCGATGTTTTCTGGACGGTTCGCGCCGGTGAACTGGGTCGATTTGCTTCTTCTCGGTTTTTTCGCTTTATTTGGCTTTCGAGGCTATCTTCGAGGTTTTTTTCGCGAGTTGTTTTCGCTCGTCGGCCTTGTTGCAGGTTTCATGGCGGCGATTGCTTATGATCAAGAGATTCTCGCGCTGTTGCCAGTGCATTGGCAGGTCTCGCCGCTGTTGCAAAAGGGCGTGGCATTCGTGAGCATTTTTTTTATCGTGTATTTCTTGCTAAATCTGCTGGGTTGGCTGCTGCATCGTTCAGAAAAACTATTGTTTCTAAAGACCCTCAATCGCACCGGGGGCATCGTGCTTGGCGCGGGCAAGGGTGCCGCGCTCTGTGCATTGGTGATTTTCTTGCTCAACTCGAATTCATTACTGCCGCCACCCACAAGGGCAAATTTCGCAGATTCATTTTTGGTTCAGCCCCTGTCCAGACTCGGCCAAGACCTGATTCAATTCGGCAAGGAGAAGATATTTACCGGCGAAGGCTCAGAGCCGAGCGCGTCGCCGAACGGCGCACGGCTATGATCGGCAATGATTAGCCAGGACAAGATCGCGGAAGTCCGCCGTCGAGCCTCGATTGTCGAGGTAATTTCCGACTACGTCACCCTGAAAAAGGCGGGCCGCAATTACATGGGGCTCTGTCCCTTTCACGGCGAAAAAACTCCTTCGTTTACGGTGAGTGAAGAAAAGGGAATCTATCACTGCTTCGGCTGCCATGCTGGCGGTGGCGTCTTTAACTTTCTCATGCAGTACGACCATCTGACCTTTCCGGAGGCCGTGGAGCAGGTGGCCAAGCGCTACGGCATTGTTGTCCAGCGAGAAGGTCGGCCTGGTACTTCTCAGGAGAGCGGCGATCGGGAAAGGCTTTACCATGTGAATGAGCGCGCCGCTGCCAATTATCATAAGCTTCTCTTCGCTCATCCCGAGGGTAAAAAAGCGCTGGACTATTTAAAAGCGCGCGGCGTGGACGAGGCGACGGCGCAAAAATTCATGTTGGGCTACGCGCCGCAAACCGGCTCTGGACTGTTCAAACTTTTCAGTCAAGAAAACATTTCGACCCAGGATGCTTGCCGCCTAGGCTTGATCGGCCAGCGCGGGCCGCAAAACTTCTTTGAGAAGTTCTTTGCCCGGGTGATTTTTCCGATCGTCAGTCCAGCCGGCAAGGTCGTTGCGTTTGGCGGGCGGGTCTTGGATCAAGGCCTGCCCAAATATCTCAACTCCAGTGAAACGCCGCTCTTTCACAAGGGCTCGACGCTGTATGGTCTCCATCAAGCCAAGGATGGCATCCGCAAAGCGGACCGCGTCGTGATTGTCGAGGGCTATCTCGACGTTATCGCCTCAGCCCAGCATGACATTCCCTATGTTGTCGCGACTCTCGGCACCGCGCTGACCGCGGATCACGTGCGCGTGCTGTCACGCTACACAAAAAACATCATTGCGCTTTTCGACGGCGATGACGCGGGCCGGAAGGCCGCAGCGCGGAGCTTTGAGATTTTTGTCGAGGCTGGGTTGCTGGGGCGGGCGGCTTTTTTGCCAAAAGGCGACGATCCTGACACTTTCGTGCGCAGCCGGGGCAAGGCCGCGCTAGAGTTGATCCTCGATCGATCCATGCCGCTTGCGGATTATTATTTTTCCTGGCTGGAGCAGCGCTTCGGAAAAACTCTGGAAGGAAAGAGTCAAATCGCAGGCGAAGTTAGCCGGTTGCTGGCCAAGGTCGGCAACGCCTTCGAGGCAGACTTGCTCGCCAGGCGAGCGGTCGATGTTTTGGAAATTCGCGAAGAACTGCTGCGCCGGCCGCCAAAGACGGTGCCGGTGAATCGGCTTGTGTCGGGACCGGCGCCGAGCAGCGCCGGCCAATCGGCTGCGACCGGCCGCGACGATTTCGCCGAGCGCTCGCTGGTGAGCTTGATGCTCCGCTTGCCGGAAGTGATCGAAAGCGTTGCACGAGTGCGAGAAGCCCGGCAATGGTTTAGCCCGAAATGGGGAGAAACGGTTGATAGCATCCTCGCGCAATGGCAGGAACGAGGCCAGATTGACGTTTCCCGTTTAACTGAAAGTCTGCCCGCGGAGCGGGCCAGCGACATCCTTGGGCTGATGCTCGAGCGGGAGAATCTTTCGGACGCTGATTGCGTCCGCATGGCGGAAGATTGTTTGACCCACGTACGGCGCAAGCATCTCAAAGGGTTGGAGCGCGATCTGCGCCGCGCGATTCGTGCCGCGGAAGAACAGAAGGATGAGAAAGCGAAGAGAGAAAGGATACTAGAATGGCAAGACCTCGTACGAAAAGAGCGCCAGCTAGAACGCCGAAAGCTCGAACCGAAACCGCCCGCGCGGTAGCCAAGACCTCGTCCGCCTCCGAAGCATCCACTCAGCCGGTGGAGAAAAAGAACCTCAAGGAGGTCAAGAAGCTCATCGATCTGGGTAAGGAGAAGGGCTATCTGACCTACGATGATGTTAACGACATGCTGCCGGCGGAAGTGGTTTCGCCCGATCAGATTGACGATGTCATGTCGATCTTCGGCGAAATGGAAATCGAGGTCGTCGACTCCAATCAGCGGGTTACTCTCGGCAGCGCCGGCGAGGATCTTGCGGAAGAGGAAGAAGAAGAGAAAGAATCCGACAGCGATGTCGAAAGCGACGTCGTCGGCAAGACGGGCGACCCGGTGCGCATGTATTTACGCGAGATGGGCACGGTCTCGTTGCTCAGCCGCGAAGGCGAAGTCGAGATCGCCAAGAAGATCGAAGAAGGCGAAAAACGCGTTCTTGACGAAGTGCTATCCAGTCCTCTGGCCCTGACCTATATCCTCGATCTCGGCAATAAGTTGCAGCAACATGAAATTCGGGTCCGTGAAATCATCAAGGACGAAACCGACGAAGAGAACGAGGATTTTGAAGAAGAAGAGGTGCACGAAAAGCGGCTGCTCGATCAGATCGGCAAGATCCGCCGGCTCGCCAGCGATCGGGAAAAGCTTAAACACCAGCTTGACGCCAAACGGATCTCGCAACAACGTCGCCGCGCCCTCCTCGATAGCGTCGCCAAATATAACGATAAGATTGTTAACAGTCTCAAAGCATTGCAACTTAACCGCAAACAGACCGAAGCCATCGGCGACGGCCTCAAGCGAGCAATGGAGCGGATGCAAGCCCTCGAGCGCCGAACCAAGGAGTTTGAGCATCGCGTCGGCAAACCGTCGAGCGAGATTTTAAAGATCGTTGCCGACGCCGACGGGCGCAGAAAGAATTGGCAGAAAATTATTTCTTCGATGCGCATGGGGCATGAGGCGATCGTTCAGATGAGCGAAGAGATCCGTAGCGCGCGCCGCGATATCCGCCATATTGAAAGGGACTTGGAGATGCCCACCGAGGAGGTCAAACGGCGCGTTTGGTCGATTATCGAAGGCGAGACCAAAGCGAACCTGGCGAAAAAGGAGCTGATCGAAGCCAATCTTCGCTTGGTTGTGAGCATCGCCAAAAAATACACCAATCGAGGCTTGCAGTTTCTCGACCTGATTCAGGAGGGCAATATCGGGTTGATGAAGGCGGTGGACAAATTCGAATATCAGCGGGGCTACAAGTTTTCCACCTATGCAACCTGGTGGATCCGCCAGGCGATCACTCGGGCGATCGCCGATCAGGCAAGAACCATCCGGATCCCCGTGCATATGATCGAGACGATCAATAAATTGATCCGCACTTCTCGCTACCTGGTCCAAGAGATCGGCCGCGAGCCAACTCCCGAAGAGATCGCGACCAAGATGGAGATCCCGCTCGACAAGGTGCGCAAAGTTTTGAAGATCGCCAAGGAGCCGATCTCGCTGGAAACCCCGGTCGGTGAAGAGGAAGATAGCCACTTGGGCGATTTCATCGAGGACAAGCGTATAATCACGCCTTCGGACGCGGTGGTGAACATCAACTTGCAGGAGCAGACCCGCAAAGTCTTGGCGACTTTGACTCCGCGCGAAGAGCAAGTGCTGCGCATGCGCTTCGGCATCGGAGAGAAGTCCGATCACACGCTGGAAGAAGTGGGGCAAAAATTTACCGTCACCCGCGAGCGAATTCGCCAGATCGAAGCCAAAGCGCTGCGCAAACTGCGTCATCCAAGCCGCAGCAAGCGGCTCAAGAGCTTTATGGAGACCTAGCCGACAGCCTGCCCCTCATTCGGTACGACACGTCTTTCATTAAACCGATACGGGCCCATAGCTCAGTTGGTTAGAGCCACCGGCTCATAACCGGTTGGTCCCTGGTTCGAATCCAGGTGGGCCCACCAACTTTCCCCTGATTTTTCGCCGCTTCTCTCCTTTGCTTCATCGGATTCTGGCAAAGGTTTCACCAAGGTTTCACTTTGTCCGAGAATCCGGGCCAACTGTTCATCGACATCGCTACGGATATACCTGCCGTAATGCCTTTCGATCATCGCGATCGAGGTTCCACAGTATTCGGCCAGCCACTTGATATTGGCGCCGTTGCTCAAGCCCACTGAAATAAACGTGTGCCGGGTGTGGTACGGCCCACGCGGCCGGACGCCGGCGCCGCGGAGCGCGCGATACCAAACGCCGTGCGGAGTCTTTTCGCCCTCTTTGGTCACCCGTCCCAGGATCTTGCCGCGCCAAGTGTAAAAATCGAGCGGCTTGCCGACTTCGTTCAAGAAAACATGTTCGCTGCCGTCATCGTCGAGCCTTCGCGCTCGATATTCGGGCATGGCC
>JBLMXG010000109.1:0-3798 GCA_050257635.1 Chloroflexota bacterium
GTGCCGTCGGCTACAAAAGTCTTAACAATCGCATCAGCGTCGCGGGCGTTCCATGCGTCCAAGTATTGTTTTGCCTTGTCTAGATTCGTCATTATGATCCGCCTATTGCTGAGGTCTAACGTTCCGGGTGTGCGGCGCCGGCCACAAAAGTTTTAGGAAACATGGCGCGCTGTCCCCGGCGTCCGCACGAGCCGGTAGTTATACGTCCAATTGCCGGAGAAAGACCGGCACAGTGTTATCTGTTTGGACATCCCAATAGATTGAGTTCGTTGGGCTTAGTGCACCATTGATAAAAGAGGCGCCAAAAATCTCTTCTTCCAACGCGCAGACTGCCTCGACGCACTCCTTCGCCTTGGCCTCAAGATCAATAGCCGAAACACCTGGATTCAAATGGTGAAAATCGTTACGGTGGCGCCACGCTAGTTTTGCCGCATTGAGTGCTTTTTCGTTCAGTACTTCTTTAGATTCCAAATCTGCAATTAGTACCTCAACTTTCTTTTTGTATTCCATACGATTGCGTTGAGCAACGAACTTCAAAACTGCTTCGAGTAGTGCTTGGGAGCTCATAATGCACCCGAGCATGTATCCGTCTCGATAGAGTTCTAAGCACTGGGAGGAGGCAGCAGCAAAATAATGACCTCCAATGACTTTTTGGTAGTTTAGTTCTGACGTTCTCCGAACACGATCCTTTAGATCGGACTCGAACTTCCGACGGAGATGATTTTCAATATTTGTCGCTGCCGTCATATTTCGATTTGGACGTATAACGATGATTGAACGGCCCAACTACGGGATATTCAATATACCGTGGGCGAAAAATGCTTGAAAGCCGTTTGAGGTCAAACATTTGGGCTGAAGATCTCCATCGGAGTTTCTCATCAATATAGTGCAATCCTACGGGTTATTCATATTGAACGGCATAGTGACGGTATAACAACGTCATCCAGTTGCAGGGTTGATTTGCTTTCGTTGGTCTTTCAACAGGTTAAATCTGGGTCGCGGGGGACGCTTGCATTAATGCTGGTTACTGTATACATATACAGTATTCCACATACCGGGGCAGCTACCGGGAGGAAGGCATGCTTTCACAAACATCCGTTAGGCCGCCACATCAGCCTCGCCTGCTTGATCAGTTGCGTGATGCCATACGCCGCAAACACTATAGCTACCGCACGGAGAAGACCTATCTGCACTGGGTGCGGCGCTACGTCCTTTTTCACGAAAAACGCCACCCAGCAGAAATGGGAGAAGCCGAGATCGCGGCGTTTCTCACCCATCTCGCCGTGGACCGCCGGGTATCGGCATCGACCCAGAACCAGGCTCTGAATGCGATCCTGTTTCTGTACAAGCAGGTATTGGAGCGCGATATCGGGCTGATTCAGGGCGTCACGCGCGCCAAACCGGGGCAGCGACTGCCGGTCGTGCTGACGCGCGAGGAAGTGCAGGCCGTACTTTCGCGGATGTCGGGGCGCGACTGGCTCATGGCCGGTCTCATGTACGGCGCGGGCCTGCGTGTAGCGGAGTGCCTGCGTCTGCGGATCAAGGATATTGATTTCGGTTTTTGTCACATCCTCGTGCGCGACGGCAAGGGCAAGAAAGACCGCTCCGTGCCGCTACCGCAGGCGCTGATCCCGGCGCTTCGTGCGCAAATCGAAGCGGCATGCCGCATTCACCAGAACGATCTGGCCGATGGATACGGGGAGACATCGCTGCCGGATGCCCTTGAGCGGAAATACCCCAACGCATCGCGTCAACTCGCCTGGTGGTACGTTTTTCCGTCAACGCAAAGGAGTCGCGACCCATACAGCGGGCGGATCAAGCGCCACCACCTGGACGACTCGGTAATACAGCGCGCGGTAAAGCAGGCGGTATTCGCGGTTGGAATTCGCAAGCCGGTTTCCTGTCACGCGTTCGGCATTCCTTCGCCACCCATTTGCTGATGACCGGTCAGGATATTCGCACCATTCAGGAATTGCTGGGCCATAACGACGTGAGCACTACCATGATTTATACCCACGTGCTGGGGCGGGGTGCACGAGGAGTCGCCAGTCCGTTTGATTCGCTGTATCCGGTCACGCAGCCGACAGCCGGATGACATAATGCTCTATCCGCTGTCCGTGAGGTAACGCCATGCTCGAACTTACCCGTCGCCAAAGCGAAATCCTCACCCTCATCCGCCGGCAGATCGAGAGAACCGGCCTGCCGCCGACGCGCGCGGAGATCTGCGCGGCGCTCGGTTTCCGCTCGCCCAACGCCGCCGAACAGCACCTGCGCGCGCTCGAAGCCAAGGGTGCCATCGAGATGACACCCGGTGCCTCGCGCGGAATTCGCATCATCGCCCAAGGCGCGCAGGCGCCGGAGTTTTCACTGCCGGTAGTCGGGCGGGTCGCGGCGGGCGAGCCTGTCCTCGCGGTCGAACATATCGAGGATCACTGCCGCGTCGATCCGCGCCTGTTCAAGCCGCGCGCCGACTACCTGCTGCGCGTGCGCGGCCACAGCATGCGCGGGGCGGGGATTTTCGATGGCGACCTGCTGGCGGTGCATCGCGCGAGCCACGCTGAGAACGGGCAGATCGTGGTGGCACGGGTGAACGATGAGGAAGTCACGGTGAAACGGTTGCACCGCCGCAGCGCTTATCTCGTGCGGCTGTTGCCGGAGAATCCGGATTTCGATCCGATCGAGCTCGATCTGCGCAAGGACAGGCTCGCTATTGAAGGAATTGGGGCTGGCGTGCTGCGGCTGCGCGCTTGATGCCGCAATCCCCGATTAAAAAGTGGAACCCCGGATTGCGGCGCTTCGCGCCTCCATCCGGGCTACAAGTTCTCGCAATCGAGGGAATCGGGGTTGCCGTGTTGAGGCTGAGCGTGTGATAAACGGTGCACAATGCATCCGGCGCAATACACTTCGCTATAGCGCCCAACGTGGGCCGCATGTTTTGACGAAGCCGGACAAGATGGGTAGCCCGGATGGAGGCGCGAAGCGCCGAAATCCGGGAAGGATTTTTGCCGCCGTCCTGGATTCCGCTTCGCTTCATCCAGGCTACAAATCAGGAATGCAATTACCAGGACAGCACAGCTAAATCTTCGGCAGGGTGACGCCCTTCTGGCCCTGGTACTTGCCGCCGCGATCTTTATATGAGGTTTCGCAGACCTCATCGCCTTCGATGAAGATCACCTGCGCCACGCCTTCGTTGGCGTAGATCTTGGCCGGCAGCGGCGTGGTGTTGGAAAACTCCAGCGTCACGTGCCCTTCCCACTCGGGCTCGAGCGGCGTGACGTTCACGATAATCCCGCAGCGCGCGTACGTCGACTTGCCCAAACAGATGGTGAGCACGTTGCGCGGGATGCGGAAGAACTCGACGGTGCGCGCGAGCGCGAAGGAATTCGGCGGAATGATGCAGACCTCGCCCTTGAAATCGACGAAGCTGTTCGGGTCGAACTTCTTGGGGTCGACGATCGTGGAGTTGATGTTGGTGAATATCTTGAACTCGTCCGAGCAGCGCACGTCGTAGCCGTAGCTCGAGGTGCCGTAGGAGACGATCGAGCCGCCGTTATTCTTCTTGATCTGGTTCGGCTCGAACGGCTCGATCATGCCGTGGCCTTCCGCCATGCGGCGGATCCATTTGTCTGATTTGATTCCCATGTGATTTCTAACCGCCAAGACGCCAGGAGCGTCGGACGCAAAATTCTAACAGAAAAATAGATTTTCCTGGCGACCCTGGCGTCCTGGCGGTTCGATTTATTCTAGGTATTCTGGATGACGATGCTCGGGAACTTGGCCGAGAAGTCCTTCTTGCGC
>JBLMXG010000110.1:0-41340 GCA_050257635.1 Chloroflexota bacterium
AACAGTGGTACATCGTTCATACCTTTTCCGGCTTCGAGCAGAAGGCTAAGGCTGCGCTTGAAGAGCGGGTCAAGGCACTCGGCAAACAGGATTTCTTCGGCGAGATTCTCGTCCCGGTGGAAAAGGTCGTGGAGCTCATCAAGGGAAAGAAAAAAACTTCTTCTCGCAAATTTTTTCCTGGATACATCCTGGTGCAGATGGAGTTGAACGATGACACCTGGCATGTAGTGAAGGAAACCCCCAAAATCACCGGCTTCGTGGGGGGGAGCACTAATCCGCCACCGGTTAGCGAAGAGGAAGTGCGGGCGATCACTCAGCAGATGGAAGAAGGTGCGATTAAGCCCAAGCCGCGGGTATTGTTCTCCGTGGGCGAAAACGTGAAGGTGATTGATGGCCCCTTCGCCGATTTCAACGGCGTGGTCGAAGAAGTTAAACCGGACAAGGGTAAGCTTAGAGTTTTGATCAGTATCTTTGGACGAGCCACGCCAGTGGAACTCGAGTTCGTCCAAGTGGAACGCAACTAACCCGTAAGGATCAATAAGCAATGGCCAAGAAAGTCATCGGTGAAATCAAGCTGCAAATTCCAGCTGGGCAAGCCAACCCGAGTCCACCGGTAGGCCCGGCGCTGGGCCAGCGTGGCGTCAACATCATGGAATTTTGCAAAGCTTTCAATGCTGCGACGCAATCGCAACAGGGCATGATCACGCCGGTGATCATTACCGTTTACGCCGACCGATCGTTTACGTTTGTGACCAAAACACCGCCTGCTTCGGTGTTGCTCAAGAAGGCAGCTGGGCTGGAGAAGGGCTCTTCCGAGCCGGGAAAAGCCAATGCTGGCAAGGTTAGTCGAGCCCAAATCAGGCAGATCGCTGAGTTGAAACTTAAGGATCTAACGGCAAAGGACCTCGCCGCGGCTGAAAGGTCGGTGGAAGGAACGGCGCGTAGCCTGGGTTTAGAAGTCGAAGGTTAAATCTTCGATTGAATCATTTCGAACCGGTCGCAAGATGGCTTTGTTACACCCCTTATTGAGAGGAAAACCATGAGTGGAAAGCTCTACCGTGACGCGTTGGCAAAAGTGGACCGTAATCAGCGCTACTTATTAGAGGATAGTCTACGCTTGGTCAAATCGACCGCGCGCGCCAAATTCGATGAGACCGTCGAAATGGCGATCCGTTTGGGCGTGGATCCCCGCCAAGCCGACCAGAATATCCGCGGCACCGTAACTTTGCCCCATGGTATGGGTAAACCGGTGCGCGTGCTCGCCTTTGCCAAGGGGGATAAAGAAAAGGAGGCGCAGGAGGCCGGCGCGGACTTTGTCGGCAGTGATGAGCTGATCAAAAAAATCAGCGACGGCTGGCTGGATTTCGACAAGGCGGTGGCGACACCCGACATGATGGCCGCAGTCGGCCGAATTGGAAAGATTTTGGGCCCGCGCGGACTTATGCCCAATCCCAAAACCGGCACGGTGAGTCTGGACATCGGCAAGGCAGTGAAGGAGATCAAAGCCGGGAAATTGGAGTTCCGGGTGGACAAGGCGGGAATCGTCCATGTGCCCGTAGGCAAGGCGTCGTTTGGTCCGGAGCAGTTGATCGATAACGCCAGAGCCGTGCTCATGTCGATCCTGCGTGCCAAACCCGCATCCGCCAAGGGTAACTATGTCAAGGGCGTCACCGTGGCGACGACCATGGGACCGGGCATCAAGATCGACTTGGCGCAAATCCGCGCAATGGCCGCCTAAGCAAGCTTCAGCTATTTGAATGACGCCACGTGGGCGTCCGGGAGAAGGGAATGTCGGAATTGGAAGTTGTCCGTGCCAGTCACGGTGAAAAAGCCGAAACGGTGGCCGCCGTACATCAGCGATTGAAGTCGGCCAAGATGGCGATTGTTACGGAATACCGTGGGCTCACGGTGGCGCAGATGACTCGCTTGCGCCGCGAGATTCGCGAAGCATCGGGCGAGTACCAAGTGATAAAAAACACCTTGGTGCGCCGCGCGCTGCGCGATACCGCGTTCGGCGATCTGGAAAAGTTGCTCGAAGGACCGAACGGCTGGGTGTTTGCCTACGACGATCCTGTGCTGCTTTCGAAGGCGTTGATCAAATTCGCCGGCGACAACGACAAGCTCGCAATCAAGGGCGGCGTATTCGAGGGGCGCTTCATGGACACCGCCGGCGTCAAGGTTTTGTCCCAGATGCCGAGCAAGCCGGAGCTCCAAGCTAAGTTGTTAGCAATGATCAACGCGCCTGCGACCCACCTAGCTCGGCTAATCCAAGAACCCGGCGCGCGGGTGGTGCGGTTGATCGAGTCGTTGCGGAAAGCAAAATCGGAATAAGTAACTAAATTCTGCAGAAATATTAAAGGGGGAAGTTTTTATGGAAGGCGTATCGAGAGAGCAAGTAAAGGATTTCATCAAGAACATGACCTTGATGGATGCGGCCGCTCTGGTGAAGGAGCTTGAGGAAGAGTTGGGCGTGAGCGCGGCGGCGCCGGTTGCGGTAGCTGCGGCAGCAGCGGGCCCGGCAGCAGCGGCGGAAGAAAAGACCGAATTCAACGTGATTCTGGCCGATGCGGGCGAGAAGAAAATACAGGTCATTAAAGTGGTGCGCGAGCTCACCGGGTTGGGCTTGAAAGAAGCCAAGGATCTTGTCGATGGCGCGCCTAAGCCGGTGAAAGAAGCGGTTCCCAAAGCGGAAGCCGAGACGATCAAAAAGAAACTGGAGGAGCAGGGCGCGAAGGTTGAAATCAAGTAGGTCGACGGTGGTGGTGGATTTTTGGTTGGATCGTTGACCGGAAGTTCGACAGGGGAGCACGCATGGCGTTTCAAGTTGCCAATAATCTAAGATTTCGGCGGAGTTTCGGGAGGATCAGAAAGATAATCGATCTTCCCTACTTAATTGAAATCCAGAAGAACTCTTATGATCTATTCCTGCAAAAAGACGTGGCTCCGACCGAGCGTCAGAGCATGGGCTTGCAGGAGGTCTTCAAATCGGTTTTCCCCATCAAGGATTTTAACGAAACCTCGTCCTTGGAATTCGTCAGCTATTCTCTCGGCGAACCCAAGTACGATGTCGATGAGTGTCATCAACGCGGCATGACCTACGCCGCGCCCCTCAAGGTGACCGTGCAGCTCGTGCTCTGGGACGTCGATCAGCACACCGGCTCGCGCAGCATCAAGAACGTCAAGGAGCAGGAAGTTTATTTTGGCGAGATCCCGCTCATGACCACCAACGGCACGTTCATGATCAACGGCACCGAGCGGGTCATCGTCAGCCAATTGCACCGCTCGCCGGGGGTGTTCTTCGAGCATGACAAAGGAAAAACTCACGCCAGCGGCAAGCTGCTCTATTCGGCACGGGTGATTCCGTACCGCGGCTCTTGGGTGGATCTCGAATTTGACCCGCGCGACATTCTCTATGTGCGCATCGATCGGCGGCGTAAATTTCACGCCACGGTGCTGTTGCGCGCCTTGGGCATGACAACGGAAGATCTGCTCAACTACTATTATAAGAGCGACACCCTCGTTTTCGACGGCCGCAGGCCGGCCCTAGTGTTCAACCCCAACCAACTGATGGGCGCCAAGGTCAGCGCTGACGTGCGCGATCCCAAGACCAACGAAGTGATCGTCAAGGAAGGCAAGAAATTCACCCGGCCGATTTTGCGGCAAATGGAAGCGGCCAAGGTGAAGCAGGTGCCGATCGCCTGGGAAGAGATTTTAGGTCGAGTGGCCGCCCACGACATCCTCAATCCGCAGACCAAGGAAGTGCTCGTCGAATGCAACCAGGAGCTCACCCAGGAAAAGCTCGATTTGATCCGTGACAAAGGCATTCACCAAATCGAGGTGCTGTTCATCGATGAGTCCAACGTCGGCCCCTACTTGCGCAACACGCTGCTCCAAGACCGCATTCGCGCCCCCCAGGATGCGATCCTGGAGATTTACCGGCGCTTGCGTCCGGGCGATCCACCCACCGTTGAGTCGGCAACGAACTTTTTTAACAACCTGTTTTTCAACCCGGACCGCTACGATCTCTCCAAGGTCGGCCGGCTCAAGCTCAATCACCGGCTCAAGCTCAGCGTGCCTCTCGAGCAGGGAACGCTGCGCAAAGAAGATATTCTCGAGGTCGTGCGCTACTTGATGGAGCTCAAGAACGGCAACGGCTCCGTGGATGATATCGATCATCTCGGCAACCGCCGCGTGCGCGCGGTCGGCGAGCTGGTGGAGAATCATTTCCGCGTCGGCCTGGTGCGCATGGAGCGGGCGATCAAGGAAAAGATGAGCCTGCAGGATATCGAAACTCTGATGCCGCAGGAGCTGATCAACTATAAACCGGTCTCCGCCGCGCTCAAGGAATTTTTCGGTTCCAGCCAGCTTTCGCAGTTCATGGACCAGACCAACCCGCTGTCGGAAATCACCCATAAGCGGCGTCTGTCGGCGCTCGGACCGGGCGGTTTGACCAGGGAGCGCGCCGGCTTCGAAGTCCGCGACGTGCACCCGACGCACTACGGCCGGGTCTGCCCGATCGAGACTCCGGAAGGTCCGAACATCGGATTGATCGCTTCACTGACCACCTATGCGCGTGTCAACGATTTCGGCTTCATCGAGACGCCTTACCGCGAAGTGGAAAACGGCCGGGTGACCGACCGTATCCGCTATCTTTCGGCGCTGGAAGAAGAAGACCATGTCATCGCCCAGGCCAACGCGCCCATCGATGGCCGCGGGAACTTCACGGCGGATTTAGTTTCGGCGCGTAAGGGCGGGGAGTTCGTTATGGCGCGTCCTGAAGAAGTTAATTTCATGGACGTGTCGCCGAACCAGCTGGTGAGCGTGGCGGCCTCGTTGATTCCGTTTTTAGAAAATGACGACGCCAACCGCGCGCTGATGGGCTCGAACATGCAGCGACAGGCAGTCCCTTTGCTCAGAACCGAAGCGCCGTTCGTCGGCACCGGCATGGAAAAAACCGTGGCGCGAGATTCCGGCGTCACGGTCGTGGCGCGGCGCGACGGCGTGGTCGAAAGCGTAGACTCCACGCGCATCGTTATCAAGGCGGATAAGAGCTCCGGTGCACGCGACACTGGCGTCGATATTTATAATTTGATTAAGTACCAACGGTCGAACCAAAATACCTGTATCAATCAGCGCCCGATCGTCGTGGTCGGCGACCAGGTAAAGGCCGGTGACGTCGTTGCCGATGGGCCGTCCACCGAGATGGGCGAACTCGCTCTGGGGCGCAATGTCGTGGTCGCTCTCATGCCGTGGGGTGGTTACAACTTCGAAGATTCGATTCTGATCAGCGAGCGGGTCGTTAAGGAAGATATTTACACCTCGATTCATATCGAGGAGTTCGAATGCGTTTCGCGCGACACCAAGCTCGGTCCCGAGGAAATCACCCGCGATATTCCCAACGTCGGTGATGAAGCTCTGACCGATCTCGACGAGAGCGGCATTATCCGCATCGGCGCTGAAGTCAAACCAGGCGATATCCTCGTGGGCAAGATCACGCCCAAGGGTGAGACCCAGTTGTCGCCGGAGGAGAAACTTCTGAGAGCGATCTTCGGCGAGAAAGCCGGAGAGGTGCGCGATACTTCGCTGCGAGTCCCGCCCGGGGTTGAGGGCACGGTCATCAACGTGCGGATTTTTTCGCGCAAGGGTTTGGGCAAGGACGATCGCAGCCGAACGATTGAAGAAGAAGAGATTGTCCGGCTCAGAAAAGATCAGCACGACGAGATCCGCATTTTGCAGGACGGCGCGCTCAGGCGCCTCAAGAAGCTATTAGTGGGCCGACGGTTGGCCGGTCGGATCAGCGACGACAGCCGGAAAGTCTTACTCCATAAGGGCCAAGAATTGACTGAAGAGGATTTCGATCAGCTGCCGATGGCATATTGGAGCGAGATCCGCGTCGATAACGAGTCGGTGGAAAGCGAGCTTGGGCGCATCCTCGAAAGCACGACGAGCCAAGTTAATCAGATTAAACGGACTTTCGAAGATAAAATTGAAAAGCTCAAAGGCGGTGATGAGCTCCCGCCCGGCGTCATCAAGATGGTCAAAACCTTTGTCGCGATTAAGCGCAAGCTGCAGGTCGGCGACAAGATGGCCGGACGCCACGGCAACAAGGGCGTTATCTCCCGCATTCTGCCCGAAGAGGACATGCCTTACCTCGAAGATGGGACGCCGGTCGATGTGGTTCTCAATCCGCTCGGCGTGCCCTCGCGAATGAACGTCGGCCAGATTCTCGAAGCGCATCTTGGTTGGGCGGCCCGAAGCCTCGGCCAGCAGATCGACGAAATGCTGCGCACCCACGCCGGTGACGGCGACGCTCTTCGGCGTCGCCTGAAAGAGTATCTCAGCACTCGCGAGGCGAACGAATTGATCGATGGCGCGAAGGAGGCCGAGATCGTAAAACTCGCCGAGAAGTACCGCGAAGGCGTCCACATCGCCTCACCCGTCTTCGACGGCGCCGCGGAAGAGGAGATTTTCAACCTGTTCAAGAAAGCCGGATTGCCGGTGACGGGGCAGGTGACTCTTTATGACGGCCGAACCGGCGAACCCTTCGACGGCAAGGTCACCGTGGGCGTCATGTATATCATGAAACTGCATCACTTGGTCGATGACAAAATCCACGCCCGCTCGACGGGTCCCTACTCGTTGGTCACCCAGCAACCGCTTGGCGGCAAGGCTCAGTTCGGCGGTCAGCGCCTAGGTGAAATGGAAGTTTGGGCGCTCGAAGCCTACGGCGCGGCGTACACACTCCAGGAGATGCTTACGGTCAAATCGGACGACGTGGTTGGCAGAACGCGCATGTACGAGGCCATTGTCAAAGGCGACAATTTGCTCGAGCCAGGGTTGCCGGAGTCTTTTAACGTGATGGTCAAAGAGCTTCAGAGCCTGGGCTTGGACGTCGAGTTAGTGGAAGAGAAATAACTAGGCCCAAAGGGGTTGTGCCGCTCAAACCGGAGGTGGTGCGTTATGGAAGACCTGTTTAATTTATTTGAGAAGCCGAAAAATCCGCTAAGTTTCAATGCGATTAAAGTCTCGGTGGCCTCGCCGGAAAAGATCCGTTCTTGGTCCCATGGCGAAGTTAAGAAACCCGAGACCATCAATTATCGGACGTTCAAGCCGGAACGCGACGGTCTGTTTTGCGCCAAGATCTTCGGTCCGACGAAAGACTACGAGTGCAATTGCGGCAAATATAAGCGCATGCGCCACCGCGGTGTGGTCTGCGAGAAGTGCGGCGTTGAAGTCATTCAATCCAAAGTGCGACGCGAGCGCATGGGTCATATCGAGCTGGCAACGCCCGTGGTGCATATATGGTTTCTTAAAAGCCTGCCGAGCCGCATCGGCGCGTTGCTCGACATGTCGCTCAAAGAAATCGAGAAAGTGCTCTACTTCGAGTCGTACATTGTGGTCGATCCAGGCGAAACGCCGCTCGAATACAAGGAACTGCTCACCGAAGTGCGCTATCGCAAGGCGGTGGAAGAGTTCGGTGGCAAGTTTGTCGCCGAGATGGGCGCTGAGGCGATACGCAAGCTGCTCAAGGCGATCGACATAAACAAGGTCTCCGAAGATCTGCGCCAGGAAATGCGCGATGCCAATTCGGAAGTGCGCCGCAAAAAGATGGCAAAACGACTCAAGGTTATCAACGCCTTTCGCAATTCGGGTAACCGGCCGGAGTGGATGGTGATGGAAGTTATTCCGGTCATTCCTCCGGACCTGCGCCCGCTAGTGCCGCTCGACGGCGGCCGTTTCGCGACTTCCGATCTCAACGATCTCTACCGCCGCGTGATCAACCGCAATAACCGGCTTAAACGGTTGATGGAGTTGAGCGCGCCGGACATGATCATCCGCAACGAGAAGCGCATGCTCCAGGAAGCTGTCGATGCGCTGTTCGACAACGGGCGGCGGGGTCGGGCGATTACCGGTCAGAACCGTAGGCCGCTCAAGTCCTTGAGCGATATGCTCAAAGGCAAGACCGGTCGCTTCCGTCAAAACCTACTCGGCAAGCGCGTCGATTACTCGGGCCGTTCCGTCATTGTCGTGGGTCCCGAGCTGCGTTTGCACCAGTGCGGCCTGCCGAAAAAGATGGCCCTCGAACTGTTTAAACCGTTCATCTATAACAAACTCGAAGAGCGCGGCCACGTCACGACGATCAAGAGCGCGAAGAAAATGGTCGAGCGCGAGTTGCCTGAGGTCTGGGATATTCTCGACGAAGTAATTCGTGAGCACCCCGTCTTGCTCAACCGTGCGCCGACACTGCATCGACTCGGCATTCAGGCCTTCGAGCCGATTTTGATCGAAGGCAAAGCGATTCAGCTCCATCCGTTGGTCTGCGCCGCGTATAATGCCGACTTCGACGGCGACCAGATGGCCGTGCACGTACCGCTCTCCGTGGAAGCTCAAGTGGAAGCGCGCGCCCTGATGATGTCGACGAACAACATTCTATCGCCGGCCAATGGCAAGCCGATCATCGTGCCGACCCAGGATATCGTGTTGGGACTCTATTACATGACCCGCGATCGCCTGCATGCTAAGGGTAGCGGGCGCCTGTTCAGCAATCCGTCCGAGGCGCGCGTCGCCTACGATCAAGGCGAGGTCGATTTGCAGGCGCCCATCACAGTGCGCATCGACGGCGAGCGGATCGACACGACAGTCGGCAGGGTGCTGCTCTACGAGATTGTTCCGTCGGTTATTCCCTTCAGGGAAGTCAACCGGGTGATGAAAAAGAAGGAACTCGCCAATCTCATCGACGTGAGCTATCGGTTGGCGGGCAATAAAGCAACGGTTATCCTGGCCGATCGTTTAAAGGATATCGGTTACCGGAATGCCACTAAGGCGGGTATTTCCATTTCGATCAAAGACATGGTCATCCCGCCGAGCAAGGAAGAGTTGCTCAAGCGTGCCCACGAGGACGTGCGCGAAATCGAAGAGCAGTACAAAAACGGCCTGATCACGGACGGTGAGCGCTATAACAAGGTCGTCGATATTTGGGCCGAAGTGACCGATCGGATCGCCGATGAAATGTTGCGTGATCTCGGTTCTGAAAAAGTGACCGACGATCAGGGTCGCGAAGTTTCCGTGCCGAGCTTTAATCCGATTTTCATGATGGCCGATTCCGGCGCGCGCGGCAGCGCGCAGCAGATTCGTCAGCTCGCCGGTATGCGCGGTTTGATGGCCAAGCCTTCCGGTGAAATTATCGAGACACCGATCACGGCGAACTTTCGCGAAGGGTTGACCGTCTTGCAGTATTTTATCTCGACCCACGGCGCGCGCAAAGGCCTGGCGGACACGGCTCTCAAAACGGCCAATTCCGGCTATTTGACGCGACGGTTGGTGGACGTGGCGCAGGACGCGGTGATCGGTGAGGAGGATTGTGGCACCATGGACGGCATCGAAATGACGCCATTGATGGAGGGTGGCGAGATTATCGAGCCGCTCGGCGACCGCGTGCTCGGTCGGGTTGCGTTGGAGGATATCCGCGATCCGTTCACCGGCGACGTAATCGTCAAGGCAAATCAGGAAATTAACGAAGAACTGGTTCAGCGCATCGAAGACGCCGGTCTGGAACGCATCAAGATCCGGTCGGTGTTGACCTGCGCGTCGCGCCGCGGCGTTTGCATCATGTGCTACGGCCGCGACCTTGGGCGCGGGCATATGATCAATTTGGGCGAAGCGGTGGGTGTCATCGCGGCGCAGTCTATTGGCGAACCGGGCACGCAGCTGACGATGCGGACCTTTCACATCGGCGGCACGGCGAGCCGGCGCGCTGAGCAGACGACCCTGGAGTCGCGCAACGACGGCTTTCTCAAGTTTATTAACGTCAACACGGTCACTAACAAGGATGGCGATCTTGTCGTGATGAACCGCAACGGTGAGATCGCCATCGTCGATTATCCCGAAGGGGAAAAGGGGCGGGAGCGCGAACGCGAGCGCTACCCGGTGGTGTACGGAGCTAAACTCAAAAAGAAAGACGGCGGGCAAATCAAAGCCGGCGAACTTCTGGCCGAATGGGATCCGTACACGATTCCGATTCTCACCGAAGTGAGCGGCGTGGTCAAATTCGGCGATGTGATTGAAGCGGTCACCATGGAGGAGAAGGTCGACGAACGGACCGGCCTCTCGACCAAAGTTATCACGGATTCCAAAGACGTCGACAAGCGGCCGCGTATCTCGATCAAAGACGTCGAGGGGCAAACCGCACGACTAACCGGCACTTCGGAAGCCCGCTACCTGTTACCGGTGGGCGCCCACATCAACGTTCAGGAGGGGCAGACGGTCTTCGCCGGCGATGTGCTGGCCAAAATTCCGCGCGAGACGACCAAAACCAAGGATATCACCGGGGGTTTGCCGCGCGTTGCGGAGCTTTTCGAAGCGCGCAAGCCCAAGGAGTTTGCGGTGATCACGGAAATCGACGGCGTCGTGTCTTTCGGCAAAGACACGAAAGGAAAACGCAAAGTCGTCGTCACCCCGGAAGTCGGCGAGCCGCGCGAGTATCTCATCCCCAAGGGAAAACATATCAGCGTGCACGACGGCGACAGAATCCGGGCGGGTGAGGCGCTGATGGATGGCTCATCCAATCCTCACGATATTTTAAATATTCTCGGCGAAAAGGCGCTGGCGAAGTACCTCGTCGACGAGGTCCAAGAGATTTACCGGCTGCAGGGCGTGCGCATCAACGATAAGCATATCGAGGTAATCGTGCGCCAAATGTTGCGCCGCGTGCGCATCAAGGAAGTCGGCGACAGCGACTTCTTAGTCGGCGATCAGGTAGAAAAGTGGCGTTTCGACGAAGAGAACCAACGCGTGCTCGGTGACCGCGGCAAACCGGCCGTGGCGGAGCCACTTTTGCTCGGAATCACTAAAGCGTCATTGTCGACCGAAAGTTTCATTTCGGCCGCGTCGTTCCAAGAGACCACCAAGGTGCTTACCGAAGCGGCGATCCACGGTAAGGTCGATCTGCTTGCCGGCCTCAAAGAAAACGTCATCATGGGGCGGTTGATTCCCGCCGGCACCGGTGTCGCAAAATACAGCAATGCAGAAATCGAAATCGACGAACCCGAGGGACCAAGTAGCGGATTTTCCGAGGCTGCGGAGGCGTAGCTTTGACAATGGTAAGATATTTTGTTAGGAACAGGATTTCCCTGGGAGATTAAGCAGCTAGCGGCTCCCTATTCCAAAAGCAAACGAGAATTTATGCCGACAATCAGTCAATTGGTGCGCGAATGCCGCGAAATACAGCGACGCAAGAATACCGCGCCAGCACTGCAATCCTGTCCACAAAAACGGGGAGTATGCACGCGCGTTTACACATCGACGCCCAAAAAGCCCAACTCGGCGTTGCGGAAAGTGGCGCGTGTGCGGTTGACCAACGGGATCGAGGTGACTTCCTATATCCCGGGGGTCGGGCATAACTTGCAAGAGCACTCGGTGGTCTTGATCCGCGGCGGACGCGTCAAGGATCTGCCTGGGGTGCGCTACCACATCGTTCGTGGAACGCTCGATTCCATCGGCGTTCAAGAAAGACGTCAGGGCCGTTCCAAGTACGGGGCCAAGAGACCGAAGTAGGGACTTATGCCGCGCAAAGGTGAAGTACGAAAACGCGAAATTTTACCGGATCCCAAATACGGGGATAAAGTCGTAGCCCGCTTCGTCAATACAATCATGAGTCGGGGCAAAAAAAGCGTAGCGGAGTCCATTTTCTACCGATCGCTGGACATCGTGGCGGCCAAGACCAAAGAGGAATCGCTCGGCGTGTTTAAGCGCGCCATTGAAAATACCCGCCCCACCGTCGAGGTCCGGTCCCGGCGCGTCGGCGGCGCGACTTACCAGGTGCCGGTGGAAGTTCGCCCGACCCGCCGAATATCCCTCAGTATGCGTTGGCTGATCGACGCGGCGCGTGAGCGCGCCGAAAAGTCGATGGAAGAAAAGTTGGCGGCGGAGTTGATCGACGCCGCCAATAACCGGGGGACGGCGATTAAGAAGAAGGAAGACACGCATCGGATGGCAGAGGCCAATCGGGCCTTCGCACATTACCGTTGGTAGTTTAACAGCGAATTGACGTTCGTTGAAGGAGGCGGTTGATCCGCCTCCTTTTTTTCCGTGTAAAGAGAAATGGCAAGACTTATTCCACTCGAAAAAACCCGCAACATCGGGATCATGGCGCATATCGACGCGGGGAAAACGACGACCACCGAAAGGATCCTTTACTACACCGGGATCACGTATAAGATTGGCGAGGTCCACGAAGGCACTGCGACCATGGATTGGATGGTCCAAGAGCAAGAGCGCGGAATTACGATTACCTCGGCGGCCACGACCTGTTTCTGGCGCGATCATCGGGTCAATATCATCGATACGCCGGGTCACGTCGATTTCACGATCGAAGTCGAGCGTTCCCTGCGTGTTCTTGACGGCGCGGTGGCGGTGTTTTGCTCCGTCGGTGGCGTCGAGCCGCAGACGGAGACGGTCTGGCGGCAGGCTGACAAGTACGGCGTGCCCCGTTTAGCGTTCGTCAACAAGATGGATCGTTTGGGCGCGGATTTCTTTCGCGTGGTCAAAATGATCGAAGACCGGCTAGGCGCGCGCCCGGCGGTTTTGCAGTTGCCGATTGGCGCCGAGGATAAATTTACCGGCATCGTCGATTTGGTGACCATGAAGGCGGTGGTATGGGAAGAAGAGAGTTTGGGCGCCAAATTTCACGAAGAGCCGATTTCCGCTCAACTCCAGTCGCAAGCCGCCGAGTATCGCGAGAAACTTTTGGAAGCGGTGGCCGACTCGGACGAAGCGGTCATGGAAAAGTACCTCGAGGGTAAAGAAATCAGCGAGGCCGAGCTGCGCAATGCGATTCGCCGCGCCACCCTGTCGCTCAAAATAGTTCCCGTCGTATGCGGCTCTGCGTTTCGCAACAAGGGCGTGCAGCCGATGCTTGACGCGGTCGTCGATTATCTCCCGTCGCCGCTCGATATCCCGCCTGTCAAGGGTACGGAGGTGGGCAACAGCGAGCCGGCTGAACGGCCGGCGAAGGATGATGCGCCATTTTCTGCCCTTGCGTTTAAAATTATGACCGATCCGTTTGTCGGCACGCTGACCTTTTTCCGTGTCTATTCCGGTTCGATTTCTTCGGGTTCCAGCATTTACAATTCGACCAAGAGCAAAAGAGAACGCATCGGTCGCTTGCTCAAAATGCACGCCAACAAACGCGAAGAAATTAAAGAAGTCTCCGCCGGTGATATTGCCGCCGCGGTCGGACTGCGGACCGCCACCACCGGCGATACGCTTTGCGACGAAAACAGACCGATCGTGCTCGAATCGATCGATTTTCCCGATCCAGTCATTTCGATCGCCATCGAGCCGAAAAGCAAAGCGGACCAGGAAAAACTCGGGCTGTCGTTACAAAAGCTGGCCACCGAAGATCCTTCTTTTAAGGTGCGTACAGACGAAGAGACCGGACAGACCATTATCTCGGGCATGGGCGAGCTTCATCTTGAGATCATCGTCGACCGCTTGCTTCGCGAGTTTAATGTCGGCGCCAATGTCGGTAAACCACAGGTCGCTTATCGAGAGACGGTTCGCAAGGCGGTCGAGCAGCAGGGCCGTTTTGTACGGCAAACCGGTGGCCGCGGCCAATATGGCGACGTTTGGATCAAGCTCGAGCCGCAGGCGCCGGGCGGGGGCTTTGAATTCGTCGACGCGATCAAAGGCGGCTCCATCCCGCGCGAGTATATCCCGGCGGTGGAAAAAGGCATCAAAGAAGCGACCGAGAACGGCACTCTGGCCGGCTATCCGGTGGTCGATGTGAAGGTTACGCTTTTCGACGGCAGTTATCACGATGTTGATTCATCCGAGATCGCCTTCAAAATCGCCGGTTCCATGGCTTTTAAGCAGGCGGCTCGCAAGGCCAATCCGGTGCTGCTCGAGCCGATCATGTCGGTGGAAGTGGTTGTGCCCGAAGATTTTATGGGAGATGTGATCGGTGATCTCAGCTCTCGTCGAGGTAAGGTGTTGGGGATGGATACGCGCCCTGCCGCGCAGGCGATTGACGCCCGCGTGCCTCTAGCGCAGATGTTCGGTTACGCGACGGATTTGCGCTCGATGACACAAGGCCGCGCCACCTATACGATGCAGTTTTCCCATTATGAACCTGTTCCGGCGGCGGTTGCTGAAGGAATTATTGCCAAGTTTGACGGCAAGTCGGATGAAGAAGTATGAACGAGAAAATTAGGATTAGGCTGAAAGCCTACGACCATCGCGTGCTGGACCAGTCGGTGGGTGAGATTGTCGAAACCGTGAGGCGCACGGGCGGCCGGGTGGCGGGTCCCATTCCGCTGCCGACGCGGATCGAGAGGTTCACGGTGAATCGCTCGCCCCATGTCGACAAGAAATCCCGAGACCAGTACGAGATTCGTACGCACAAGCGCCTTCTCGACATTCTCGAGCCGACACAACAGACCATCGACGCGTTGGGCAAGCTCGATATCGCGGCCGGCGTCGATGTTGAAATCAAATTGCAGTAACAGATGAACCAACGGGGCGGTCAAGGCGCGCCAGCTGGAATGCGAATATGACAGGATTGATTGGAAGAAAAGTCGGCATGACGCAATTCTACAATGCCGAGGGCAACGTGATTCCGGTCACGGTGGTTGAGACTGGTCCCTGCGTCGTGGTGCAAAAAAAACAGATCAATACGGACGGCTACAACGCGCTGCAGGTAGGCTTTGGCAGCAAGAAGGCGCAGCGCGTGAATAAGGCAGACCAGGGGCATATGGCGAAGGCGGGTAAGGGGGCCTTTGAGGTGTTGAAGGAATTTCGCGTCGAAGATGTGTCGTCCTATGAGGTGGGTCAGGAGATCAAAGCCGGCGATCTTTTCAAAGTGGGGGATCGCATCGACGTCGCGGGTATCTCTAAAGGGCATGGTTTTGCCGGGGTGATCAAGCGCTGGTCTTTCGCGGGTTTCCCGGGGTCTCACGGCACCCATGAGTACTTTCGTCACGGCGGCTCCATCGGTAACCGTTCCTATCCCGGGCGCGTACGCAAGGGAAAAAAGATGGCCGGCCACTGGGGCAATGAAAAGGTCTCCACTCAAAATTTAGAAGTGGTCGAGATTCGCGCCGAGCAAAACCTATTGTTGGTGCGCGGCGCGGTGCCGGGCGCAAAGCGCGGCGTGGTGATCTTGCGGCCCGCGGTGAAAAGGTAAGCACCATGGAAGTTCACGTCATTCAGCCAAAACTCAACGAAGCGATCTTCGGTGCCAAGACCCGCTCCCACCTGCTTCATCAAGCGGTGATCATGCAGCTCGCCAACCGGCGCGCCGGCAGCGCCGCGACGAAATCGAAGGGCTTTGTCAGAGGCGGTGGCAAGAAGCCATGGCGGCAAAAGGGCACGGGCCGGGCTCGGGCGGGCAGCAGTCGCTCGCCAATCTGGGTCGGCGGCGGCACGACCTTTGGGCCGCAACCGCGCGATTATTCGTATCGCATGCCGCGGACCGCTCGGCGCGAGGCCTTGCTCTCGGCGCTCAGTTTGAAAAACCGCGACGGCAAGTTGATCGTCGTCGACAAATTGGAGCTCGATGAGGCGAAGACAAAACGGATGGCGCAAGCGCTGGCGGAATTGAAAGTCGAGAGCGCGGTGATCGTCATCGCCGAGCCGGATGCGAAGGTTGAGCGCTCGGCCCGCAATCTTCCCAAAGTAAAAGTTCTGCGTGTCGACGGCTTGAATGTTTATGATCTATTGCGTTATGAGCACTTGATTCTGACCGAAGCGGCGTTGCAGCGTCTGGAAGAAAGGTTGGCCGCATGAAGAGCCACTTTGACATTATTAAGGCGCCGTTAATCTCGGAAAAGGGGACATTGCTCACCGAGAAGGCCAATCAAGTTTTGTTCAAGGTTCGCACCGACGCCAACAAGATCGAAGTGAAGCAGGCGGTCGAGGCGCTTTTCAAGGTCAAGGTCGAGCAAGTGCGTATGGCGCGCTATCTCGGCAAGATGCGCCGCGTCGGCAAAAGCATGGGGCGGCGCGCGGATTGGAAAAAGGCTTACGTCACGCTTAAGGCGGGCGACAAGATCGATTTCTTCGGCGGCGCATAAAAAGAGATAAGGCGAGAATCGCAAATGGCAATTAAGACCTATCGACCGACCTCGGCGGGAATGCGCTTTCGCACTGGGCTCGGCTTTGACGAACTGACCAAGGCGCGGCCGGAAAAGGGGCTGCGCGATCGGCTCAATCGGAGCGGCGGCCGCAACAATACCGGCCGGGTTACCGCCGATCATCGCGGCGGCGGCCATAAGCGTCTGTACCGTTTGATTGATTTCAAGCGCAACAAGCGCAACGTGCCGGCCAAGGTGGAAGCGATCGAATATGATCCGAACCGCTCGGCGCGCATCGCCCTGCTTTGCTACGCCGACGGCGAGCGCCGGTATATCCTCGCTCCTGAGCGTTTACACATCGGTGCGACGGTGATCTCGGGCGACGATAACGTCGATATACAGCCGGGCAATTCTTTGCCGCTCAAATTGATCCCCGTCGGCACCGTGGTTCATAATATCGAGCTCAAAATAGGCAAGGGCGGGCAACTGGTGCGGAGCGCCGGCCTAGGTGCCCAACTGATGGCGAAAGAAGGCACCTATGCGTTGCTGAAGCTTCCATCCGGCGAATTGCGTTATGTGCTGTCCGAGTGCCGCGCGACGGTGGGCCAAGTCGGGAATGCCGACCAGGAAAACGTTTCATGGGGCAAAGCCGGTAGGATGCGCTGGCTGGGCTTTCGCCCGACGACTCGCGGCATCGCCAAAAACCCTGTTGACCATCCCCATGGTGGTGGTGAGGGGCGTTCGAAGGGTAATCACCCGATGACGCCGTGGGGCAAACCGACCAAGGGTTATAAAACCAGAAAAAATCATTCATCTGACAAATATATCGTGCAGCGGAGAAAAGGCAGATAGCTATGGCACGTTCGGTTAAAAAAGGACCCTTTGTCGACCAGCATCTGTTGAAAAAAGTTGTTGCGATGAGCGAGTCGCGGCAGAGGCAGGTGATTCGCACTTGGTCGCGGCGCTCGACGGTCACTCCGGAAATGGTAGGCCAGACCATCGGTGTCCATAACGGCCGCAAGTTTATTCCGGTATTCGTTAGCGAGAATATGGTCGGTCACAAGCTCGGCGAGTTCTCGCCGACGCGGACCTTTTACGCCCATTCCGGCGACCGCAAGGCCGAGGCGAAGGAAACTACGGGCGCTCCCGCTCCCGCCGCCGCGGCGCCGCGTCCGGCACCGGCAGCAAAGGCGTAGTCGGTTGGAGTAGCTTGTAAGCAGGCTTCGAGGGAGTTTGCAAAAATCAATTTGGCTGGCGAGATTTATGGAAGCACGCGCGATCACTAAATTTGTCAGAGTATCACCGCGAAAGGTTCGGCTGGTGGTCGATCAGATTCGCGGTAAGGGTGTCGAGGACGCACTGAGCATTCTCAAGTTTATTCCCAAGCGCTCGGCCGGGATCGTCGCCAAAACGGTGCGCACGGCGGTGGCGAACGCGGAGAATACCCAGAGCGTGGACGTCGATCGTCTGTTCATCAAGCAGGCTAAGGTCGACGAAGCCGGCATGTGGAAGCGCTTTACGTCGCGTGCCCAAGGGCGGGCCACGCGCGTACGCAAGCGGCTCAGTCACGTTACGATTGTTCTCGATGAAGCGCAGGAGAGGAGCTAGCGCCTGATGGGTCAGAAAACGCATCCGAAATTATTTCGCCTCGGCGTGATCGAGTCTTGGGACTCGAAGTGGTTCGCACGTCACGACTATCCCAAGCTGCTGCACGAAGATTTTCGGGTGAAGAAATTTTTAAAAAGCCGGCTTTATCACGCCGGCATCTCGCGCATCGAGATCGAGCGGGCGGCGAACAAAGCCAAAATCAATATTCATACGGCGCGCCCCGGTATCGTGATCGGCAAAAAAGGCGCGGAGATCGAAAAGCTTAAAGAAGAAATCACCAAACTGACCCATCGCGAGACTTATATCAATATACACGAGGTCCGGAGGCCGGATCTCGACGCCCAGTTGGCTTCGGAAAACGTCGCCTTGCAACTGGAGCGCCGGGTTGCCTTCCGTCGGGCGATGAAAGAAAGCGTATCCCGTGCCATGCGCATGGGGGCGCAGGGGGTCAAGATTCAATGTGCTGGGCGCTTGGGCGGATCGGAAATCGCCCGCACCGAGTGGTATCGCGAAGGCCGCGTGCCGCTGCACACCCTGCGGGCCGACATCAGTTACGGGTTTGCCGAGGCGCGCACCACTTACGGCGTGATCGGCGTGAAAGTTTGGATCTTTCGCGGCGAGGTTTTGACCGAGGAAGAAGAGCAGCAGAAGGCGATGATGGGCGGCTGAAGGATGGGGTTTTAGGCGCGGCGTTTCCATAGACAATTTATTTTAGGCAAAAATGCTCGAACCAAAAAAAGTCAAATATCGAAAACTGCAAAAGGGGCGTCGCCGCGGCACGGCTCATCGCGGCTCGACGCTCGCTTTCGGCGACTATGGCCTCAAAGCCCTGGGGCGCGGCTGGATGAGCGCGCGGGAAATCGAGGCGGCGCGTGTTGCGCTGACCCGTTATCTCAAGCGTGGCGGCAAGGTTTGGATCCGAATTTTTCCGGACAAGCCGTTGACCAAGAAACCCCTGGAGACTCGTATGGGCAAAGGCAAGGGAGCGCCTGAAATGTGGGTCGCGGTGATCCAGCCGGGCCGGATTCTCTTCGAGATGGAGGGCGTCGAGGGACCGCTCGCCAAGGAGGCTTTTCGCTTGGCAGCACATAAACTTTCGATTCCGACCATGATGGTGGAGCGCGGGAGAATCGCCCATGGAAGCTAAAGAACTGCGCGAAATCAGCGCTGAAGACCTCGCCCAAAAACAAGCCTCCTTGCGCGAGGAGATGGGCCAC
Organism: Chloroflexota bacterium; assembly: GCA_050257635.1. Classification (GTDB taxonomy): domain Bacteria; phylum Desulfobacterota; class Binatia; order UBA9968; family UBA9968; genus DP-20. The sequence goes on from JBLMXG010000110.1 coordinate 18,896, forward strand.
CTAAAGCTTCAACGGGCTACCGGCCGATTGGAAAATCCAATGAAGCTTCGGCAAGTCAAGAAGGACTTGGCTCGGGTCCTAACAATACTGCGCGAGCGAGCGCTTCAAGGTCGGAAAGGCTGAGTATGAGCACCCGAGGATTAACCAAGGAACGAGCCGGAGTGGTGGTTAGCGATCGTATGCAAAAAACCGTGGTGGTGAGCGTGGAGCGCACGGTCATGCATCCGCGTTATAAAAAAATCCTGCGCCGGCGCTCCAGGGTCAAGGCCCACGACGAGCGAAGCGAGTGCCATGTCGGCGATCGGGTGTTGATCGTCGAATGTCGCCCGCTCAGCAGGGACAAGCGCTGGCGCGTCAGCAAGATCCTCGAACGAGCTCAAATGACCTCGGAGGAAACGCAAAATGCCGGCACTTAGGATTCAAATTCAACCCGCGCTTGAGGTGGACGGATGATCCAGATGCGAACAACTTTAGACGTGGCGGACAATTCTGGCGCGCGTCGCGTGCAGTGCATCAAAGTGCTCGGCGGAAGCAAACGTAAATATGCCTCTATCGGGGATATTATCGTGGTTTCAGTGAAGGAAGCGATTCCCAATGCCAAAGTTAAAAAGGGCGACGTCATGAAGGCCGTCGTGGTGCGCACGGCCAAGGAGCTGGGCCGTCCGGACGGCTCGTACATTCGCTTCGACAACAACTCAGCGGTATTGATCGACAACCAGAAAGAGCCGGTCGGGACGCGTATTTTCGGCCCGGTGGCGCGCGAGCTCAGGGCGAAGAAGTTTATGAAAATCATCTCGCTGGCGCCGGAAGTGCTTTAGTCAGGGATCTTGGGAGAAGGTACTCGTGCAGATTCGTAAAAACGACAGCGTGATGGTGATCGCGGGTAAAGAGCGCGGCAAAACCGGTAAGGTTTTGCGCGTGCTGACGGACAAAGACGCGGTCGTCGTCGAGCGGCTAAATATGGTCAAGCGCCATACCAAGCCGCGCGGCCCTCAACAATCGGGTGGTATCATCGAAAAGGAAGCGGCGATTCACGCATCCAATATCATGATCATGTGCGACAAGTGCAATGCGCCCGTGCGGATCGGCCGAAAGGTTCTCGCGGACGGTAAGAAGATTCGCATCTGCCGTCGCTGCCAGGAAGCATTGGAGTAGTGGGAAAAGCATGGCACGCTTGAAAACCAAATATCAGGACGACGTAGTATCGAGCATGATGAAGGAGTTCGGTTACAAGAGCTCGATGCAGGTGCCCCGGCTCGAAAAGATCACGGTCAACGTCGGTCTCGGCGAGGCGACTCAGAACATCAAGGCGGTAGATGCGGCCGTGGCAGAAATTACTGCCATCACCGGCCAGAAGCCGGTGGTGACCCGAGCGAAAAAGGCCATCGCTAACTTCAAGTTGCGCGAAGGTGTGCCGATCGGCTGCATGGTGACCTTACGGCGCGAACGCATGTATGAATTTTTAGACCGGCTGATTCATGTCGCGCTGCCGCGGGTGCGCGATTTCAAGGGCATTTCCAACCGTTCTTTCGACGGACGGGGGAATTATTCCTTGGGCTTGCGCGAGCAAATCATTTTTCCCGAGATTCACGCGGATAAAGTTGAAAAAACCCGAGGAATGACGATCACAATTACGACCACAGCAAAGACCGATCGAGAAGGGCTGGCGCTGCTACGATTGATGGGCATGCCGTTTTCGAGTTAGCTCACAAGGAGAAGTCCATTGGCGAAAAAGTGTCTGCGGATCAAAGCGGAAATGCCCAACAAGTTCAAAGTCCGCGAATATAATCGTTGCCCGCTGTGCGGCCGGGCGCGGGCGTTTTATCGGCGTTTTCGTATGTGTCGGCTTTGCCTACGCGACCACGCGCGCAAGGGGCATATTCCCGGACTGATTAAAGCCAGCTGGTAAGCTCCGGAGAGAAATATGGGAATGACAGATCCAATCGCCGACATGTTGACTAGAATCCGCAACGCTTCGCGGGCGCGCCACCAAAGGGTTGCGGTGCCGTGGTCACGTTTAAAAGAAAATATCGTCAAGATTCTAATCGAAGAAGGCTATTTGAAGGACCAGAAGAAGGTTAAGGCCGCGGTCGGCGGCGGCGAGGAAATGGTCATCCAGCTCAAGTTCGACCGCGAGAATCGGCCGATCATCATGGGCATGAAGCGAGTGAGCACGCCGGGGCGTCGAGTTTATGTCGGCGCGAAGAATTTGACGCCGATTCGCAAGGGCTTGGGGATTCATATTCTGTCAACGCCCAAGGGAATCCTGGTGGACCGGGCAGCGCAGCGGGCCAAGGTCGGCGGCGAAATTATTTGCACCGTGTGGTAAGTTGAGTCGAGGTGTCATTTGTCACGCATCGGAAAATTGCCGGTAACAATCCCCACTGGCGTTAAGGTCGCTGTCGACGCCGACGCCGTGCGCTTGGAAGGGCCGAAGGGCAAGCTCCAAACCGCCGTTCCCGCCGGGGTCAAGATTAAAGTCGACGGGAATGTGCTGCGTGTTGAGCGCCAGGCCGAGGACCGCAAGGCTCGCGCTCTGCATGGACTCACCCGAAAGCTCATCGCCAACATGGCTCAAGGAGTCAGCCAGGGCTTCAGCAAGATATTGGACATCAACGGCGTCGGTTACCGCGCCGAGGTGAAGGGGCAAGAGCTGCACATCACGCTGGGCTTCTCTCATCCGGTGGTCTTTTATCTGCCGCAGGGGGTTTCGGCTTCGGTGGAGCGCCAGGTGATCATCACCCTGAGCAGTGCCGACCGCCAAGTGCTCGGCGAGACGGCGGCGAAGATTCGTAGCCTCCGACCACCCGAGCCCTACAAGGGGAAGGGCATCAAGTACCGTGAAGAAGTGATTCGGCGTAAGGCCGGCAAAGCGGTGGGCTCGGCTGGCGGAAAATAGACACTGAGGAACCCCGATGGCGAATAAACGGCAGGATATCGCGAGGCTGCGCCGCAAGGTGCGCGTGCGGAAAAAGATTACCGGAACGGACAGCCGTCCCCGAATGTGTGTGTTTCGAAGCAACAAGCATATTTACGTGCAGGTGATTTCAGACGACCAGGGCAAGACTCTTGCCTCGGTGTCGACGCTCACGGGCGAATTGGCCGAGGCCAACAAAAAGAGCAAGGGTGTCGAGGCGGCCAAATCGGTCGGCCTCGCCGTGGCGAAGGCGTGCAAGGAAAAAAGTATCACCAATGTGGTTTTTGACCGCAATGGGTTTCTTTATCACGGCCGGGTCAAAGCGGTGGCCGATGGGGCGCGCGAAGGCGGCTTGGTATTTTGACCGGAAATTATCAAACGAGAGGTGCCTTTGGAACGGATTGATCCACAGGGATTAGAACTCAAAGAAAAAGTAGTCCACATTAGCCGAGTAGCCAAAGTCGTCAAGGGCGGGCGACGGTTTAGCTTTAGCGCGCTGGTCGTGGTCGGCGACAACCGTTCGCTGGTTGGCTACGGTCTGGGCAAGGCGAATGAGGTTCCCGAGGCAATCCGTAAGGGCTTGGATCAGGCGAAGAAAAGCTTGATTCGGGTGCCGGTGATGGATGGCACCATTCCCTTTGAAGTGACCGGCCGTTACGGCGCGGGCTATGTGATCCTCAAGCCGGCGTCCGACGGAACCGGCGTGATCGCCGGCGGCGGCGTGCGCGCGGTTGTGGAAGCCTCGGGCATTCAGAATGTTTTGACCAAATGTATCGGCTCCAACAATCCGCACAACATGGTCAAGGCGACGATTGAGGCCTTGCGGGATTTGCGCGCTCCTGAAGAAATCGCCGACCGGCGCGGCAAGGAACTCGCGGAGATTCGCTGACCATGAGACTCGATGATTTGAAACCAGCGGCGGGATCGAACAAGAAACGCAAACGTGTTGGTCGCGGTGACGGCTCGGGCCATGGCAAAACTTCCTGCCGCGGCCACAAGGGTCAGGGCGCGCGCTCCGGCGGCAACACCAAGCCGGGCTTTGAGGGCGGGCAGATGCCTCTGCAGCGGCGGTTGCCCAAGCGCGGATTTCACAATCCATTTCGAATCGAGATGTCGGTGGTGAATCTCGGTCAAATCGATGCGTTGCCCGCGGGCAGCGAGGTCACGCCGGAAATTTTGACCCAACATGGTTTCGTGACCGGAAAAAATCGCCGGGTCAAAGTGCTCGGCGACGGTGCTCTGTCTAAGGCTTTAACCGTGAGGGCCCATGGCTTTTCCGCCAAGGCGAAGGAAAAGATCGAAGCCGCAGGCGGAAAAGCGGAGTTGATTTCGCTCCATGCTTAATGGTTTTCAAAACGCTTCGCGCATCCCCGAATTGCGCCGTCGCGTGCTTTATACGCTAGTGATGCTGGCGGTGTATCGCCTTGGCGTGCATGTGCCGACGCCAGGCATCGACCGCCAAGCGATGGCGGCTTTCTTTGACCAGCAGAGAAACACTCTTTTCGGATTTTTGAATTTGTTTTCCGGCGGCGCGCTGGAGCAGTTTTCGGTGTTCTCTCTGGGTATCATGCCCTACATCAGCGCTTCGATTATATTGCAGCTGTTGACCGTGGTCTTTCCCTACCTCGAACGGTTGTCGAAGGAAGGCGAAGCCGGACACCGTAAAATCACTCAGTATACCCGGTACGGGACGGTGGTGCTTTCGATCATCCAGGGCACAATGATCAGTGTTGGCCTTGAGGGCACCCAGGGACCGGGTGGGCATGGCCTGGTGCTGAGTCCGGGGTGGGGTTTTCGGATCATGACGGTGATCACGCTCACTTCGGGAACGGCGTTTATTATGTGGCTGGGCGAGCAGATCACCGAGCGCGGCATCGGCAACGGTATCTCGCTGATCATCTTCGCCGGCATTGTCGCCCGCCTTCCGTCGGCGGTCACGACGACCCTGCAATTCATGCGCGAAGGCGAGTTGCCGCCGCTGGTCGCCCTGCTGATTGTCGTGCTGAGTATCGCTGTCGTCGGCGCGATCATTTTTGTCGAGCGCGGCCAGCGGCGCATTCCGGTGCAGTATGCCAAGCGCGTGGTCGGGCGCAAAATGTACGGCGGCATGACCTCGCATCTTCCCCTTAAGGTTAATACCGCCAACGTGATTCCACCGATCTTCGCTTCGTCAATCCTAATTTTCCCGGCGACCTTGGCGCAGTTTGCCAATCATCCATGGGTGCAGGCGATTACCGGCATGCTGGCGCCGGGCTCTTGGCTGCACGATTTGATTTACGTCATTTTGATAATTTTCTTCGCGTTCTTCTATACAGCCGTAGTGTTCAATCCTAGCGACGTGGCCGAGAATATGAAAAAAGCCGGCGGTTATATTCCCGGCATCCGGCCGGGCCAAAAAACCGCCGATTATATCGAACGTGTGTTGTCGCGGATTACTTTGAGCGGCGCCATTTACCTTTGCGTTGTCTGCCTGTTGCCGACCCTTTTAGTCACGCAGTTCAACGTGCCCTTCTATTTCGGCGGCACCGCGCTGCTGATCGTCGTTGGCGTTGCTCTAGATACCGTGGCTCAGATGGAAACGCATTTGATCAGCCGCAACTACGAGGGGTTCATGAAGCGGGGACGGCTGCGCGGAAGAAGAGGTTAAACCTTCGTGGCCACTGGAGCGCGCGTGGTTTTGTTGGGACCTCCCGGGGCTGGCAAAGGAACCCAGGCGAAGCTGCTTCAAGAAGAATTTGCCGCGTGCCAAATTTCGACCGGTGATATTCTGCGCCAGGCCGTAGTGCAGCAAACCCCGTTGGGCCATGAAGCAGCGCAATATATCAATCGCGGCGCACTCGTACCGGATGATGTCATCGTTGGCTTGGTGGCTGAACGGTTGAAACAAAAGGATTGCGAAATGGGGTTTATTCTCGACGGATTTCCACGGACGATCCCCCAGGCGGAAAGTCTCGATACGATCCTGACGCGAATGAACTTAAGCCTTAACTGCGTCCTGTCGGTGCAGGTGCCGGAGCAAGTGATCATCGAAAGGCTAGCGGGTCGGCGCACTTGCAAAAGCTGCGGCGCGCTTAGCCATGTTGTTTTCGACCCGCCGAAAAAAGCTGGGGTTTGCGACCGCTGCGGCGGCGAGCTCTTTCAACGGGACGATGATCGAGAAGAGACGATTGCGAATCGCCTCAAAGTCTACGAGATCCAGACTGCGCCGCTGGTCGGTTATTATCGTAAGCGCGGTCTGCTGCGGGAAATCGACGGCGTCGGCGCCATCGACCAAATTCGCGCCCGAGTGGCCGGGGCGTTGGGAGATCTGGTGGCGTGATTTCGCTCAAATCGCCTCGAGAAATCGAGATCATGAGACGGGCGAACGTAATCGTCGCGGAGGTTCTGCAAGAGTTGAAACGGCGCGTCGCGCCTGGGATGACTACCCTGGACTTGGATGCTATCGCGGAAGAGATGACGCTTAAAAGAAAAGCGATACCTGCGTTCAAGGGATACAGCGTCGCGGGGAGAGTCTATCCGCGCTGTTTGTGCGCCTCGGTGAACGAAGAAATCGTTCACGGCATTCCAACCAGCCGGGTGCTCCGTGAAGGCGATATCATCGGTCTCGATTACGGCGTGATCTGTGAAGGGTTCTACGGCGACTCGGCGATCACGGTGGGCGTGGGCAAAGTCAGTGCTGAGGCTCAGCGCTTGATGGACGTGACCGAGGAATCGCTCTACAAGGGCATTGAGCAGCTGCGCGATGGGAAGCGGTTAGGGGATCTCGGCGCGGCGGTGCAAAAGGTCGCGGAGGAGGCGGGTTATTCCGTGGTTCGTGCGTTTGTCGGCCATGGTATCGGCAAGAAGCTGCACGAAGAGCCGCCGGTGCCCAACTACGGTGAACCGGACCGCGGGCTTCGGCTCAAGGAAGGAATGGTCTTGGCCATCGAGCCCATGGTGAATGCCGGCGGCTACGAGGTGGAAATTAAAGACGATGGTTGGACGGCGGTCACAAAGGATGGTACCTTAGCCGCCCATTTTGAGCATTCGGTGGCGGTTACCAAGAACGGTCCTCTTATTTTGAGTCAATTATAGTTTCCAAGGATTGGTGTATTAAGCAGGGCGCCTTATGCCAAAAGAAGATTCCATCGAAGTCACCGGCAAGGTTTTAGAGACCCTGCCCAACGCGATGTTTCGGGTCGAGTTGGATAACGGGCACAAGGTGCTCGCCCATATTTCCGGCAAGATGCGTATGCACTACATCAAGATCTTACCCGGCGACAAAGTGAAGATCGAGCTGTCGCCCTACGACCTAGCGCGGGGACGCATCATTTTCCGGGAACGCTAAGATTAGGAGCCGTCGTGAAAGTCAGAGCATCGGTCAAAAAGATTTGCAACAAATGCAAAGTCATCCGCCGCAAGGGCGTGGTGCGGGTGTTGTGCGAAAACACCAAGCACAAGCAGCGGCAGGGCTGAAAATTTATCTTGACGTTTAAAAACACGGGTTGCGGGAATCTAAAAGCGCGCTTCGCCGCGAAGCCGCCAACGGAGTGAAGCTATGGCACGTATTGCAGGCGTGGACTTGCCGAAGGGCAAGCGCATGGAAATCGCCCTGACTTATATCTACGGCATCGGCCGCAGCGCGTCGCGGGATATCCTCAATCAGGCCGGTATCTCGCTGCACCTCAAGAGCGACGACTTGAGCGATGACGATGTCGTCAAGATCCGGCAGATTATGGATCAGAGTTACAAAGTGGAAGGCGATCTCCGGCGCGACGTGACGGGAAATATCAAGCGCCACCTCGACATGGGATCATACCGCGGGCTGCGTCACCGCAAGAATTTGCCGGTGCGGGGCCAACGCACGCATACTAATGCGCGCACCCGCAAGGGGCCGCGCAAAACCGTCGCGGGCAAAAAGCCGGCGCCGTCAAAGGGTTGATTGATAAAAGGAGACAAGAATGGCAGAGGCCGGCGACGAGAAACAAAAAGCCGAAGGACAGGCGGACGCCAAGGCCGCCGAACGGGCGGCGCGCCGCAAGCGCGGACGAAAGAATATCGCTGAAGGGGTGGTGCACATCCATTCGACGTTTAACAACACGATCGTCACGATCACGGACTATCAGGGCAATGTGATTTCCTGGTCCAGCGCCGGGGCGATGGGTTTCAAGGGTTCCCGCAAGGGAACGCCGTTTGCGGCCCAACAGGCGGCAGACAGCGCAGCCAAGAAAGCGATGGATCACGGCCTGCGCAGCGTGCAAATTTTTGTGCGGGGACCGGGAGCGGGCCGGGAATCGGCGCTGCGCGCGTTGCAGTCGGCGGGCATCAATATCAGTTTGATCAAGGATGTGACACCGATCCCGCATAACGGTTGCCGGCCGCCGAAGCGACGACGAGTTTGATCATTAGGAGGAGGAAAAAGATTGGCTAGATACACAGATTCCGTGTGCCGGTTGTGCAGGCGCGAAAATTTAAAGCTCTTTCTCAAGGGCGAGCGCTGCTATACCGACAAGTGCGCGATCGAAAGACGCAACTATCCCCCCGGGCAGCACGGCCAGGGTCGGCCGAAGTTTTCCGAATACAGCATCCAGCTGCGCGAAAAGCAGAAGGTCAAGCGCATGTACGGTCTGTTGGAAAAGCAATTTCGCCGCACTTTTGCCGAAGCGGCGCGAATTAAGGGAATCACCGGCGAGACCTTGTTGACCCTGCTCGAACGTCGGCTCGACAGCGTGGCGTACCGGCTCGGCTTTGCCAGCTCGCGCGCCGAAGCGAGAACCTTGGTTCGGCACGGCCACGTCCAGGTCAACGGCAAAAAGGTCAATATCCCCTCCTACATCGTCCGCGCCGGCGATGTGATTTCGGTCAAGGAGCCGAGCCGTCAGCTCGCGCGCGTGGTGTCGGCAATGGAAGGGGCGCAGCGGCGCGGCGTGCCCGACTGGGCGGAAGTGGACCGCGAGGCGTTCAGCGGCAGAATCAAAATCCTGCCGTCGCGCAGCGATATTACTATGCCCATCAATGAAAAACTGATCGTCGAATTATATTCGAAGTAAGTGCGATATTGGGAGACGCTATGTCGACAATGTATAAGCATTGGACGGAAATGATCAAGCCCAGACAATTGGAGGTGGAAGAGAAAACTCTGACCCCAACCTACGGCAAGTTCTATGCGGAACCGTTCGAGCGCGGGTTCGGCCAAACCATCGGCAATTCGCTGCGGCGTATTCTCCTTTCCTCCCTCATGGGCGCATCCATTGTCGCCGTGCGCATCAAGGGTATTCTGCACGAGTTTTCCACCGTTCCCGGAGTGACCGAGGACGTTGCCGACATCATTCTCAATCTCAAAGAAGTTCGCCTGCGCCTTAACGACAGCGAACAACAAACCCTTAAGATTGAGACGAAAGGACCGGCGATCGTGTACGCCAAAGATATTATCGCGCCGCCGGCGGTCGAGATTCTCAATCCCGACCACAAGATCGCCACGCTCTCGCGCGACGCCAAGCTGGAGATCGAGATGCTCGCCAAGCTCGGTCGCGGCTACGTGCCGGCGGAGCGCAACAAGGAAGAGGGAGCGCCGGTGGATACGATTTTTATCGACGCGGTTTTTGCGCCCGTGCAAAAGGTGAATTTCAGCGTGACCAACGCGCGCGTCGGCCAGCGCACCGACTATGACCGCCTGGTGTTCGAGGTTTACACCGACGGCAGCGTCAAGCCCGACGACGCCATGGCCTACGCCGCCAAGATTCTGCAGGACCAGGTCAGCATCTTCGTCAATTTCCAAGAAGAGCCGCGCGCAGAGAAAAAAGAGGACGGCCCGCCGGTACCGCTCAACGAAAATTTATTTCGCAGCGTTGACGAACTCGAGTTTTCGGTGCGATCGCAAAACTGCCTGCAAAACGCCGACATCAAGTATATCGGCGAGCTCGTTCAAAAGAGCGAGCAGGAGATGCTCCGCACCAAAAACTTCGGCCATAAATCACTCAACGAGATCAAGGAAATTCTCAAAGAAATGGGTCTTGAGCTGGGCATGAAAGTCGATCACTTCCCCTCGCGGGAGGAGATCGACGCCCGCAAACGGGCCGCCGAGAAGGAGCCAGTCTAGCCCATGCGCCACCAGAAATCGGGAAGACAACTGAGCCGCAATTCAGCGCACCGTTGGGCGCTGATGCGCAACCTGATTACCGCGCTGCTGCGCGAGGAAAAAATCAAAACTACCGATCCCAAGGCGAAGGAGCTGCGCCGCTGGGCCGACCGCGTAATCACTCTCGGCAAGCAGGGCACGCTGCACGCGCGCCGGCAAGTTTTGAGCATCGTCCAGGACAAAGCCGTGGTGCGAAAGCTTTTTGACTCGATCGGCCCGCGCTTCAAAGACCGCCCGGGCGGCTACACGCGCATCATTAAGCTCGGCATCCGGCGCGGCGATGCCGCCCAAATGTCGCTGATCGAGCTGGTGGGCGCCGAAGGCGCAGCGTCGGAAGCGTCCAAAGGCGGCGCGAAGAAGGGCCGCCGAGCGCGTCGGCGCCAGCGCGCCGAGCAGCAAGAAGCCGCCGCATAGCCTTTATTTAAATTCCTTTCAGCCAACGGCCCGCGCGCGATTCGCAAAGATCGCGGCGGGCTGTGCCGTTAATTCTCGCCCGCTTTATTTTTTTTCTCTGCAAGGGTCAGTGAGACTGCCGGTGATTGCGCCGCCACGGTTCCATGCTACTATGCTGCGGTTTGTTTGCTGTGAGATCACGGGCGCTCGGCTCGTCCGCCCCATCGATAACCCGAAATGCACAGTTTGTGGTATAGACGCGGTGCCGCGGCTGCTAAACGCCGAGAAGAAATAAAAATTGCGAAAGGGTCGCGAATGAACGGTTTTGGCAGATTGATTTTCATCCTGATGATATACGCAACGCTCGTTGCCTGTTCGAAAACTCCCACCATGACACCGGTTGAACGGGGAAAATATCTCGTAACTCTGGCGGGCTGTAACGATTGTCACACGCCAAAAATTCGGGGTCCCGGCGGCGCTCCCGTGCCGGACAATTCGAAGCTGCTGGCCGGCCACCTGGAAAAATCGCCGGTGCCGTCTTGGTCACCGAAGGATGCCGAAAGGAATGGTGTGGTCGCGGCGACCAACGGCTCGCTGACCGCATGGGCGGGTCCGTGGGGCGTGAGCTTTGCGATCAACCTGACGCCGGACAAGGCCACGGGCATCGGCGAGTGGAGCGAGGAGATGTTTGTTCAGATGGTGCGCACCGGCAAGCACCAGGGCCAGCCCAATGGCCGAGATATTCTGCCGCCCATGCCGTGGTTCAACATGAAAGATTTGTCCGATGCCGATTTAAAGGCGATTTGGGCCTATCTAAGAAGCCTGCCTCCGGTCGCCAACCCGGTGCCCCTGCCGATTCTTCCGGCCGTCGCTGCAGCCAAATAATAGCGAGTCTTGGCACTGGTATTTTCTCGCTCAGTTGGCGCGGCGGGTGCATTTGTCGATCGTTCGCCGATCGGCTCGGCCAATCGGCGCGGGGCGGTAGTCCGAACGCTTTTCGCCGTTCTTTTGTTAGCCGATCAGTCGTGATATCAAAGCCCCGTGGGGGAAAACGCAAGCGGAGTTTTGCGCCGGTCGCTCAATGATTTTTTGAGCCTCGAGCTCGACGAGAGGGCGCTCGAGCGGCTGTCCTGGCGCGATTTTGGCAACGGCCTCGCGATGGCCCGCCTGGCGCGCGCAGACCGGCGCGAGCTGGTGCTCTATCGAATCCGCGCCGACGCGGCCGCGGATGCGTTTTTAAAGCACGAGCATATCGGCGGCGAATTTTACCTGGTGCTCAAAGGCAAGATCGCCGATGAGACCGGCGAATACGCCCGGGGCGATCTGGTATTTCTAGATCCCGCCTCGACGCATGTGCCGAGGGCGATCGGCGAGACCGTGGTGCTAGTGCTCTGGCCGGCGGGTGTGCGCATCGTCGATTGACGAAGACGACCGGATCAACTGAACTTCAGGAGGCGAAATGGAAACTTTGGGATTCATCGGCACCGGCGGCATGGGCAGCGGCATGGCAGGCAACTTGATCAAGGCGGGCAACTCATTGGTCGTATACGACCTGCGCCGCGAACAATGCAAAGGGCTGGAGAGCCAGGGCGCGGTCTATAAAGAGTCGCCCAAAGCGGTGGCTGAATCCTGCGAGATCGTCTTGTCCATGCTTCCGTACAATGAAGCGGTGCGCGCCGTCGGTCTCGGCAGCGGCGGCCTCCATGAAGCAACGAGGGGGGCGAAGCTGTGGATCGATTTCAGCAGCATCGACAAGAAGACAATCGTCGGCGTCAGCGCCGAGCTGGCCAAAAAAGGCTGGACCGTCGTCGACGGCTCGGCGGGAGGCGTGGAAGAAGCTGCCGCCGCCGGCACCTTGTCGCTCTGGCTCTCCGGCTCGAAAACGATTTTCGACGATAACCAGGCGGTGTTCAAGGCGATGGGCAACAAAGTGCTCTACGTCGGCGAGCTGGGCAACGCCAAATTGGTAAAAAACGCCATGGCGATGTTTGCGGCCGTGACGCATCTTACTTTGGCCGAGATTTGCGCCTGGCTCAAAAAGGGCGGCCTCAGCGAGTCGACCTTCCGGACGATTCTTAAAAATTCCGCGCAGGACTCCGCCGCCATCGATCGAATCATGGAGATCATCGTCAGCGGCAAATACAAACCGCGCAAGTCGTGGATGCCCAAGGACGTTGGCTTTGGCTTGGATATGGCGCGCGAGATGGAAGTGCCGATGCCGTTCGTCGCCCTCGCGTACCAAATGTTTTCGATCGCCCAGGCCACGGGTATGGACGACTACGAAGCCACGGGCATCGCCTGCAACGTCTACGATATCATCACCGGGCAGAAGCGGGGTGTCTGAGAGGATGGCCAGCCTACCGTCGGAACGCATTTCCCGGTTTCTCACCTATCTGTTGCGCCATCGGCCGAAGGAGTATCCGCTGGTCTTCGATCAGCGCGGGTTTGTCGACTGGCGCGACGTCGTCGAATTGGTGCAAGAGCGTTTTTACGACGTTACCGAAGCGCAGATCCGCTCTGTGGTTACCGATTCGACGAAGCAACGTTTCGAATTGATTGACGGCAAGGTGAGGGCCACTTACGGTCACTCCTTCCCCGTCGATCTGGGCGGTGCAGCAACCGAGCCGCCAGCGAGACTCTACTTCGGCACCGCCCGTGATTTGGCGCAGTCCATGCTCCGCAACGGTCTCAAGCCGCGCGACCGCCAGTATGTGCATCTCAGTCTGACCGCCGAGGAGGCCGAGTCCGTGGCTCGGCGTCACGACCCGGCACCGGCGCTTTTGGTCGTTGACGCCCAAGCTGCACACGATGAGGGAGTCGTTTTCTATCGGGCCGGACCGTTGTTTTTGGCGGGGAATATTCCGGCTAAATTTTTGTCCCTCAGATAATCGAGTCTCAGGCCTCGACGCCAAGGGAATCCCCGGACCGCCGGTGGACAAAGCCACGCTTTGCCACGGGCCTCTCGTTTGGGGATTGCAGCGCACCATCAGCGAATTCACGAAAGCCCGCGCGCCCATCGCCTGCCGATTGCACGGTATAAACCATTACGTTAAAGTGACCTTGATAGCAGCAAGTGTTCCCCCGATATTTCACTATGCTTGGTGTCCGGTGCTGATCGCCGGCGCGGCGGCGTGTTAGATTAACAAGAACATAGATGCGAAGTCACCTTAAAGAGCTCCTGGCCCGGGCCGTTGAAAAGACGGCGCAAGGCGGAGAGCTAAATTCAGCACAGGTCCCGGCTTTGCTGCTTGAGCCGCCGAAGCAGCGCGAATTCGGCGATCTGGCTACCAATGTCGCCATGCTCTGGGCCAAGAGCGCCAAGAGACCGCCTCGGGCGATCGCCGAAGCCATACTCAAGAACTTCGAAGATCCGCAGGGGATAATCGCGCGCATGGAGATCGCCGGGCCGGGATTTTTGAATTTTACCTTCTCGCCGCAGTTTTATTATCAGCGGCTGCGCGAGATCAGCGCCGGCAAAGGCGCCGATCTCGATCTTGGCCGGGGGCAAAAAGTTCAGGTGGAATTTGCCAGCGTCAATCCCACCGGTCCGTTGCATGTCGGTCATGGACGCGTGGCCGTGATCGGCGACGTGTTGGCCCGTCTGCACGAGGCGACCGGCTTTCAGGTGGAGCGCGAATATTACGTCAACGATGCCGGCAATCAGATGGAAAACCTGGGGCTCTCGCTCTACGCGCGCTACCGCGAATCTTTCGGCGAGAGGGTCGATTTTCCCGAGGACGGTTATCCGGGCGACTACGTCAAAGAGCTTGCCGCTCAGCTCAAGGACCAATACGGCGAAAAGTTCTTGCACGAGGACAAAAATGCGGCGGTGGAGTTTTTTCGGCAATACGGCGGTGACGCGTTGCTCGAGACGATCCGGGCGCAGCTCAAAGCCTTCGGCATCGAATTCGATTCGTTTTTCAGCGAAAAGGCGATGCGCGAGCGCAACGAGGTGGCGGCGTCAATGGAACTTCTGCGCGGCCGGCATCTGCTTTATGTCCAGGACGGCGCCGAGTGGTATCGATCGACGCGGTTCGGCGACGACAAAGATCGCACGGTGATCAAGAGTGACGGCGAACTGACCTACTTTGCCAGCGACATCGCCTATCATCGGAACAAGTACGAGCGCAAGTTCGACAAACTGATCAACGTCTGGGGCGCCGATCACCATGGCTACGTGCCGCGCCTGAAGGCGGCGATGCAGGGACTGGGCTATGATCCGGAGGTTCTCAAGGTCGTGCTGGTGCAGATGGTTCAACTGACGCGCGGCGGCGAACCGGTGCGCATGGGCAAACGGACTGGTGAATTCGTTTCCCTCGAAGAGGTCTTGGAAGAAGTCGGGCGTGATGCGGCGCGGTTTTTTTTTCTGATGCGGAAATCGGACAGCCATCTCGATTTCGATTTGGATCTGGCCAAACGGCAATCGAGCGAGAACCCGGTTTTTTACGTGCAGTATGCCCACGCCCGGGTATCGAGCATCTTCGAGCAAGCGAGCAAGAGCGGGCTCACCCTGGGCGCGCGCGAGGCCGTGGCGGTGGAGCGGCTGGCGATAGCCGAAGAAATGGAATTGGTCCGCAAAATGATCCAGTTTAACGACGTGCTGGAAGAAAGCGTGCGCGAGCTTGAACCCCATCGGCTGGTTTTTTATCTATTGGATCTGGCCGGTGAATTTCATCGTTATTACAACCGCCACCGGGTGATTTCCGAGGACGTCGACTTGAGCCGCGCGCGCCTGCTGCTGATCGAAAATGTTCAAAAGGCAATTCGCCGCGGACTGGAAGTCCTAGGTGTAGAGGCGCCGGTGAAGATGGCCGCGCGCGCGGAAACGGACGTGTAGAGTTCCGCATCGAGCAGCAAGAGGGAAGATTCATGGCGGAAAATCGCAGAGGCAAAGAGAATCGTTTTTACTTCAGCCGCGGGCAGATGGTGTTGCTCGGCACAGGGTTCACGCTCGCTTCGGCGATCATTTTCGTTCTGGGAATATTCGTTGGCAAGGGGATCGAGGCGAGAAGAATGCTCAAGCCGGAAGAACCCCTGGTGAAGATTCCAGTCAAGCCCGGGGCGCAGCAGTCAAGCAGCGTGCCAGCCGCGCCGCCTAGAGACGAGATCACCTTCAACGATGCGTTGCCCAAGTCAGCCGCTTCGGCTGCGGTGGCCGAAGAAAAACCGGAGGTGGCGAAACCTGCGGCAAAGGAAACCGGCGGCAACACCGAGGAAAAGCCCGCGCCTCCCAAGCCGAAAGCGCCGGCAACGAAGGTCGCGGAAAAGAAAGTGGATAAGCCCACGCCGGCCGCGGAGACGGCGAAGAAGGCGGAGACCGCGTCGAACGGTGAGTCAAAGGAGGCGGGCAAGGGCTGGCGCGCGCAGGTCAACGCTTTTCCTGACGAGCGATCGGCTAAACTGATAGTTGATCGACTCAAAAATAAAGGCTACAACGCCTATGTCACTGAGGTCCAGAACCGGGGAAAAACCTGGTATCGCGTCAATGTGGGTAAGTTTGGCACGCGCGATGAGGCCGATAAAATGGTGGAATTGCTGCGAACCAAGGAAAATTACCCTAAAGCATTTGCCGCCTCCCGATGACTCGGCGGCACCCTCTATGAATATTCGCGAAGCGATCGAAAGGCTAGTCAATCGCGTCGATCTTTCCGAAGCCGAAACCGTCGACGTGATGGACCAAATCATGACCGGGGAAGCGACGCCGCTGCAAGTGGCGTCTTTTCTTACCGCCTTGCGCATGAAGGGCGAAACCGTCGATGAGATCACCGGCGCGGCGCGGGTCATGCGCGCAAAGGCCCACCGCGTCAACGTCGGCGGCAAGACGGTTCTCGATACCTGCGGCACCGGCGGCGACCAGAAAGGCACATTCAATATCTCAACCACTGCGGCGTTCGTTCTTGCCGGCGCCGGCGTCAATATCGCCAAGCATGGCAATCGCTCGGTTTCGAGCCTGTCAGGCAGCGCCGATGTGTTGGGCGCTTTGGGTGTCAAAGTCGACGCGCCGAAGGAGCGGGTCGAGCAATGCATCGCCAAGATTGGCATCGGCTTTCTCTTCGCGCCGCTGCTCCACGAAGCAATGAAGTACGCGGTGCAACCACGCCGCGATATCGGCATCCGCACGATTTTCAATATCCTCGGGCCATTGACCAATCCAGCGATGGCAACCCATCAATTGATCGGCATTTACAGCGGCGCGATGGTGGCGATGATCGCCCGAGTGCTCAAGAATCTCGGCAGCACGCGGGCCATGGTCGTGCACGGGATGGAAGGGCTGGACGAGATTTCTCTGTGCGGGCCGACCAAAGTCGCCGAGCTGCGTGACGGCCAGGTCAAAGAGTACGTCGTCGAGCCCGAACAATTCGGGTTCGCCCGCTGCGGTCTGGAGGAGTTGCACGGCGGCAACGCGGAACAAAGCGCGGTGATCGTCCGCGCCGTGCTCGACGGCAAAAAGGGTCCCACACGAGATGTCGTGCTGCTTAACAGCGGCGCGGCCCTTTACGTGAGCGGCAGCGGCGCGACCATCAAGGACGGTATCTTGCTCGCCGCTCAATCCATCGATTCGGGGAAGGCGCGTCAAAAACTTGCCCAGCTGGTCGAAATGACCAACGCCGCGTGATCGGGCATGGCGGAAGTCTTAGCCACTATCGCCGATCATGTGCGCGAAGTTGTGGAGCGGCGCCGGCGCGAGGCGCCGCTGGAGGCGCTGCGCGATCGGCCGCTTTTTAGCGAACCCACCCGAGGATTCGCGAAACAACTCGCCGGCGTCGAGCGGCGGATCATCGCCGAAGTTAAAAAAGCCTCGCCGTCCAAGGGGCTCATTCGCGCCGATTTCGATCCGGTGGCGATCGCCACGGATTACGCCGCGCATGGCGCCGGCGCGATCTCGGTGTTGACCGAAGAGCGTTTTTTTCAGGGCAGCCTGCGCTATTTGGAAGAGATTCGCGCGGCGGTCGAGGTCCCCCTGCTGCGCAAGGATTTTACCCTCGACCCGTATCAGATCGTCGAGGCGAAGAGCTGCGGGGCGGATGCGGTGTTGTTGATCGCGGCGATGCTCGATCCTCGGTTGATGGCCGACCTGCGCGCCCAGGCGAGCGAATTGAAGTTGGATACGCTGATCGAGGTGCACATGGAAAAAGAGTTGGCTGCGGCAGTCGAGGCGGGGGCCGAGATAATCGGCGTCAACAACCGCGATCTAAGAACCTTTGAAGTTAGCCTGGCGACAACCGAGCGGCTTGCGCCATTGATTCCACCGGGCACGCTCGCCGTGTGCGAGAGCGGCATTGATAGCCTCGAACAAATTCGCCGCGTCGAGCGCTGGGGTATCCATGTTTTCCTGATCGGCGAGTCGCTGATGCGCGCGCCGGAGCCGGGAAAGAAGCTGGCGGAATTGCTTAAGACTGACGGTTGAAGGGGACAGTCCCCCTTCCGGAAAGGGGACTGTCCCCGTTCTGGATCTCTCATGGCGGTAAAAGTGAAGGTGTGCGGAATCACGAATCTGGCTGACGCTGAAAAGGCGCTGGAGCTGGGCGCCGATATGCTCGGGTTTAATTTTTATCCGCCGAGCCCGCGCGCGATCGCGCCGGAAAAAGCGCGGGAAATTATCGCGCGATTACCGGCGGGGTCGTTCAATGTTGCACTGTTCGTCAACGAGAGCCGGGAAAAAGTTTTGGACGTGATCGCTGCCGCGGCGCCGAGAGCGTACCGCGGCTTGCAGTTTCACGGCGAAGAAAGCGCGGCCTATTGCCGCGGTTGGGATATGAAAATCATCAAGGCCTTTCGTCTGAAAGAGCGATCATCGCTGGCCGCGATGAACGATTTTCCCGCGGACTACTACTTGCTAGACTCCTGGTCGGTTGGCTATGGCGGGTCGGGCTCGCAATTTCCGTGGGAATGGCTTGACGGGCTCGACGCCGGCAAGCTGATTCTCTCCGGCGGGCTGCGCGCCGATAACGTCGTCGAAGCGATCCGGCGGATTCGGCCCTACGGCGTCGATGTATGCAGTGGGGTGGAGGCCCGTCCAGGTCTCAAGGATCATGGGAAGCTCAAAGAATTTATCGATGCTGCCAAAGCTGCCTGACCGGCGCGGCCACTTCGGCGCTTACGGCGGCCGCTATGTCGCCGAGACGCTGATGCCGGCGCTCACCGAGCTGGAAAAGGCTTACGCCAGGGCGCGGCGCGATGGCGCGTTTCGCCGGGAATTCCAATTCTATCTGCGCGAATATGTCGGCCGCGCGACGCCGCTTTACTTTGCCGAGCGGCTCACCGCAAAGCTTGGCGGCGCAAGGATCTATCTCAAGCGCGAGGACCTCTGTCACACCGGCGCGCATAAAATCAACAACACCATCGGCCAAATCCTGCTGGCGCGGCGCATGAGCAAGGAGCGCATCATCGCCGAGACCGGCGCTGGGCAACATGGCGTAGCCACGGCGACGGTAGCGGCGCGCTTCGGTCTGCGGTGCGAGATCTTCATGGGCGAGGAAGATGTGCGGCGCCAATCGCTCAACGTCTTTCGCATGAAGCTCTTGGGCGCCAAGGTCCGGGTCGTCCAAGCCGGCAGTCGAACGCTCAAGGACGCCATGAACGAAGCGCTGCGCGATTGGGTGACCAACGTGCGCAATACCTATTATCTAATAGGCTCGGTGGCCGGACCGCATCCCTATCCGATGATGGTGCGCGATTTTCAATCGGTCATCGGCCGGGAGGCGCGCCGGCAGATTCTCAAAAAAGAACGCAGGTTGCCGGACTACCTGGTCGCCTGCGTTGGCGGCGGCAGCAACTCGATGGGGCTCTTCTATCCTTTTGTCCGCGATTATAAAGTGAAAATGCTTGGTGTCGAGGCCGCCGGATTGGGTTTGCGCAGCGGCAAGCATTCGGCGTCGATCCAGGGCGGCGCGGTCGGCGTATTGCATGGCAGCAAGAGCTACGTGTTGCAGGACGACCGCGGTCAGATCACTGAAACACACTCCATTGCCGCGGGCCTGGACTATCCGGGGGTTGGACCGGAGCTGAGTTATCTGCGCGACTGCGGCAGGGCTCAATTTACCGCGGCTACGGATCGCGAGGCTATCGCTGCGATCAAACTGCTCGCCGAGATCGAGGGCATTATTCCGGCCCTCGAAAGCGCCCATGCGATCGCTGCA
Source organism: Chloroflexota bacterium (assembly GCA_050257635.1). Taxonomy (GTDB): domain Bacteria; phylum Desulfobacterota; class Binatia; order UBA9968; family UBA9968; genus DP-20. Next base: position 38,463 of record JBLMXG010000110.1, read on the forward strand.
GTGGCACGCTTGGCGCCGCGTTTAAACAAACGGCAGATCATCATTGTCAACCTATCGGGTCGGGGCGATAAAGATATGCTGACGGTGGGCGAGTATCTCGGAGTTAAGCTATAAATGCGTTCAGGTAAAGGGGACAGTCCCCTTTTCGGAAGGGGGACCGCCCCCTCCATGCCCCTTTGAACTCTTGAACCCTCGAACGACTATTTATCATGAGCCGAATCGAAAAAATTTTTGCCGAATTGAAAAAGCGCGGCGAAGCGGCACTGATTCCCTTCGTTACCGCGGGAGATCCAGACCTTCCGACCACGCTCAAAATCCTGCGCGCGCTCGCCCAAGGCGGGGCTGATTGCATCGAGCTGGGTATCCCCTTTTCCGATCCGACGGCGGATGGGCCGACCATCCAGCGCTCCTCCGAGCGGGCGCTCAAGCGGCCGGTTTCCTTAGAGGCTGTTTTCCGTTTGATTCGTGAATTTCGCCGCAACTCCCAAGTTCCGGTGGTGCTTTTCGGATATTTTAATCCGATCTTTCGCTACGGTCTGGAGAAGTTTGCCCGCCGGGCGGCCGAGGCGGGCGCCGACGGCGTGCTCTGCGTCGATCTGCCGCCGGAAGAGAGTGGCGAGCTCAAGCGCCGGACCGATGCAGCGGGGCTGGACTTGATCTTTCTATTGTCGCCGACCAGCGGAGCCGATCGCGTCCATCAGGTGGCCCGCCAGGGGCGCGGCTTTATTTACTACGTTTCGGTTACCGGGGTCACCGGGGCGCGCCGTTCTTTTGACGACGGCTTACGCTCTCGGGTGGAGCGCGTGCGCAAGGCGGCCTCGCTGCCCGTCGGCGTCGGTTTCGGCATCTCAACGCCGAAGCAGGCCGCCTGGATTGCCGGCTTTGCCGATGCCGCGGTGGTCGGCAGCGCCCTGGTCGAACGGATCGAAAAGACCAAGGGCAACGATCAAAAGGCAAAGCAAGCGGGGCGGTTTATCGCAGAGCTCAAACAAGCGATCAGGCGCGCTGCGAAAACCCCGATGAATTTGCCGACGCGTTGAGCCGGCGGGAGAGGCTGCGAAAAGCGCATTTTTGCCCCGGCTGGCGTCACTAGACTTCCCGATGGCCAGCCACATCGGCGCGCCCCGTTCCATTTTGTCGGCGGTCCGATCCCGAAGACAAGCGCACCATGGAAGATTACCGCGCCACGCTGCAAAAAATTTATCAGCTGCAAGGCGGCCTCATCGATTTGCGCCTGGACCGTGTGACGCGCGCGCTGGCGCTGTTCGATCACCCCGAGGCGGCCTACCCATCGATTCATATCGCCGGCACCAACGGCAAGGGCTCGACGGCGGCAATGCTCCACCGGATCCTATCCGGCGCCGGCTACCGAACCGCCCTCTATACTTCTCCCCATCTGGTCTCCTTCACCGAGCGCATGCGCATCGACGACGCTGAAATCTCGCCGCAGAATGTGGTCGAGATCGCCGGCGAGGTCTGGCGGCGGACCGGCGTGGCGGAGTTGCCGCTGACGTTTTTCGAATTTGTCACGGTGATGGCTTTTATCTATTTCGCCCGCCAACCCGTCGATATCGCTGTCGTCGAAGTCGGCTTGGGCGGCCGACTCGACGCCACCAATGTCATCACCCCGCTGGTTTCGGTGATTACGACGATATCCAAAGATCATGAGGCTTATCTCGGCTCCGATGAGCTTTCGATTGCGCGGGAGAAGGGCGGTATTATCAAGCCGGGCGTGCCGGTGGTTTGCGGCAAGGTTTCTCCGGGGGTTTCGCGCCTGCTCTTGGACATCGCGGCCGAGCGGCAATCGCGAGCTTACTCTCTGGGCGCTGATTTCAGATTTTCCTTGAAAAATGACGGGCGTTTCGATTATAGAGGTATAAAACAAAGTTTTTTTGATGTTGCAGTGGCGCTGCGCGGGCGCCACCAGAGAGTTAATGCCTCGTTAGCCTTAGCGGCTCTGGAGTTGGTCCAGGACCGTTTCCCGATTACCGAAGGCGCGATGCGTGCGGGTTTGCGACAAGTGCGTTGGCCAGGGCGTTTAGAGGTCATACTCGAGCGGCCGACGGTTATCCTTGACGGTGCGCATAACCCCGAAGGGGTGGAAGTGCTTGTCGATGAGCTGAGCGGCATCCGGCAGGGTCGAAAAATAAAGCTGTTGTTTGCGACCATGGCGGACAAAGATTGGGCAATCATGCTGCGGGCGCTGGCAAAGAGCGTGGATGAAATTGTTTTTACGAAGGTGAAGATGGAACGCAGCGCCGACCCCCGGCAACTGGCGGCCACACTCAGCGAACCGATTCCCCATCGCGTGCTCGACGACTCACAGGTCGGCCTGCGCACGCTTTTGGACGAAGCCCGAGCAGAAGATGTGATCATCATCGCGGGGTCGCTTTATTTGCTGGGAGAGGTGCGTCCCATGCTTCAAAAACTGGCGACGTCGCGAGCGGCGGAGAGCGGCACGGCAAATTCATCGGTCTGAATCAAGCTAGAATGAAACTCATCCCAGGGTCTTGCATCGCGGCACTTGCCGGCGCGATTTTGGCTTTCGTTGCCCCCGCCGGCGCCGCTCAATTGATTGCGCCTGGAGCGCAGACCTCGGGCAGCGAGATCAATCTCGAAGCGGACAAACTGGAGTCCGGCAACGGAGCCAACCAGATCGACGCTTCGGGCAATGTGGTAATCAAGCGCGAGGGGACCACGCTGAAAGCCAACGAGGTCCGCTTCAATCGCGCGACCAACGACATGGAGGCCAAGGGTAAGGTCACCGTCGACGACCCCGAGTGGAAAGTCAAGTCGGCGGATTCCATCCAGATGAACATGGAGAACGAGACCGGCGTGATTGAAAACGGCGATCTCTTTCTCGAACAGGGGCATGTCA
>JBLMXG010000111.1:0-3247 GCA_050257635.1 Chloroflexota bacterium
TAAGCTTTCAGCACGCGCTTGGTGGTCTCGGGATATTTTTCCAGAACTTCGTTGCGCGTCACCAGAATATTTTGCGGGATGCCCAGCGACTCGTTCAAGTTGCTGATCACGTTGTAGCCCGCGCGCATCAACCGCACGGCGTCTTCGGTCGAGAACGGCGCGGCGGCGATGATCCCCTTCTCGATTGCCGCCGCGCGCAACACCGTGCCGCCGATGGCGCGCAGCATCACATCCTTATCCGGATTGATGTTGTTCTTCTTGAGAAAGGTTCGGACCGCGAACTCCGAGTAGGTTCCCGCGCCCGTGATGCCGACAGTTTTGCCTTTCAGGTCTTCCAGCGTGCGAACCTGTTTATTGCCGAGAAAAATATAGTTGGTCGTGGCCGAGATGCAGCCGATGATGGATAGGTCCAACCCTCGCGCCCGGCTGCGAAACACCGCCTGGGCGCCGCCGATGCTGGCGTAATCGACCTCGCCGGATGCCAGCGCCGCAATCGCCGCGGGTCCGCCCCGGATCAGGATCGGCTCCACCTGCAGCCCCTGCTGCTTGAAGTACCCGCGCGCCAGCGCCGCGCGGAACGGGATCTCGCTGTTCCAGGCGAGGCTGACGAAAACCATCCGGATATTTTTCTTTTCCTGGGCCAACGACGGCGAAGTTACCAACGCCGCGCCGAGCGCCGCAAGGGCGGCGGCAAACATCCATAGTCTCTTCATGTTCATGGTTCCCTCAATTCGCAACGCCATCTTTCTATCGTTTTGCGTATACGGTCGTGCGCCCGTTCTTGTCGAAAGTCAAAACTTCGTAAGGCTCGGGTTGATTGCTTTCCATCCCTGGCGAGCCCGCCGGCATGCCCGGCACTGCCAACCCGACGATCGCCGGTTTCTCTTTCAAAAGTTTATAGATCAGATCCGCCGGCACATGACCCTCGATCACATAGCCGTCGATCAGCGCGGTGTGACAGGCATAGAGTCTTTCCGGCACGCCCTGCTTGCGCTTGAAATCGGTAAAGCTTTTCCCGAAGAGGATTTTCGTTTCTACTTTAAAACCCTTTTTTTCCAGATGGCTGACCCAGCCCTCGCAACAGCTTCAAGTCGGCGTCTTGTAAACCGTGATCTTGAGCGGCGAGGTTTTCGATTGGCCGTGGGTGACAACCGGCAAGAGTATCAGGCTGATGTAGACAAACGCGGCGGCAAAGCCGACTTTCCGTGAACGAAGCATAGGGGCAGCCTCCTCGGAACGACGCCAATCTAACAAATGAACCGGCTTCAGGAAAGCGACCTGTATTGGATTCCGCGATCGGCGTGCGTAGTGTTTCTGTTAGCTTAAGATCTCTGACTGAGTTTACCCTGAGTCTGGTCGAAGGATTTGAGACACTGAATTCGGTTGCTTCGTTGTCATTCCGAGCGGAAGCGAGGAATCTTTCCTTGCGGTTCGATCTGTGTCGAGGTCTAACTGAATCACTACTTCGGCTTGACATGCGCGCCCTTTCATCTTTTAAGTAGAAACTATCTCGCAGCCCGAACGGAAAACGCATGGCTGAATCCATCAAGCAGAGAAAGTTGAGGCTCGGCATCGTCGGCATCGGCGTCGGCGCATCGGAGATCCTGCCGGCGATGGAACAGATGCCGGAGTTCGAGCTGGTGGCCGCCGCCGATGTCAATCCACGTGTTCTGGAGACCTTCCGCCAACGCTACGGCGCCAAGACTTACGACAGCGTCGAGAAACTCTGCGCCGATTCCGAGGTCGAAGCGGTCTGGGTCTCGACGCCCAATCGCTTTCATGCGCCGCACACAATCATCGCCGCCAGCGCCGGCAAGCATGTGGTGGTCGAGAAGCCGATGGCGATTTCCCTCGCCGAAGCCGAGGGCATGATCGAGGCGTCGATCAAAAACAAAATCAAATTGCTCTGCGGCCACACCCAGAGTTTCGGCCCGCATATCCGCACTATGCGCAAGATCATCCGCTCGGGCGAGTTGGGCCGCCTCTGCGCACTCCACGTGTGGGCGTATACTGACTGGATGCTGCGGCCGCGCACGGCAGAAGAGCTCGATACAAACCAGGGCGGTGGCGTGCCTTATCGTCAAGGGCCGCATCAGATCGACACTCTCCGCCTGCTCGGCGGCGGCCTGGTGCGCAGCGTGCGCGGCTCCACCGGTCAATGGTTTAAGGGCCGGCCGATCCCCGGCTACTACTCGGCATTCCTGGAATTCGAAGACGGCACGCCGGCAACGCTAATGCACAACGGCTACGGCTACTTTCTCGCGTCCGAATTGGTTCCCTGGGGTGGCCAGAACAGCCGGTACAGCGAAGCCGAGCGGGCGGCAATCCGCAAATCTCTGCTCGACGGCACGCGTAACGAAAATGCCGACAAGGATGCCATGCGCATCGGCGGCGCCAACGAACGGGAAGTCCGCGACCGCAGCAAAACCAAGCCGTGGCTGCCCAACGATCTCGGCATTCTCGTCGCCACCTGCGAGAAGGGCGACATCCGCCAGTCGCAATACGGCCTGTTCGTTCACAGCGACGAAGGGACTAAGGACGTGCCGCTGATCGGCGGCGGCGGGCCGTCGCGCCGCGGCGAGCTCATGGAGCTTTACAACGCCGTCGTGCTCGACAAACCGATCCGCCACACCGGCCCATGGGGCATGGCGACCCTGGAAGTTTGTCTGGCTCTGATGCAATCGGCCAAGGAGCGGAAGGAAATTTACTTGAAGCATCAAGTTCCCGCGCCGGAGGAGTAATCAAGTTCATGTTTCTAGTTTCGAGTTCCTAGTTGACCTGGATCGATAACTAGGAACCATCGAGCAGATTCGAAAGGGGAGTTATGTATAACGGATACAAAGTCGTCGACGTTCACGGACACATGACCACGCCCGCTGTGTTTCGCCAATTCCTGGCGGAAACCGTTTCGCAAAATACCCCCGGCCGCAAGCTCGATCTTTCCGACGAGCAGCTCGAAGCCGCCCAGCAGCGCCATTTAAAATTCATGGACGACCGCAACATCGACATTCAACTGATAGGCCCCCGCCCCATCGCCATGTGGCACTGGATGCGGCCGTTCCTGCAAGAGTATTGGTGCCGCGTGACCAACGATGTCATCGCGTGCATCGTCAAGCTCCACCCCGACCGCTTCCGTGGCATGGCGCAACTGCCCCAGTCCAAGGAAAAGGACACGCGCAGCTGCGTCGCCGAGCTGGAACGATGCGTGAAGGAGTTGGGCTTCGTCGGCGCTTATTTAAATCCCGAT
>JBLMXG010000112.1:0-7254 GCA_050257635.1 Chloroflexota bacterium
TCTGGAACGATTGAAACATCTGGAACTTTTCTAAATTCATGGAGGATAGCTAATGGCAAAAATGTTTATCGGCGGCGAGTCCGTCGATTCCGTAACCAAGAACACAACCGAAGTGCGCAACCCGGCGACCGGCGCCACGGTGGACACCGTGCCGCTGGGCAATGACAAGGACGTGCAGCAAGCAATCTCCGCCGCAGAGGAAGCGTTTAAAGTCTGGTCCGATGTCTCGCCGGAAGACCGTGGCGTGGCGCTGATGAACGCCGGCGAGCTAATCAAGAAAAATACCGCTGAAATCGCCCAACTCCTGACGCAGGAACAAGGCAAGACACTCTTCGAGGCGGGTTTGGAAATTCATCACCTCGTGCACGGCTTGGAATTTTACGCCGGCCTCGCTTCCAAAGTGCGCGGCTCTCATGTGCCGTTGCCGCAAAAAGGCGCCTACGGCATGGTCGTGCGCCAGCCAATCGGAATCTGCGGCGGCATCGTGCCGTGGAATTTTCCTCTGACTTTAATGGGCACCAAGCTCGGTCCGGCGCTCGCCGCGGGTAATGCGATCATCATCAAACCCGCGAGCACGACCCCGCTCGCCACCATTAAAGTTATCGAGCTCATCGCTCAGGCGACCTTCGGTGAAGGCAAAGCGCAGAAGACGCTGCCGAAAGGCACGGTCAATGTCGTCACCGGCCCCGGCGGCAGCGTCGGCGAAGAGCTGCTGCGCAACCCGCGCATCCGCCGCATCGCTTTCACCGGCTCGACACCGGTAGGCCGCCATGTCATGGAAGTCGCCGGCCGGGAGATCAAACGAGTAACATTGGAGCTCGGCGGCAGCGATCCGATGATCGTCATGGACGATGCCAACCTCGATCTGGCCGTGAAGATGGCCGACGTCGGCCGCTATTTCAATTGCGGTCAGATGTGTCTCGGCGTGAAGCGATTGTTCTTGCAGGAATCGATCGCGGATAATTTCGTCGGCGGTCTGGTGGAAATTCTCAAGAAAAAAACCGTCGGCAACGGTATGAGCAAAGAGACCCGTATGGGTCCAATTCATATCGGCTCCCAGCGCCAGGAAGTCGAGGAACAAGTGGAAGACGCCAAAGCGCGCGGCGCCAAAGTATTGTTCGGCGGCGAGCGGCCCAAGGGAGGCGACTTCGATAAGGGTTTCTTCTATCTGCCGACATTGATGACCAACGTGCCCGACGACGCGCGCATGACCAAGGAAGAGGTCTTCGGTCCCGCGCTGCCGGTGTACACCTTCAAGACGCTCGACGAAGCGTTGGAGAAATCGAACTCTTCGGAGTTCGGCCTCGGCTCGTCGATCTGGACGCGCAATTTGCTCAACGCCAACAAGGCTATCGACAAACTCCAGGCCGGCAATGTGTGGGTGAACTCGCTTCACTACGGCTATGACGAATTGCCCTTCGGCGGCGTAAAATCGAGTGGCGTCGGTCGCGAGCACGGCCCTGAGGCGCTCGACTACTACCTCGAGCCGAAAGGCGTCGTCGTCGTCAACGTCTGAGAACCAACACAAAGAATTGGAGTGATGGAGTACTGGAGTGGCGGGCTATTGGCCCCTTCCGTAAGCCATCGCTCCACTATTCCACCGCTCCATCACTCAACCCTTCCCTTTTCGGTTGACAACTCACTCTGACTTCACATAGCCTAATAATTATCTCTTCAACTAAACGGAGGGCGGCCATGTTTGCACAAATGCGCCATATGGCGATCGTTACCAGCAACGCGCATCAGGAAGGCGACTTTTATCACGACGTCTTGGGCATGAAACGCTCCGACTTAAAGCGCGCCGGTGGCGCCGTGGTTGTCAGCGATGGCTACGTGGGTTTGAATTTGAACCCGCGTGCGCCGGGACGCCAGGCAGGCTTCGATCATTTCGGTTTTGAAGTGCAGGATGTCGAACTGGTCTTCTCCCGCCTCAAAGATAAGTATCCCAAGATTGAAGTACTCAAGCGGCCGAGTAATCGCCCGTTCGCCGGGATCAGCATGCATGATCCGATGGGAAACGTTTTCGATTTATCCCAACTGAATATGGAGAACCGCCGCGACCTGTACACGGACAAGGTCGAAGAGCGCAAACGGCGCGTCGGCCACTTCGGCTTGCGCTGTGTCGAGCCCGAGCTCTGCGCCGAATTCTATCGCGATGTTTTCGAGCTGACCGAATTGGAAAAGCCGGCCGGCGACCCCAATCACTATTTATCCGACGGCAAAGTCACGCTCGCGGTGATGCCGTGGAAGATCTCCGACTTTTACGGCTCCGGCATCGAACGGCCGGCTCTCGACCATATCGGCTTCAAGGTCGAAAGCATGTCGGCGTTCAAAGCCGATCTGGAAAAACATTCTCATATGCTCGACGCGATTAAAGACGATCGGCCCGAGAAAAATCCCGAGCGTGAGGTTCGGCAGAAACTGCTCGCCGGCTGCTGTCTGGGACAGTTCCAGCTGTGCGATCCTGACGGCGTATTGATCGACGTGTCGGAAAATTAATTCCCGCGTTCTCGCAACCGCATCACATCAATAGGGGCACGGCATGCCGCGCCCCTATTTTTTTAGCGACCGGATTTTTTGCAGCGCGCCAAGCGGTCTCAAGCGGCGCTTTTATGCCGCTTGCTCCAGCGCCCCACGCCCAAGCCCAAGGCGATAAGACTAAGAAAAAACACCAGCGCCGGCACCATGGCTCGCGCCGGCGGTTCAACGCCGGTCACGTCAACGACCCGCTCGTTGCGCAGCGGCGCTTCGCCGGGGATTTGGGCAAGCGTCGTTACCCGGTAGCGCGCGCCGTCGGTAAAATGAAACCTCATCGAAAACTCGCGCGCGACCGGAATGCGATCGATCGCAAAGGCGATCTTGTTTTTCTCCAGATGCTCGATGATGAGCGTGAGCAGCGCCGGCGATGACACCGATGCCGTCTCGGTTTCGCGCGACCAGCGCACCAAGCTGAGCTTTCCGACAGTGGCGGGCTCGATTTCCAAGACGGCTTTGCCTTCGCCTTCGTTCTCCTGCGCTCCGCTGCTTTTCACGGGAGACGAAAGCAACACCAGTGCCGCCAATACCGCGGCGGCGCTTCGCGATCCAGTGAAAATCCTTCCGGCGACAAAGCCGAGCAGAAACAAACCCAGGGAGAAGCCAGCCAGAGCCAGCCATTTCTTTTCATTTTCCCGAATCATGAAAGTAAAACGCTTACTCGCCCTGCGGCCGTCCCTTGCAGCGACGTCGACGGAGAGGCGGTACTCGCCGCGGATCGGCAAAAGCATTTTCCAGCTGGCCTGGCCCCGGCGAAGCGGCAAGCGCATCTCGCTCAAGCGCGTGCCTTCGACTAACGGAAAGTCAGTCGAAAAAACAGGTCCGGGCTCGGGGGCGTCGAGACGAATATCGACGCTGCCCTGCTCTACCGGCCGACCATCCGCGCCGGTGACCAGCACCACGAGATCCGCTGGCTCCCGAAAGGGTCGCAGGAGTTTTACGCCGGGCGTCGTCTTGAAATAAATCTTCAGCTCGTCAGCGCCGAAGGCAGCGCCGAAAAGCACGAGAAGCAAAACGCAGGCGAACGAAGGGAGCAGTTTTAGTGGCAAGGAACCACGGCCAAGGCGTGACGCACGTTATGCAACGTGTCATGAACCGCGGGATAGCTGGCCGCCAGAGCGACGAACAGTGTGGCGCCGCAAAGAGTTAGAAAAATTCCCGATTTGATCAGAAAGAAAGCCGGCTCGGAAATCCCCCAGCTCAACCAACTCGCGAAAATTCTTTCCATGGTATTCTCTCCCTCGTGAGTCGGCAGCATATTCATATAAATCGCTCGTCGATGTCAAGCGAAGCGGATCGCTGTTGCCTTTCGACGCTAGCTCTCATAAGGCTAAAGATAAATTGACCCGAGGAGGGAACGCCATGCCGGTGGTGCACATTTACATGTATGCCGGAAGAACCAAAGAACAGAAAAGCGAGATAGTCAGACGCATTTCCAAAGACTTCGAGGAGGTCTTGAGCGTCAAGCCGGACTCTTTAAATATTCTTTTTCATGACATGGACAAGAGCGATTGGGGCATTCGCGGCGCGCTCGCATCGGAAACGCCGTCGAAGTGACCGCCCCATAATTCACGCGATGGTCCAGTCTGGAAAAATAAAAATAGGCTTTATCGGCTCGAGCGCGCCGTCGAGCCCGCACCACGATAGTTTTCGAGCCTTTATCCCCACAGACCTCGACTTCACGTTCATCCAGGAAGCGGGCGCCAAGACCTCCCTCTATGATGCTCGCGGCAAGGTCGATGCGCTGATTGGCCAGGTTCGGCAGTTGATCGGGGAAAACAACTGGGACGGCGTCATCATCAGCGGCGCGCCCAAGGAGGCGCTCAACCCAGGGATGTGGGAGCGTATATCCACCGAACTTAAGGTGCCGGTCTCGTTGGCGCTCAGGTCTTCCGTCGCCGCGTTGACGGCGTTCGGAGCGAAGCGCATCCTGTTGATGACCCCGGTGGACGATCAGCTCAAGAAACTCTACCGCGATTATATCGCCGGGTTCGGCATCGAGTCTTTCTTCCCGCCGCAGACCCTGCGCGCCCACACCGACGCAGTGAAGCTCACCGCCGGCGACGTTGCAGCGATGACGCGGCGCGAGCTGACGGAATATCCGAGCGTCGATGCAATCTATTTCCAAGGTGCGCTGCTCGATCCGATTCCGGTGCTGGAGAAGATGGAAACCGAATTGGGATTGCCGATTGTCGCGAGCAATCCCGCCATGCTCTGGCTGATTTTGTCGAAGCTCAGGCAAAAATACCAAATCGCCGGTTACGGCAGACTTTTGTCGACTTGGCCGCCATTGCCTCTCGGTCCCTTCTAGTCGGCGTCAGGACGAATTCATGCGCACGCTCAGGCTCGCGTACCGAGATAACGACCGCACGCCGGTGATCTACTGCATCAAAGCGGTGGCCGAGCGCTACTATGGTGTAAAGGTCGAAGTCCTCCATATCGAAGAACGACTGGAGTTCGAGGCCGCGCTGTTTAACCAAACCTGCGACGCGATCATCGAGCACACCGAGTACCTCCATGCCGAAGCGTCCAAGGGCCGAAAGGTGACCTTCTTTTGCGCACCGCAGATTCATCGCGGTTTGCGGCTGGTCGTGCCGCAAAGCTTCACCACCATCGATCATTTGCGCGGTAAAAGCATGGCGGTGCGCGACTTGGGTCGGCCCTTCGCCGTCACCCTATGGCTCAGAAAGATGCGCTTGGAGCGGGATGTTCAGACGATTATCGTCAAGGACAAAGAAATCGGCCGCTGGCAGCAGTGGAGAAAAGTTGCCAGCGGCGAATGCGCCGCCTGCTTCGTCGCGCCGATCTACCTGCCGCCTGCTCTAGCCGCCGGCCTCAAGGCCTTTCCCGTCGAGGAGGCCGAGATCGTCAGCAATTTCGCGCAAGCCTGCCTGTCGAGCTTCTCCGCGCAAAATCCCGCACTGATGAAAGACTATCTGAGGGCGGTGATCCACGCGCTCGCTCTTTTGATTCACCGCAGGGAAGAGGCGCTGGAGATCGCGGCCGGAGAACCTATGCGCTTGATGAACGTCTCCGACCGGGCAGAGCTTCGCCGCCAGATCGACTCCATCGCCGAGTTGCTTCGGGTTAGGCCTTATCCAACCGTCGAAGCGATCGTTAACAGCAACGAAATCGCCGCCCAGGAATACGGCTCGGGAGTCGAAAATCCGCTCACTCTGTGGGATCTCCACTGGGTTAAAGAGTTGGACGACGAAGGCTTCATCGACGAACTCCTTTTGCAACTAACTCCTAAGGAAGGTCTGAACAAGTCATTTTTTGCGGCAAGCCGTCGTGGTTCGATACCGATGTAGATATTGGAACGCACATTTCGAGTTCACGGCGGTCAGTTTCGCTGCAAACTAACCCCGATGAAGACCATTTCCCCCATGCTTCTGTCCTCTCACGCGTACTTCGGACGCATCGTCCCGGTCGAACCCATCAACTGTTTGCGCGCCATCCACAAGTTCGACAGCGCGAACAGCGTGAGCACCTGCGCCGTGTTCTTCGCTAGCCCACGAAAACGCACCTTGACATAGCCGAACTGCCGCTTGATGACCCGAAACGGATGCTCCACCCGCGCTCGCACCGAAGCCTTGGCCTTCTCGGCCACTTGCACTAATCGCTTCTGTTTGCCCTCCGCCATGGCCTTGATCTTGCCGCGCCTCTCTGCAATCTCCCACACAAGCTTCTTGCGCCCAACGCGTTTGTCCGCACCGGTGTAACCGGCGTCCGCATGCACTTGGTTCTCCTTGCCGTGCAGAAGCTCGCCTACCACCGTCACGTCGGCCTCATTCGCGGCGCTGGTCACCACCGTATGCACCAGACCAGAGTCCGTATCGACTCCTATGTGGGCCTTCATGCCGAAGTACCACTGGCTGCCTTTCTTGGTCTGATGCATCTCGGGATCGCGCTTGCCCTGGGCATTCTTTGTCGAGCTCGGCGCCGCTATGATCGTGGCGTCCACGATGCTGCCACGCTTGAGCATCAGCCCCTTATGGGCCAGATGCGCGTTGACCTTGTCCAAGATCATTGGCGCGAGATTGTTGGTCTCGATGATTCGACGAAAGTTGAGGATGGTGGTCTCGTCCGGAATCGGCTCTGTCAGCGACAACCGGGCAAACCCTCGCATCGAGCCGATCTCGTACAAGGCTTCTTCCATGGCCGGGTCGCTCAGCCCAAACCAGTTCTGCATCAAATGGACTCGCAGCATCGTCTGGAGCGGGTAGGGCTGGCGCCCTCGACCCGCTACCGGATAGTGCGGCTCGATTATCTTGAGCAACTTCTCCCACGGAACCACTTGCTCCATCTCCTCGAGAAATATCTCGCGCCGGGTTTTCTTCTTCTTGCCCAAATATTCGCTATCGCCGAAGCTCATCTGTCCCATCGTTTCGCCACCTCGCCTTCACCTCTCCATCTAACCATAATTCGGACGACTTGTTCAGAGTTTCCTTAGTTCTCGTTGAGCAATCTTCACGGTAAAAAATAACGGCACAGGACCAACTCCGGACCTAAACGCTTATGGGTCCAAAGTAACTGTCGCATCGAGACCACGGTTAGGCCGTTAATAATTGTCGTGGCATCCGACCAGTCGTAATCACACAGATTCTAGGGGGATAATTTGAGTAACCGTGATCAGGCACTTTTAGTTGCGAACAGCAACTACCACGTTGGCCAGCAAATAGCTGTTCGGGTTGCCGAGCAGCAAGGTTATTTTCGCGA
>JBLMXG010000113.1:0-4607 GCA_050257635.1 Chloroflexota bacterium
AAATGGCGTCGCGGCTTTGGGTTCGGCGCCGCCGGTAGTGGACGCAAGCACCAGCGCGCCATTAAGGATTCCCGCTAAGAGCGAATTGCACCGAATCTGGGAGCTCATGGCTGCACCTCGATTGCCTAATTTTTGCCTCGGCTTCTAACCCTGGGGATGAAGTAGCGCCGTTATGCGCTTGGCGACGCTTTGGCTGATCTCCCCAGGTACGCCGATGCGCCTGAAGCGCGGTCTTTCCGCGAGCGGCACCGTGGCGTCGATGCCGACCTTGGCGCTGCACATATCAAGCTTGTGAGATGGGTCGATACTGCGGCCGCGCAGGCCGGGCATAAACACGAGATCCTCATCGCCCTGGAAGCGCGTGGCGATCGCCCATTCAATATCGCGTGGATCTTGAACGTCGATGTCGTCATCGACGATCACCGCGTGCTTTAGATAGGGCACACCGGCGAGCAAAAAATGCAAAACTTGTTTTGGCTCGGAATCATGACGCTTCTTCAATGAAAGAACCGCATGAGTGCGGCCGCTCGACGCGCTGAGCGCCAAATCCGCAACGGCGAATCCCTTCTCGCGCAGCATTTGGACGATCTCGGCTTCGCCGGCGGGACCGCAAAGCAACGCGACTTCCTGCGCGGTCGGATGTAGCGCCTGGAGGATCGGATCCTTTCGCCGCGTGATCGCCGTGACTTCGATGACATGGCTCTGATCGCTGAAATAGTAGCCGGAAGTTTCGCCGAAGGGACCTTCCGACTCCCTGACCCTGGGCAATACTCGGCCTTCGATGACCACCTCCGCATGGGCGGGCACATCGACATCGGAAGTCTCACAACGGGCGAGCGCCAGCGGACGGCCGAGCAGGCTGCCGGCGATGGCAACTTTGTCTTCCGTCGGCGCGCTGACAATGGATGCGAGCAGAAGAATCGGATGGACACCCAGGCTGATCGCGACGTCTAGGGGACGGTTATTTTCCTCGGCCATGGCGACGAAATAGGAGATCGGCGGATTGGCCAAATGCACGCCGAGGCGCCGGCTGTCCTTCACCTGCAACCGGTGTAGTCCCATGCTTCTCGCCCCGGTCTGCGGATCTTTGGCGGTGAGGATGCCGCAGGTGATATAGGGGCCGGCGTCGCCTTCGTGGTATGTCGGGATCGGCAAGGAATTCAGATCGACCTGCTTGCTGTTTCGCAGGATCACTTCTTTGACCGGCCCGTCTTTGACCCGCCGCGGCTTGCCGATGCTGCCGCGCCGCTTGCGGTAGACTTCGAGAAGCTTGTGCTCGTTGGTGAGACCGAAGGCACGCGCCAAGCGTTTCTTTGTGCCGACGAGATTGCCGACAACCTTCGTCGAGTGGCCCTTGATGCGCTCGAAGGCGAGCGCGGGCCCATGGACGCGGTCGGCTTGGTGGAGGAATTCCGAGAGCTCGTAGCGCAAGTCGACTTCATCGCTTACCGCCAGCAACTCGTCGTGCCGGCGCAGCTGATCAAGAAAATGGCGCAGATCGAGGGGCGGCATTTTTTTTATTGCGCGTAGAGCTGGTCGATGAAACCACTGTCATCGATTCTTCTGAGATAGTGCAAATCCCAGGGCTCCATCGGGCCAATGTGGCGCATCTTGGGATCTTTGCCGACATCGAGATCGTAGACGTTTTGAATCGCTGCCGGCAGCGGATAGGGTTTTTTGTTGAGCAGCTTGGCCCATTCGCGCTGCAAGTGGACATAGTACTCGTCCTCTGCCAAGCCGTAGCGCTTGGCCAAGTTCTTTTTCAGAATGGGCACGACTTCCGCCGCTCGGGTTTTAAAAAAGTGCAGCGCTTCGATGAAGCCTTTGATAAAAGCGTTGACCGTCTCCTCGTTCGCCTTGATGTAATCGCTGGTCGCGAGCAACGTGGTGTTGTGAATCACCGGGCGATCCGGCAGATCGACCACGTGCAAGCCTTTCTTGACGCCGTAAAGATCGAAGGGCATATCGACCAGCGCGGCCACCGCCTTGCCGGAGGTGATTTCATCGACGAAGTCGAGAAATTTGCCCGAGGTATCGTCGATGACGTCCATATTGATTTCTTCCGGTTTGAGACCGCAGGTTTCCAGCACCGCGCGCAGGTTGCCGGACACGCAGGGCGCCTTGGAATGGCAGACAATCTTGCGGCCTTTCAAATCTTCGACGCTTTTAATTTCCGGCACTGCGACCAGGCGGTCGTCCCAATTGTTCTGCGCCTGCGCCAGGTAGGTGAGGCGCTTCTCTCCTTTGGCGCGCTCGCGATAGGTTTCGTGATGCAGGCCGCTCAGGAAATCGATCTCGCCGGCGAGCGCGAGCTTGGCGCGATGCGCCATCGTCGGTGCCTTGGCGCCGCCGACGATATGCAGATCGATTTCGTAGCCGTACTTCTCCATCACTTTGGATTCTTTGAAGACGTATAGAAACGGCAGATGGGATGAATCGCTGGCCAAAAGATCTAAAGTGCGCATGGTTGCTGCTCCTTTTTGGTTGAATTCATGTTGGGTGGCGTTTTTGCGAGCCCCTGATCGTACCCCCTCTTTTATTCTCCCCCGTCGAGGAGGAGAAAATTGAAAGGGAGCAGCCTTGGCTTATTTCATGCCAATTTCCGCCTGAACTTCGCGCAGCAGGCTCATGTCGTATGAGACTGACACCGGCACGTTGGTTTTCTTGGTCTGTTGCTGGAGAAAGCCCCACTCGATGCTCAGGTCCTCATCGGTCAGCATCCCGTTCTTGCTAAAGCCGGGTTTGGCCAATTCCAACGAGCGAAGCGCGTCTTTTTCCGTGGCCCGCGTCCAGTTCATCAGAATCTTGACTGCTTCTTTCGGGTTCGATTGTAAAAGCTGCAGGCTGCGCAAAGATGCGCGAATCACCCCTTTGATCAGATCCGGATCTCTTTTAATCAGATTTTCGTGGACGCCAAGGCCGGCGATCGGGTTGACCACGATCTCCGCCGTGTTGCCGAGCAGGCGGTAGCCTTTGTTTTCGAGCTGGACGTTGGTCGGGAGCGGCATCAAACTCCCCTGAACGACGTTTTTATCCAGCGCGGCGATCCGTGCCGGCGTGGCGCCCATGGCCAACAATTGATATTCGCCTTTTTTCAGCCCCAAGTGTTGCAAGTGTTTTTCCGTGAGGATTGCCTGAGTGTTGCCGAACGAGCTGACGGCAAAAACCTTGCCTTTCAGATCGGCGGGCGAACGGATCTCTGGTCGGACGACCAGCGCAAACAGCGGGCGGGTGTTCAACGCCGCGACGAGTTTCGTACCGAGCCCCTGTATGGCGCCGTTGAGCACGGGGGAAATATTCAAAGAAAGATCGATGTACCCGTTGGCCAATGCTACCGTGGCGACGTTGCCGTTCATTTGGATCAGCTGAGGCTCCAAGCCCTCACTGCGAAAGAAGCCCTTATCGAGAGCAACTTTGACGGGAAACCAGGTCATACTTACGGCAGAGTAGGAAAAAGTAACTTTGCGCGCTTCGGGCGCGGCACCGAAAGTTGGAGTCGCTATCGCGAGCAGTAGTAGGTAGGCGGGGAAAAGGAATTGAAGCATGTGGCGTTCGCTGCTTTGCGCTCAATTTGCTCTCACCACGAACCAGGGCCCGGACAGTGTGTAAGAGAGCAGCAATTGGCATTTACTTCACGCCGAGCCGCAAAGACGCCAAGTTCGGGATTTGTTTCTTTGCGCCTTAGCGCCTTTGCGGGAAATATTCTCATTTGCTTTTGTGTTCATTGCGGCCATCGCTCTCGTCCGCAGCCGGTTACTTTTTCGTTGGCACCTCCAACGGGAGATCCATCCGGTCGCCCCATTCTTTCCAGGAGCCGATGTAGTTCCGCACTTTGGCAAAGCCGAGCAGACGCAACGCGACGTAGCTATGCGCGGCGCGGTAGCCGCCCTGGCAGTAGGAGATGACTTCCTTGTCAGGCGTAATGCCGGCCTGAGCGTACATCGCTCGGAGCTCGTCGTTAGATTTGAATTTCCCGTCCGGCGCGAGGTTGTCGGTCCACTCGATATGAACGGCGCCGGGAATCGCGCCACCGCGCGCCGCGCGCACATGGGTGCCGAGATATTCACCTTCGCTGCGGGTGTCGAGGATGGCGATGTCTTTTTTATCAAGCGAATGAACCACGTCGTCGGCGGTCGCCAGAACCTCGCGCCGCTCGGCGGTTTCCAACGTCGCAGCCTTGGGCGGGATTGATTCGTTCGTGATTGGCGCGCCGGCGGCTTTCCATGCCTGGAAGCCGCCGTCGAGCATCTTCGCGTCGGGGTGGCCGTAATATTCAAGAAACCAGAGGCCGCGCGCCGCGCGCATGCCGGAATTCGCTTCGTAAAACACCACTTCTTTGCTTGTGCTCACGCCGCGCAGCTCGAGCACATGGTGGATCATAAACATAAACGCTTTCAGCGGCGCATCACGGGTGTCGATCAGGCTCAAACCAAACAGGTCGAAATGGGTCGCGCCCGGAATGTGGCCCTTGGCATAGTCCTCGGCGGGTCGAACGTCGATGATGCTAAGATCGGCGCGACCTATTTTTTGCCGTAACTCCTCCGGAGTTGTGAGCAGTCTCGCTCGCGTATATTCTCTTTCCATAGGCTCCCTATAACACTAGTCAA
>JBLMXG010000114.1:0-5406 GCA_050257635.1 Chloroflexota bacterium
AGCTTGCCGCCGGCGCCCACCAGCTTGAGGCTTTGCAGATCCCGAACGCCCGAGCGCTGAGCGCGGGGCAGCTGCAGCGAGATGAAAACATCTTCCTTTTCTTTTTCAATATGGGCCAGGCCGTTCTCGCTTCCGCCGACGGCAGTCGCGATCGCCTGGGTCACTTGCTCGGTGGAGATGCCGTTGTAAGCCGCTTTCTCGCGGTCCACGATAAAGCGAACCTTCGGCTGGGGATCTTCGACATACCAGTCGGTATCGACGATGCCCGGGGTTTTCTCGAACAGCCGGCGAATTTTCGCGGCGAGTTCGATTTGCCCGTTATAGTTGGGGCCGTAAACTTCCGCTACCAGCGTTTCAAGCACCGGCGGGCCTGGTGGTGCTTCGGTCACCTTGACGCGCGCGCCGACGCGCGCGGCGATCTGTTGAATTCCCGGGCGCACCCTCTTGGCAATATCATGGCTCTGTTCTCTGCGCTCTCCTTTGGGCAGCAAGTTGACTTGAATATCGGCGACATTCGGACCGCGGCGCAGAAAGTAATGGCGCACCAGTCCGTTAAAATTATAGGGCGCAGCGGTTCCCACGTAGAGCTGGTAATTGGTGACTTCCGGAACGCGGCTCACGTAATCGCCCATCTCCCGGCTCACCCGGGCGGTTTGCTCCAGGGTCGTTCCTTCGGGCATGTCGATGACGATTTGAAATTCGCTCTTGTTGTCGAAGGGAAGCATCTTGACCGTCACCCATTTCAAATAAATCAGCGCAACCGAAGCCAGCAGACACGCTGCCACGCCGATTAAAAAAAAGATCCGCCACTTTGGGTTATAGATCAAGTGGCCCATGGCCCAGCGATAGAGTTGCGTAATCCTGCCCTCGGTCTCCGAAGTTTCTTCACCTTCGGTGCCGCGCAATAGATGGAGCGCCGCCCACGGGGTGATGACGAAAGCAACCGCCATGGAAAAAAGCATTGCGGTGGAAGCGCCGACGGGAATCGGACGCATGTAGGGGCCCATGAGCCCGCGCACAAATGCCATGGGTAAGATCGCGGCGATTACGGTGAAAGTGGCCAGAATAAGCGGGCTCCGCACCTCGTCGACCGCTTCCACCGTGACGTCGATGGGAGGTCGGCCGCGGTTCGCCGGCATACGGAAATGTCTGACGATGTTCTCGACATCGACGATGGGATCGTCAACTAAAATGCCGATGGAGAAGATCAGGGCGAACAGGGTGACGCGGTTGAGCGTGTAGCCGTAGATGTAATAAATGAATAGTGTCAGGACCAGAGTCACCGGCACCGCGGTAAAGACCACCAGAGCGGCCCTCGCTCCGAGAAACAACGCGATCAGGACGGTCACCGAAATCGTGGCGATGAACAAATGCTCCAGCAGTTCGTTGGACTTTTCGTTCGCGGTCTCGCCGTAATTGCGGGTGACCGAGACTTTTACGTCGTCTGGAATCAGCCGACCTTTCTCCTCCTTAACCTTCTCCAACACCCTTTCCGCTACGGCTACAGCGTTGGTCCCTTTGCGCTTCGCCACCGAAATCGTCACGGCAGGAAAAAAACGTCCGGCCGGAGCGCGCATCCCCGGTGGCTGACGCGCGGGGCCGGCGCCAAAAAGCACATAGTTTTTGGGCTCCTCCGGTCCGTCGATGACTTCGGCCACGTCTCGCAAGTAGATCGGGTGCTCGTTGAAGGTTCCAATGACCAGACTGCGGATCGTTTCCGCGCTGGTCAAAAATTCGCCCACGTTGACCAGGACTTCGCGGTTGGCCGCGCTGAAGCTGCCGGCGCGCAATTCTTTGTTGGCGCTGTTAAGCGCAGCCGCGACGCGCGCCGGGTCCAGGTGAAAAGCCGCCATGCGAGCCCCATCGAGGAGGACGCGAACTTCTCTTCTCTGGCCGCCGATCAGCTGGGTTCCGGAAACATCCTGGATGTCTTTGATGCGGTCGTCTAATTCGGCGGCGATGCGCCGCAGCGTGAAATGATCGTAATGCTCGCTCCACAGCGTCAGGCTCAAAATCGGCACATCATCGATGGAGCGCGGCTTGATCAGCGGGCGCGATGCGCCGGGTGGAATGAGATCAAAATTGGAATAAAGTTTATTGTAAAGCCGGACGATGGCGTCCTCTTCATTTTCGCCGACGTAAAAACGCACGATCGCCATGGTCAATCCCGGCGACGTGGTCGAGTAAATGTACTCCACCCCTTGAATCTCGGCCAATTTTTTTTCCATGGGAATGGTCACGCGCTGTTCCATCTCCTCGATGGCGGCGCCGGGCATCTCGACGAACACGTCGATCATCGGCACGATGATCTGGGGCTCTTCTTCGCGCGGCGTCGCGATAATGGCAAAAACACCGAGGCACAGCGCGGCCAGGATGGCCAAGGGCGTAAGTTTCGAGTCGATGAAGGTGCGAACGATAGCTTCCATAAAGCCTTATCGAAGTCTTAACGGGCCGCCGGCAAAGCCACGCGGCTTCCTTCTGTAACCTCTCTCGTGCCGTTGACGACGACGCGGTCGCCGGGCGAAAGGCCGGAGAGCACTTCCTGCTTGCCGTCGTGTCGTTTGCCCAACGTGATTAGACGAAGATGCACGAGGCCTGCGTCGTCGACCGTATAGAGGCCGGTGAGTTGACCCCTTTCAATGATCGCGGCGGCGGGCACCAGCAGCGCTTCTCTCGTTCCGAGTGGAAAGAGCGCTTTGCCGTAGAGACCCGAGTGCAGAAGGGCATGAGAGGGAAGGGCGATGCGGATTGTAAAGGTGCGGCTTTGCGGGTCGCCCGCCGGCAGGATTTCCTCGACCTTACCGGTGAGTTTCGCGTCAATGGCATCGATGACCACCGCAACCGCCATGGCGCGCTTGACATGCGCCAACCAGGTCTCGCCGACCTGCGCTTCCAATCGATAGGGGCCGCGCTGCTCCACGACCATCAATGGGGTGCCCGGCGCGGCCAGCGCGCCCACCTCGGCGCTCTTTGCCGCAACCACCCCGTCGAAGGGGGAATCGATCCTGGTATAGCTGAGGAGCGTTTGCGCGTACGCAACCCTGGCCTCGGCCGATTTTTTTCGGGCGCGGGCCGCGCGGAGATTATCTTCGGCGCGCGCCAGATCGGCCGCGGCGATATTATGTTTGGCATTGACCTCGTCGAACTCATGGGGAGTCACGGATCCTTTGGCGACAAGCGGCTCGTAGCGCTTGAAAGTCGCTGCCGCCAGATCTTTCTGGCCGCGGGCGGAAATGACCGCCGCGTCGGCGGCACCGACGGCTGAATTCGCCTCCTCCAAGGCCGCTTGCGCGCTCTGGAGCTCGGCGCGATAATCACGGGCATCGATTTCAATAAGCGGCTGTCCTTTTTTTACCGGGTCGCCTGCTCTGGCCATCACGGCGACGATGGTGCCCACGGCTTTGCTTGACAGCACGGTGGATTTTTCGGGAGTAACCGTTCCCACCGCTTCTAAAGATTGCGCCACGGTTTCAGGCCGGACAACCGCGACCTCGACGCCACTAACCAGAGGGTGTTCGCTTGTGTCGTCGGATGTTTTCTCCCCCCTGGAGCACGCCCAGAGCAGCAGCCAAAGACAAATCATTGATGTTTGACCGGGTTTCATGGGCGCTCCCCGATAGCAAGCTTTAGATGGGCGCGAAATATTTGACTGTTTACCTGCGCTAGGAGCAGGTCCTGCTCGGCTTTTTTCAGCGCCGTCTCGTCATCCAGAACATCGGCGTTGGGCGCGAGACCGGCGGCGTAGCGGTCTGCGACTATGCGCAAAGCTTCCTGAGCCTGGGCGACATTTTCCCGCGCCACGGCGACCTGCTTGCGCGCTGTGATTAAGCCGAGATAGGCCCTCTCGACTTCCAAAGCCGCGGCTTGGACAAGATCTTCGTGGAGCAGTCGCGCGCGTTGATAAAGCGCCTGCTCTTCCGCCACTTTTTCCTGGGTCGCCAGGCCGTTAAAAAGATTCCACTTGGCGGTGACGAAGACTGCAAAGTTCTCGCCGCTGCCGCTGAAGTTCCGCGTATTGCTCTCGTATTGGGTCACGAAGCCCAAGGAAGGATAATAGCCGGCCCGCGCGGCGCGGATGCTTTCCTGTGATTTCTCCATTTCTTTTGCGGAGGCCTTAAGATCGGGCCGCTGTTCCCGCGCGCGAGCTTTGAGCGTGCTCAAGTCTTCCAGGGCGCCGTTGTCCTCGCTTACGCGGTCAGTCAACTCTAAGCGGCCGTCATCAACTCCCAGAACATGCCGCAACCGGGAATGGCTGATGGTAATCGCGTTCTCGGCTTCTATGCGCTCTCTTTCAATACTTCCCATCAGCACCTGGGTGCGCAGGTAATCCGAGCGCACCGCCAACCCTCTTTCATACAAGTCGCGGCTTCGTTGCAATTGCGCGCGCGCCGACTGCAGAGCTTTTTCGACCACGGTCAAGTTGCCCTCTGCCAACAGCGTCAGGTAGTAGGCTTCTATGGCGCCGGCGACAATCTGTTGTTCGGTCCTCTTGGTCAGCTCATCCGAGGCTTCGGCGGCGGCCTTGGCCTGGCCGAGCCGGGCCGATAATTGTCCGCCGGCGTAGAGCGGCTGCTCCAGACGAATTTGGCTGCTCAAGTTTGTCAGCGGCGTGGGATTATTAAGCGAGTTGAGGGCAAAGTTTTTCTGTTTGAAATTCTGCTGATCGAGCAAGTTGGAAAAAACCAGGGTGGGCTTATCGGAATAGTTAAAGCCTTCGATCATGTCGAGGCGCGGGAAAAACGCCGCTTGGGCCTGGCCGATCGCGCTCGAAGCCGCCGCCGTTCCCTGGCGTGATGCTCCCAGTTGACGGTTATTTTTGACGGCCAGTTGAATCGTATCGCTCAGGCTAAGTGATGTGACCTTCTGAGCAAAAACAGCAGGAGAACCAAGAGATAGGAAAAGCACAACGACCGTGAACGCCTGCGCCAAAAATAGCTTCATTTCCGCCTCCTAAATGTGCCGTGCCGACTGAGTGGTGCCCCCGCGAATACGCCTATCTTGCGAACCTTGTAAACAGCAACGTGGAGGTCAAGTGAGGTGAGGAAGGTAGGGCGGAGCTTGCTTGCACGGTCATAATTTGAAAATTTTGCCGCTCAAACCGTAGGGCTATGGCTTTGCTTTGGCCTTGGCATTTTCTTTTGCTTCGTTAATGAGCGGTTGCAGTTTGTTCTTTAGCGCGGGATCGATCTGGAAAGCTTTCTGGAAATCGGCATCCGCATCCTTTTCTTTATCCTGATAGATACGCACAATGCCGCGGTAAACATAAGCAGCGGCGTTGCGCGGCTGCATGCGAACGACCTCGCTAAAGTCTCTGCCGGCGTAGTCGTATTTTTCCAAACGCAGATAGCTCAGTCCTCGATTAAACGGCGCTTCAGGGTCTTTCGGATTCAGCCGCATGGCCTCACT
>JBLMXG010000115.1:0-8589 GCA_050257635.1 Chloroflexota bacterium
ACGAAGCCGGTCACGCCCGCGGGCGCGAGATGATGCACGATGTGCTGTACCCACGCGAAGTTCGCGTTGCTGGCCGGCGGCACACCGTACTGCCAGCGCTTGTCGCCGCGTAACCGATCGCCGCCCCAGTCGGAGACGTTGAACGGCGGATTGGCGAGGATGAAGTCGGCCTTGAGGTCGGGATGGCGGTCGTTGTGAAACGTGTCGCCGTGGGAGATCTGGCCGTCGATACCACGGATGGCGAGGTTCATGCGCGCCAGGCGCCAGGTCGTGTAATTCGACTCTTGACCGTAGATGCTAATATCTCCGAGCTTGCCGCCGTGGGCGGCGATGAACTGCTCCGACTGCACGAACATACCGGACGAGCCGCAGCAAGGGTCGTACACGCGCCCTTTGTAAGGCTCGATCATCTCGACCAACAAGCGAACCACGCTGCGCGGCGTATAGAACTCACCGCCTTTTTTGCCTTCGGCGCTGGCGAACTGGGAAAGAAAATATTCGTAGATGCGACCTAAAAGATCCTGCGCGTGATGCTCTGCACCCCCACGCCGACCCTCTCCCGTCGAGGGGGAGGGAGTAAAGGAGATGTTGCTAATCATATCGATCAACTGGCCGAGACGCTGCTTGTCGAGCGCAGGTCGGGCGTAGTCTTTCGGTAGGACACCTTTCAGCGAGGCATTGTCGCGCTCGATCCCCGACATGGCGTCGTCCACGAGCTGGCCAATCGTCGACTGCTTCGCCTGAGCTTTGAGGTGCGACCAGCGTGCTTCCGGCGGCACCCAGAAGATACTGAGCGCGCGGTACTCATCGGGGTCTTCCGGATCGGCGCCTTGCGCCCTTTCCGTTTCGAGCTTCGCGTGCTGCTCTTCGAAAGCATCGGAAATGTACTTGAGAAAGATCAGACCGAGAACGACATGTTTGTACTCGGCGGCGTCCATGCTGCCGCGGAGCGCGTCGGCCATCTGCCAGAGCTGCTGCTCGTAGCCGACGGTGGCGCCGTTCGATGATTTGCTGGATTTTTGTTTTGCCATGGTCGCTGCTGCATTGCTGTCGCCTTCTGAGTGTGGCGACTGGGCCGGGGAAAATTTGCGTCAGCTTACTGGAATTTGCCAGTTCCAGGCAAGGATTTTGGAAGAAAAGGACGGAAAGTGGGAACACGGCTAATAAAACTGGGGGCGTTCCAAAAGTTCCAGAGTTCCAGGGTTCCAACCAAATCGGCAAAAAATGCGAAGCAGCAAGCGATAGTCGGAAGAACGAGGAGCCATAGCAAACACCACCGCCCCAATCGGAACTTGATATCGCAATTTGCGATCTCAAGAAGGACTTAAAGCGCGTTCTTAAACGTTGATGATACCTACGCAAAGGTCCTAAAGGAAAGTTGGAATTCCGATCTTGGCGTTCTTGGCGCCTTGGCGTGAGGAACAATCCGATTCCGGGAGCTCCGGTACGGGAACACTGGCACGTCTCGCACACATTCGGAGTTGCAGTAATGAGAACAAGCGACCTTGACAGAATCACCCGCGCTTTCTATAAGCGGAGACGCTGAAGCCTTGCTGATTAAACTGAAGGGAGTTTGTCGTTATGACCGACTATGTAAAAAAACTTCTGCCGCGTTTTCGCTATGGGGTGATCCAGCCGCGCGCCAATGAAGTGGTGCAGCGCTCGCGCAGCTATCAGCTCTATCGCCTGCTGCCGCTCGATTTCATCGAAATCTCCACCGGCCTCGGCCTCGAGAATTATACCAAGGATGGCGTCGAGAAAGCGGTCAAGAATTACTGGACTTGCATCGACCGACTGGTCAAAGAGAAAGTCGATCATATTATTTTCAGCGGCGCGCCGATCTCGGCGATGTTGACCCGTCCGCGGGTGCTCGAGCTGCTCGGCCAGACCAAAGAGAAAACCGGAATCTCCGCCGACGCTCCGCTCGAAGCGCTAGTTGCAGCGATGAAATTTCTCGGACTGAAAAAGCTAGCGGTGGGCAGCCGCTGGGCCGATCCGGTCAATGACGCGATTATTCGCTATCTCGCCGACGGCGGCATCGAAGTGGTCGGCATCACCAAGCGCAACCAGTGGGCGTCGGACTCCTTTGCGATGACGATGGAGCAAGGCTTGGAAATGGCTCTCGACGTGGGGCGCGAGGCGGCGCGAACTTGGCCCGAGGCCGAGGGGATCTCGGTGCCGGGCGGCGCGGCCATGGCGCTGCATGTGATACCGGCCCTGGAAGAAGAGTTCGGCAAGCCGGCATTTACCAACATGAGCGCCGAGGTGTGGAACGACCTCGTGCGTACCGGCATCATTCCGCCGGTGCAGGGTTGGGGTCGCTTGCTCGCGGCGGCGGGTTAAACCCATCGACCTCCCTGCCAATCATACCCGCGCTCACACAACTTAACGACCGGAGCGATTCAACTGAGCGGCCGCGAGGCGGCATGGTTTGGCGCCGGCGAGACGGAACCTGATTCGCTCTTAATATTTTTTTCCTTTTCGTGAGCGCCGTCGTTCACAAACTTGGCAACCTCGGCGGCGGCGAAACCAAACTCGACATGGCCGCGCATGCGCGAGCCGGACGCCACCGTCAAGCTGCTCGCCTTCAAATCGCCGATCATCTGTCCGGACTCTAAAAGTTTGACCTGTCCGGTAGCGACCACGTTGCCGTCCAGCTCCCCGCCGATTGTCACGTTGGCGGCGTGAATCTTCGCGTTGATCCGCGCCCCCTTGTCGATGTTCAAGTCGCCCTTGATTTGAATATCGCCTTTGAATTTACCGGCGATGCGCACGGCATTGTCGCCCTCGATTTTTCCCTCGATGCTGACATCGGGACCGAAGACGGATTCGCGCCGATCGGGTGCGGGGTTTTCTTGTCGCGGCGGCGGCATTGCTGCCTGCGGCGGAGCGCTGGGAGCAGCAACGGGCGTCACCGTCGCCGCGCCGTTGGGTTTATCGTTGTTCTCGACCGGCGTGGTTTGATTCCAAAGCGCCATAGCTACCTCCTGGGAACTTTAGCTGTTCGTTCATTTCTTAGTAGACGACCCCCGTGACAAAACCAGACAAAACACAAGCAATGCGAATGCCAGCGAGCGACCCGGCACTGCCGACCGGCGGTTGTCTCCTCAGTTTAAAGCTCGCCCCTAGTCGATTTCGGCACAAGTTATGATTTGTAGGAAAATTCCACCGTTTTCCCCCGTTCGCTGAGCGCAGATTACACACTCTATATTGTTCGAGCGGTGGTCAAGCCGAGATTTTTCGTTACGGGCGTTGGAGAAGCGCTCTAGAGTGGCGCAGGGAACGGCAGTCAAACCTGCATGCGCCTGTTAGCGCTTAACCGACTTGCCTCCGCTCGGACCAACTTGTCGAGGTGCGTTCGAAATTGAACGTTCCAAAGACCGTTTGGTTAGGTAAAAACCGTTGGGTGGATTCTCGAACGATGGACTGAGAACGCTATCAAACTATTACAGCTTGCTAGAATCCAATCGAGACGCCGCCCGAAACGCCGCCGTGGCCGTGCCTGTTATGGTCGCCCTCGCGCTCGTAGCGTAGCCGCTCATCGCGCTCGGCGCGGTCCATTTCTTCTTCCATCTGCTTGCCAAGCCACTCGCCATCGGCGATCAGTTCTTCGCGATCGATGTCTTTAGCCTTGATTTTTTCGAGGTCCTTTTCGATGGCGCCGCGAATCTCGCGTGTCGGGTCCCAATAGGACTCGTAGGGACGGGTGCGTTGGATATATTCGAGCCAGTCGTGCAGACCGGCCATGGCGTTTTGCAGCTCCCGCAAACCGCGCTCGTATTCGCCGCTGCGCATTAGCGTTAGACCGAGGTAGAGCCGCGCCAGGTTGTCGTTGGGGTCTTTTTCCAGCGCTTGGACGAGGGATTGACGCGCTTCGCCGAATCTCTTAATCGCGTACTGCGTGCGGCCGACATAAGTCCAGATGCCCTCGCGAAAGTACATCGATTCATAGACATAGTCGGGATTTGTTTTAGCGGCGGCGAGAAAGTAGGGCAGCGCCTGCTCCGACTGATCGCGCAGCAAGGCTTGCCGCCCGCTCTGAAAATCCCCCCCGACTTGCAGCGAGGCGCAGGCCGCGAGCAACACTGCCGGTAAGAGCGCGATGAACCGGGTGACCATGTCCGACTCCGACCTCTAAAAGCTAGGACTTGGCACCGGCGATGTCAATCCGCGCCGTGGTGCTTCATTTTCGACACACCCATGAGTCTTGGCACCGAAAAAGATTCCTCGCTTCGCTCGGAATGACAACGCCTGTCATCTCGAACGGCGTGAGAGATCTTCGATCTGGCCTGCTCTGTTTCGCATGAACTGCGTTCATACACACATATCCGATTAAAGATACAAAAGATCTGTTCTTAACCGAGCCGCGCTCCCGAACCCAATCAGATAATTTGACTTGATTCATCGATCTAAGCTAACAGTCATCGTCAAAGGCACGGGAGGTGCGAGCTGAAAATCGTCAACGTCAAAGCAACGCTGCATCGCGTGCCGGTTTCGGTGCCGTTGCTCAAAGAACCGATCCAAACCGCGATCGTCTTTACCGAGGTCGAAACCGACGAGGGCATTACCGGCTATGGCCTGACCCGCGGCTCGCAGCGCTTCGCCATCAAAGAATTCATCAATCGCGAAGCCGCGCCCTTTCTGCGCGGCAAAAACCCGCTCGAAACCGAGCGGGTCTGGAACCAGCTCTACAAACATTTCAACCCGCGCGCCCAGACCGGCATGTGGAGCTCCGCGGTGAGCGCCATCGATATCGCGCTGTGGGACATCAAGGGCAAGCATTATAAAGAGCCGGTCTGGCGCTTGCTCGGCGGCGCGCAGAACCCGGTGCCGGCCTATGTCACTTTCGGCCTCAAGCAATACAGCAAAGATCAGCTGGTCGATGTCGCCGCCCAACTCGTGGCGCAGGGCGAGAAGCGGCTCAAGATGGTTGTCGCCGTCGACCCGGAAAATCCGAAAGTCGATGCCGAGCGCGTCCGCGCCGTGCGCCACGCGGTCGGCGACGAGGTCGAGCTGATGATCGATGCCAACTATCTATTTTCCTTTAACCGGGCGCTGGAGCTGTGCAAGCTGGTGGAGCCTTTCGGGATCACCTGGTTTGAAGAGCCGGTGTATCAAAACGATGCGGCGCTGCTCGCCGACCTGCGCCGCCACACCCAGATTCCGCTCGCCGCCGGACAGAACGAAGGCCACCGCTTTCGCCATCGCGAGCTGATCGTCAACCATGCCGTCGACATCGCCCAGCCCAACGTCTGCTCCGTGGGCGGCTACACCGAGGCCGTGAAAGTGGCGGCGCTGGCGCAGGCGTTCAACCTGCCGATCGCCAACGGCGGCGGCTGGCCGCATCACAACGCCCACCTGCAAGCGGCCATGGCCAACGGCTGGCGCGTCGAGTTTCACTTTGAAATGTGGGGCGTCGGCGACAAGATCTACAAAGAGCCGCCCGCCCCCGATCACGGCTGGGTCACGCTGCCGGAAGCGCCGGGCCTCGGTCTGGAACCGCGCCGCGATGCGCTGGAAGAGTACGAAGAAAAATGAGTTGCGAAACGGATAATTTTACTATCGAAGGGCGTCATGGAGGAGATTCAATGAGAACCGCCGCCGCGCGATTTGCGCTTGTTGTTTTGATCGGGTTATTGACCCTAACCGCGCATGGACGCGCTGCCGATAAGATCACCATCAGCTCGACCAATCCGACCGCGTTCGACATCGATTTTGTCGTTGCTCGCGACAAGGGATTTTTTGCCAAAGAAAATCTCGACGTCGCTCCCACCTATATGACACCCGATCTGGTCATCAAAGCGCTGATCGCCGGCACCGTCGACCTGGCGAGATCGGGCACTCACTTCGGCATCATTGCCGCAGCCCGCGGCGCCGACATCAAGATCATCGGCGGCTCGAACTATGGTTATCCGTACCAGGTGATCAGCAACCCGCAGTTTAAAACCCTGGCCGACCTCAAAGGCCAAAAAGTTGCCGGCGCGTCTCTCGCCAGCATCACCACGACGATCTTCAAAGACGTGATGCTGCGCCGCGGCATCCCGCCGACTGCCTATACGCTGCTTTTCGTCGGCGGCAGCCCGGAGCGATTCCAAGCGGTGGCGTCGGGCCAGGTGGCGGCCTCTTTGGCCGAAGCGCCGCCGTTTAATTTCCGGTCGATCGAAGCCGGGCGAAGAGTTTTGCTCAACTACTCCGACGAGATTAAGAACTTGCAGTACACGTCCTTTTTTGCCACGACCAAATCGCTGGCGCAGAACCGCCCGCTCTATGCGCGCTACATGCGGGCGATCGGCCAAGGGATGCGCTGGCTCAACGACCCGGCCAACGAAAAGGCCGCCATCGAGCTGATGGTCAAGGGCCTGAAGGTCGATCAATCGATTGCGGCGAAGACTTACAAGTTTATGGTTCCAGAGAACCACGCCTTTCGCTACGAGGGCGTTATCGACGGTCCCGGCCTGGCGGAAATGATTCGTCTGCTCGAGTCGGACAAGATGATTTCCAAGCGCGAGCCTTGGGAAAGCTTCGTCGACCCGGCGTTCATGCCCCCGGCGAAATAATTTCGCGCCGAAGCGGTCCGTAAATAAGTAGGGGCAGGTTTCAAACCTGCCCCTACGAATGCCCGCTTTGATAGATTGTAGCGGTGTGAAGCCGGAAAAAAAATTACGGCTTCCAGCCGCTCGCCGCGATTTCTGCGCTGGCTTTTTTGACGAAGCTCAAGTCGAAAACATCGGGCACCTTGATGTCACGCTGGACCTTGGTCGTCCGTTTCATATCGTCGATGATCGACTGCAGCGTTTTGTCGTTACTGTAGCCGTCTTTCAGCACCAATCGGCTCTGGATATCGTAGATCGAGCTCACCAGTTCCCGATCTTTCATCCGCAAATTGTCCATCATGTATTTGATCGACGATTCCCGCTTGGTGATGAAGTAAATCAGCCCTTTCATGGCGCCGCGCACAAAACGGTAGATTCTGTCGGGGTTCTGCTTGATCCTGTCCAAAGACGTGACCAAACCGCCCTCGACCAGGTTGGCGTAGTCGCTCGCCGTGCCGAGCTTGCGAAACCCTTCTTTCTGAGCGCGCAGGCTCATCGCGGTGTTAAACAGCGTGGCTTGAATGGACTTGGTCTGCAGCGCCGGGAAGCGCACCTCGTCGCCGCCCATGACGACAAGATTGACATCTTTCGCCGGGTCCATGCCGTTTTTGCGCAGAATCTCGCGCGCAACGACCGCCAGGGATCCTTCGGGAGACATGATTCCGATCGTCTTCCCGCGTAATTGCGAAATCGATTTAATCTCGGGCTCGGTGATCAAATCCCAGCCCGGTTTGTCTTGAAACACCGTAATCAGCCTGACCGGAACTCCTCGGACCGCCGCCGCCACCCCGCTGCCGGCATTGGTAAAAAAATCGACCTCGCCGGCGAGTGTGGTCCGGATTGCGATCTCGCCGCGCACACTCAGCAACTCGAGGTTGATCCCCTCCTCTTTGAAGTAGCCTTCCTTCTGGCCGATGATCAGGGAGAATACCGAAGTGTTGAGCGAAGGATAAGCCACGCGGAGATTATCGACGGCGAGCGCCGGCCCGACCGCGAACAGCCAAATCAGTGCAGCGACGATGATCCGCCCCTTTCCTTTCAGGCGCTTCATAAGAGACTCCTTTCCCGGTTTGAATCTTCCGCCGCGCCATCTCACGGCTCGCGGCAATTGCTCGCCTTTTAGCTCGCAATAAATCTTCGGTCAAACGAAAAAACTTGCCGCCTCAATGCGTCGCCTGAGCTTTGATCGCCGGCGGGATAGAGCGATGCAAGTTTTTCTTGATCCCGCGCAAGTGCGCGGGGCACCTAATCGATCCGAGGAGTCGGTTTAAGCAGTTGCACGAATTGCGCTAGAACGTTTTAGACGACTTGAACCGCTTGAACGCTTTGAACCCATTTATCGTATCGTCATCGCCACTCTAAAACCGTAGTCGGAGTATTTATAGGTCGGTGGCAGCGAGCTGCGCGCCGCGCAACGGCTGAATTTGAATTTATGCCGCCACGAGCCGCCGCGCGACGAGCGGCGATCCCCTGACTGCGGGCCGCGCGGATTTTCTACCGGCGCGTAGCGGTAATAATGATAATCGTAATAATCGCCGCACCACTCATGCACGCCTTCACTCATGTCGTAGAGCCCGAAACTGTTGGGCTCATTGACGCCGACCGACGCCGGACCGCCGTTTTTTTCATCCCAGCCGATATACGCTCGTTCCCACGGCGGCTCATCGCCCCAGGGGTATGCCGCGCCCTCCAACGCGCCGCGCGCGGCGCGCTCCCGTTCCGCCTCGGTGGGCAGACGCATTTCCGCACCGCTCCGCTCGCTCAACCAACAACAGTAGGCTTCGGCGTCGTGCCAATCGACGCCAACCACCGGTTGTCGCGGTCCGGCAAATGCCGGATCGCCCCAAAAGGGCGGTGCCGGCCGTTGGGTATCGCCGAGAAATTCTCGGTACTCGTGATTGGTCACGGGAAATTTGCCGATGCCGAAGCTATCGACCCAGACGTGGCGGCATGGCCGCTCATTTTCCTGCCCCTGTTCGCTGCCCATGCGAAACCA
>JBLMXG010000116.1:0-5147 GCA_050257635.1 Chloroflexota bacterium
CGAAAGTGCTCGTCCTTCGGGAGCACTCAGGGCGCGCTAAGGCAAGTGAAAGCTTGCCCATCATGCTGATCCTTCGCCGACTCAGGATAAGCTCCAGCAGAAATGGAGGTTGTGCGAAGAGATTTAAATGAGCACAAATGGATTCCCGCCAAAATCATGCGGGATGACCGAGTAGGAAAAAATTCATCTTCCAGTCGACAGACTAGGCATCCTTCGGCTTAGAGCCGAGGGAGGTTCAGTGCTCCCAACAAAATTTCAAGCGCGCGTCAGCGGGCGATATTTGATCCGATGGGGCTGCTCAGCGGCTTCGCCGAGGCGGCCTTTCCGGTCGGCTTCGTATTCGGAATAGTTGCCGTCGAACCAAATGACTTTGCTGTCGCCTTCGAAGGCCAGAATGTGCGTGGCAATGCGGTCGAGAAACCAGCGGTCGTGCGAGATCACCACGGCGCAGCCGGCAAAGTTCTCCAGCGCTTCTTCGAGCGCCCGCAGCGTGTTCACGTCCAAGTCGTTGGTCGGTTCGTCGAGCAAAAGCACATTGGCGCCTTGCTTGAGCATCTTCGCCAGGTGGACTCGATTGCGCTCGCCGCCGGATAGCTGGCCGACCTTCTTTTGTTGATCCGTTCCGGAAAAGTTAAAACGCGCCACATAGGCGCGTGAATTTACCTCGCGATTGCCGATTTTCAATTGCTCCGCGCCGCCGCTGATCTCTTCCCAGATCGATTTATTCGGATCGAGTGCCCGACTTTGATCGACATAGGCTAGCGCCACTGTTTCACCGATGCGTATTTTGCCGCCGTCAGGTTTTTCCTGCCCGGTGATCATGCGAAACAAAGTAGTCTTGCCTGCGCCATTGGGGCCGATCACGCCGACGATCCCGCCCGGGGGCAGCTTGAACGTCATGTTCTCCACCAGCAGATTATCACCGTAGGCTTTGCTGACTCCTTCCGCTTCGATCACGACGTTGCCGAGGCGCGGTCCGGGCGGAATCGGAATCTCCAAATCTTCGCGCCGTTTCTGCGACTCTTGATCGAGCAAAGATTCATACGCGGTGATGCGCGCCTTGCCCTTGGCGCGGCGCGCCTTCGGCGACATGCGAATCCATTCGAGCTCGCGCTCGAGCGTTTTTTGCCGCTCGCTTTCCGCCTTTTCCTCGCGACGCAGCCGCTCTTGTTTCTGTTCCAGCCAGGAGGTGTAGTTGCCCTTGAATGGAATGCCCTGGCCGCGGTCGAGCTCGAGAATCCAGCCGGCGACGTTGTCGAGGAAATATCGATCGTGAGTCACGGCGATGACCGTGCCCGCGTAACTCTGCAGATGATGCTCGAGCCATGCCACCGACTCGGCGTCGAGGTGATTGGTCGGCTCATCAAGCAATAGAATGTCGGGTTTCTGCAACAGCAAGCGGCAGAGCGCCACCCGTCGGCGTTCGCCGCCGGAGAGGATGTTGACCGGCGTGTCGGAGGGCGGGCAGCGCAGCGCGTCCATGGCCATCTCCAGCCGCGCGTCGAGGTCCCAGGCATCCTGCTGATCGAGTTTCTCCTGCACTTCACCTTGGCGCTCGAGCAGCTTGTTCATCTCGTCATCGGACATCTCTTCGGCAAACTTGGCGTTGATCGCTTCGAACTCTTTCAGCAATTTGACGGTGCCTTGGACCGCTTCCTCGACGACTTCGCGCGCCGTGCGCGAATCGTCGATCAAAGGCTCCTGTTCCAGATAGCCGACGGTGTAGCCCGGTGAGAGGACTGCCTCACCGTTGATCTCCTTGTCGATGCCGGCCATGATACGCAGCAGCGAGGACTTGCCCGAGCCGTTAAGCCCGATCACGCCGATCTTCGCGCCGTAGAAATAGGAAAGATAGATGTCTTTGAGGACGGCGCGCTTGTCGTAGAACTTGCTGACGCCGACCATCGAGTAAATAACTTTATTGGGTTCCGTGGCCATGGAGTTTAAAAGGATCCCCTCGACTAGAATTCCTTGACGCTAGCCTGTCAACCGGGATTCCGCAAGGAAGGGGCGTCAAAGTTGATTCCAGCGCGGGCGAGGAAAATTGCCGCGTGGCGATGCGCCCAGGTTTGCGCTGTGAACGCGTGCGAAAATGATTACGCTCGAAGCTGAGAGCCAAACAAGGCGTGCACGCCGGTACGAACCAGCCCGATGAATGCCGCGGCCCAGGCGATCAAAGCGAAATAGATGAAAATGCGGGGAATCAGAAATAGGAATTTCAGTTCCAGCGCTTTAGCCAATTGAAAGGTGCAGACGGTGTACATGCCCAGCGGAAACACCACGCCCCAGTACAACGGATCGTAGGTGAGCTTGAATCTTTTATACACGTGGCGCCAGATTCCCAGGATCACGAGCATCGGAATCCACCAGGTCCCGGTGGCCCAAAAGAACAGCGTGAAGCCGCGCAAAAAGGGCAGCATGCTCTCAAGCAACGGCGATCGTTGCGCGTCGAGAACCAGCGTGGCGCCGGATAACGTTGAAATCGCCACGGCGCCCATATTGATCCAGTATGGCGGAGTCAGGTCGGACGGCGACATCTGAAAAAATACGTAGCGATAAAAAATCAGCGAGATCATCCAGATATACAGCATCCCCCCCCAAAGCCACATGGACAAAGCGAAAAATATCATCGACTGCGCCTCGGAATCGAACACCGGCGCGAGTCGCGCACCGAGAACCGATACCGCTTGAGTCGCGACCACCGCGATCAGCCAGCCGCCATGGATGCCTTCCGCGAGCGTCGGTTTGGTTTCTTTGACCGTGACGCCGGTAAAGATGGTGTACGTGAGGATCATCCAGAGGAGGATTGCAAAAAGCCACAAGGCCAGTGCAAACCGCGAGGCATGATAAATGACCAGCCACTGGCTGCCGAGAATGCAGGCCGCGGCCACCGTGGTGAAAAAACCCGGAGCCCGACTATGATCGATCATGTCGGCAAGAAGCCGGGTGCGATGCCATATCATCCGCGCGATGGTCGCCGACCAGAGAATGACGAAGAAAAACAAATTAAGCCAGCAAAGCGCCGAGGCAATCGCTGCCATCTCCAGCAAGTCGCTCGCGATCGACACGATGCCGGTTGCCATCACCATGGCAAAATAGGCCGGATGCAAGTTCTCGATGGAAGCTTTGAGCGAGGTGATCAGGGGAGCGTCCTCAGTGAATCATAGGCAAGGCAACGAGCTTCGCTCTCGCTCAGCGTTCCAAACTGTAAATGTATCGGAGCAAACCGAGATTTAACAGTAGACAGATGACACTTGCCAAAGCCGCCGGCAGCAAAATCGAATCGTCGGCGCCCAGATAAGCGTTCATGGTCGCCGTGAGGAGCCACAATTGAAGGACGACGAGAGTGACAACAAAACTTAGGATGCCGCTTACAATGGTTTTCCTCTGGTGCCGAGCAAACCGCGACCTGCTCATACCGTTCGTTCCTCCACTCCCGTGGCATAGATGCGGCGCTCACGAATTGCCAGAGTAATGCGGGTCAGCGGCCGGCGCGGCGGGCCGGCGAGCGGCCGTCCTGTGGCTAAATCGAAACTGCCTTCATGACAGGGACAATAAAAGCGGTCTGCGTCGACGCGAGGAATAACCGGGCACGAGAGATGCGTGCATTTCTGACCGTAGGCAATGAAATGGGATTCGTCGAGGCGCACGAGCACGGCCGGCTGATGAGCCCCCGGGTAGTCAAAAACCAATGAGCCGCCGATGGGGACGTCGTCCAAGCGCGCGATTGCACGGACCGGCGATTTTGCCTTCCTTCGGCGGATAAAATTTTCCGCGACGATCCACCACTGACCGACGACGAAGGCGAAGCTCGTGAGCACCATGAACTTGGTGAAGTCGCGCCGGGCGATATACTCGTCTTCGGGCCAATCGATGGGGAAATCCTGCCGCCAGCGCGGCTGCTCATCCGCCGAGCGGCCGTCGGGAGGAATTGTCATCGTTTGAGAATCGCGATCATCCATAAATTCATCAATCGATCCGCAGGTTCATCATCAGCGGGTCGTGGTCGTCGGCTGTCTCCCCGGGCGTAGTCGGCTCATGAATCGCTCCCGTCACGTCGATCTGCGCGACAGGCGAATCTTTGGGCACCATCATATTCACCTTGGTGGTAATGGTCTGATTGCCGAATTGAAAGCTATTGATGGGCCGTGATCTCGGCCGCAGCTTTTCAATTTCGTTCCGGGTGCCGAAAAACAGCGCCTGGCTCGGACAGACCGACGCGCACATCGGCTTTTTGCCGACCGAGGTGCGATCGTAGCACATGTCGCACTTCATCATGAGGTTCATGCCGGTATTCATTTTGGGCACGCCGAACGGGCAGGCGATCACGCAGTTGTTGCAGGCGATGCAGCGCGGCTTGCGCGCGCTCTGGACCACGCCGTCGGCGGTTTTTTTGATCGCGTCCGCCGGGCACACCTCGGCGCAGGTGGGCGAGTCGCAATGCATGCACACCACCGGCGCGGTTTGCGTGGATTTTGGCCGGTCGATGTAATCCAGTTGAATCATCGATTGGCCCTTGTGCGTATCGCACTCGCCGCACGCCTGCACGCAGGCCTGGCAGCCGATGCACCGGCGCGGATCGATAAAAAATTCCATCAACGGTGAAATAGCCATAGATTCAAGTGTTACTGCTGCGGCTCCAGCTGTCGGAAATACTCCGGCGCCGCGATCGCCTTGGAGATTCGCACAGCGCATACTTTGTACTCAGGGATTTTCGAGATCGGATCCTGGGCCGAGACCGTCAACTGATTGGCGCTTTTCTTTCCACTCCAATGATAAGGAATGAAAATCGTGTCGGGACGGATGGTCTTGACCACCTGCGCTCTGAGCGTGCAGTCGCCGCGCCGCGATTCCACGGTGACCCAGTCGCCATCGATGATATTCAAGCGCTCAGCGAGGAGCGGATGGATTTCCACGCGCGGTTCTGGATAATGATCCACCAACGGGCCGATGCGTCTCGTCTGTGCGCCCGAAAGAAACTGGCTGACCACCCGGCCGGTGGTGAGAATGATCGGGTATTCGGCATCGATATCTTCTGCCGGCGGCGTGTAACGCGCGACATTGAAGCGCGCCTTGCCGTCTGAAAAATAGAATCTGCCTTTGCCGTTGGCGACCGGATTCCACGAATCTTTTTCAAACAGCCGCAG
>JBLMXG010000117.1:0-56444 GCA_050257635.1 Chloroflexota bacterium
CGGCCTTGCTTCGTTACGTCGCCTGTCTCGCCAACCAAAGGGGGTGTGGCCGGCTGGAATGGTCGGTGTTGGATTGGAACGCGCCGGCAATCCGCTTTTATAAAAAACTCGGCGCGAGGCCGATGAGCGAGTGGACAGTTTTCAGAGTGACGGGCAAAGCGCTGAAGAAATTGGGCGGCGGTAGCAGCAAGCGAAATGTCCTTGCCGGAGCAGCGATGCCGATGGGCGGGCATCCGCTCAACTATGTTCGAGGGGGATTGTGATGCAGATGTCCGTGCCTTTGCCGGGTGCCGTCTTGATGGTGAGTTGCCCGCCAATTTTTCGAATTCTTTCTTTCATGCCTTTCATGCCATAGTGGCTGCTCCCGCGGATCGACGCGGGATCGAACCCTACGCCATTGTCACGCAGGCTTGCTTGGAGGGCCTGTGGAGTTTGCGTGATCGCAAGATGCAACTCGGTAGCTCGGGAGTGACGCACTGCGTTCAAAATGCCCTCGCGTAGCGAAAAATACAGCTCCCGCTCGATCGCCAGCGGCAAGTTGTGGACGCCGATAGCGCAGCGGAAATCGAGCTTAAAGCCCGTGCGCGAGCAAAAGATTTCCAATTCTTGCTTGAGCCGCCGTTCCAAAGAGCCTGCCTGGAGCTCTATCTCGCTCTGGCTTTCGGTGAGTATGTTGCGGATTTCAGCGATCGCACTGTCGATGCCTTCCTCTATGGCGCAAAACTCCGTTTCAAGCGCGGCGCGATTATCGATAAGTTGGCGCCGCGCGGTTTCTGCGCGCAACCTTGCGCCGGATAGCAATTGCAACACCCGATCGTGCAGTTCGCGCGCAATTCGTTGGCGCTCTTCCGCGACGGCGTCGGCGCGCTGTTCGGGAGTTTTTTTCGGGGAATTTCCCATACTCGCGGCAGC
Source organism: Chloroflexota bacterium (assembly GCA_050257635.1). Taxonomy (GTDB): domain Bacteria; phylum Desulfobacterota; class Binatia; order UBA9968; family UBA9968; genus DP-20. The sequence continues at coordinate 913 of JBLMXG010000117.1, forward strand.
CTGAAAGTGCGATTGCAGTTCGGTTTCTGACCCGCAGCGCTCTACGCTACCAGTTCGACGATCGACGCGAGACTCGTCAGTCGCGTAGGATCGGCTGCGTCAGCCGTCTTGCGTCGATCGACGAGCAGGCCTCGGAGTCCGGCGTCGTTGGCGCCCTTTCGATCGTTGATTTCGCTGTCGCCGACATGAAGGCTTTCGTCGGGTCTGAGGCGATAACGTTTGAGCGCCGCATGAAAAATTTCCCGTTCCGGTTTTGCATAACCCACGCGGCTCGAAACAAAGATGTCTCGGAACGATGAGCCGATGCCGAGACCGTTGAGGATCGACACCAGGCGCGAATCGAAGTTGGAGATCACGCCGAGGACTAGTCCGCGCTGGCGGAGTGTCGCCAGCGTGTCGATCACCTCTGGGTAAAGCGTCCAAGAGCCAGGCCGGGCGAAATAAGCGAACAGCTCGTCGAAAAATTCGTCAAAGCGAGGCATAGGACTCCATGGCTGGAAAATCTCCGCCACCACGCGCTTCCACCAATCCCTTTCTAATGCGTGGATCACGCGATCGGTGGCGCCGGGGAAGGCGAGCCGAGGCGCGGCCTCGAAGCAGACGTGAAAACGTTCCGTGATTTCGGCGGGCGAGACACAAATGCCGTGCGTTGCCGCGACGGCAACGTAGCTTTCGCCTACGCCTCGGGCCGGCTTGATCAGCGTTCCTGCCGCGTCGAAAAAAACCGCTTTGATAGCCATTGAACTTCTCGTCCGTCTCGCACATGCGCGATTGCAAGAAATCTATCATCCTTTATAATATTAATCGATGGAAGCAAGCGACGCGCTGGTTATCATCGATGTGCAAAATGATTTCTGCCCCGGGGGGGCGCTGCCGGTCACGGACGGTGATCGGGTGGTCCCCGTGCTCAACCGATATATAAAAAAATTTACGCGCGAGAAGCGCCAGATCTTCGCCACTCGAGATTGGCACCCTGCAAAGACTAAACACTTCAAAGCATACGGGGGACTCTGGCCGCCCCACTGCATTCAGGGTACCCCGGGCGCTGAATTTCGCACCGATCTAGCGTTGCCGAAAGATGCGGTAATCGTTTCGGGAGGCATGGCTCCTGATGAGGAAGGTTATTCGGGGTTTGACGGAAAAGATGAGAAAGGGGTTGGTTTAGCCAGCCTTTTGCACGCGTCCGGTGTCGAGCGAATTTTTGTTGGCGGTTTGGCAACCGATTATTGCGTCAAACACACCGTTTTGGACGGTGTCAAGCTCGGCTTCAAGGTGGTGCTGCTCGAAGACGCAGTGCGCGGCGTAAATCTCAAACCAGACGATTCGGAACGGGCCATCGAGGAAATGGTAAGTGCTGGAGCTCAGAAAGCGACAAGCTCCGACTCGCTATCGCTCAACCAGTAGGTCAAAAGCGATCTCCTCCGACATTGATTTAGGCCTGTCTGAAAAAATTCCCGGTCCGGCGCAGGCCGCGAAAACAACAAGCGTCATAATGAACGTGCTGCTTGTGCCATAACAGAGTCCGTATAACACGAACTAACCAAGGCCCACGATGGGGACAGATTCACACCTCTATAATTATGAATTGGCGATCGCCGAGGCGGCGGCGCGCGATGCCGGCGAGACAATCATGCGTCTTTTCAAGGGCAAGTTCGACGTGCACGAGAAAAGCAAAAATAATCCGGTTACGACCGCCGATCTCGAAGCCAACCGCATCATCCGCGAAAAGATCGGCCAGTGTTTTCCTGGCGATGGCTGGCTGTCCGAAGAAGATCAAGACAACTCGCGGCGCTTGGCGCTCGCGCGCGTCTGGGTAGTCGATCCGATCGACGGCACCCGAGAGTTCATCGAGGGAGTGCCGCAATTCGCCGTATCCATCGGCTTCGTCGTCGATGGCCAGCCCAAAGCGGCGGTGGTTTTCAATCCGGCCAATCGGCGATTTTACAAGGCGGCAGCCGGGCAAGGGGCCTATCTTAACGATGCGCCCATTCACGTGAACCCGCGCCACGACGTCGCCGGAGCTTTGCTTCTGGTGAGCCGCTCGGAACCACAGAAAAAGTTTCAAGTCTTCGTCAACAGCTGCGATATCAAGCCTGTCGGTAGCATCGCTTATCGGCTGGCGAAGGTCGCCGGCGGCGACGGCGATGGCACGATCACTTTTCGCACGATACACGAGTGGGACATTTGCGCGGGCGTGCTGATCGTGGAAGAGGCCGGCGGCAAGGTAGTCGATGGGACGGGCGAGCGGGTGCTCTTCAACCGTCAGCTACCCAAGCATCGCGGCGTGGTCGCGGCCAATCCCGCTTTGGCGGTGGGACTGCAAGGATTGTGGGCTCATGCGATGGGCGACAAATCGTAACCGGGTGGCCGATAAAGTTTATGCGTAAATGTGTTTATTGCGGCGAGCGAGCCGGTTTGTTGGGGCGAGTTTGTGGCGATTGCAAAAAACTGCTCGCGCGTGTCCAGGAACTGCGCGGCAAGGTGAGCTACGGGCAGTTCCTCGATGGTCTGGAACAAACCGGTGTTGCTAAGGAAAAGATTTTAGCCTTTATGAGCGCCGATCCGGACGGCGCCGGCAGCATTCAAGATCAGGTTACTGCCGAGATGACCACAGAGTTGATGAACGTCATGGGAATCTCTGGACGCCAAACCGCCAAAGAGGTCAAACGCATCCGCGGCATGGTGGAGAAGGAATCCGAATAGGGGCGGAGCTGACGCGAGCATGGCGGTCACGATTTATCTATCACTAATTTTTTTGGCCCTCTATCTGGTCGGCTTGGCGGTTCACCGCTGGCTTTTTTTACGCGATAAGCGGCGCATGGCCGAAGAGAGCCGGGAGGGCAGCCGGGTGATTGCCAAAGTCGGCGATCTCGCGCCCGGCACAGTGAAAAAATTTTGGCTCATCTGCCAGCGATACCGATTGGATGCCTTTTTGATCAACGACCAGGGAAACTTCCACGCTTACATCAACCGCTGTCGGCACATGCCGACGCCGCTGGATTTCGTCCGGGACGAATTTGTCAGCGATGACGGCCGGTTCTTGAGATGCTATACCCATGGCGCGCTTTACGAGTTCGCCACCGGCCTGTGCGTGGACGGGCCGTGCAAGGGAGAATTCCTTTATCGCCTGCCGGTTCGGGTGGACCGAGAGGACGTGCTGGTCGGCTGCCCCGATGGCGATTTGAGACAGCTTGCAGATTGAGGAGCGGTGTCATGAGCGAAGCGAAGAAAAGGTCGCCGCGCAAATGGGTCGCCACGCTGGGCGAGATCGAGCATGGTAAAAGCAAGAAATTTACCCTACGCCGCGGCCAGCGCGATCTGGAGGCTTTGCTGGTCAATTTCCAGGGACAGCACTTCGCTTATGTCAATCGCTGCCCGCACACCGGCATCACCCTCGATTGGGTGAACAATCAGTTTTTCAGCTCTGATAACCGCTACCTCATGTGCGCGACCCATGGCGCGGTGTTCGAGCCGCCGACCGGAGAATGTGTCTGGGGGCCTTGTTTCGGTCTGTCGCTACAGAGCGTGCCGGTGGAAATCGAAGAGGGACGGATCTACGCGCGGTTGCCGGGGGCGCCGGACGAAGAGTGATGCTTTTAGCTCACGGCAGCAAATAGACTCAGGAGCGCGCGATGGCAGACTGTCTTTTTTGCGGCATCATCGACGGCAAGATCAAGGCGAATATAGTCTTTCAAAACGAGCGCGTGGTCGCCTTCAAAGACGTCAATCCCAAAGCGCCGGTCCACATTCTCATCGTCCCGCGCAAGCACCTGGTCGGCGTCCTCGATATCGAGCCATCGGACGGCGCTTTGATCGGCGAGATTTTTCAAGTCGCGGCGCGCCTCGCGCGTGATCACGGTATCGCCGAAAGCGGCTTTCGCATCATCGTCAATTCCGGCGCTCATGCGGGCCAAAGCGTCTTTCATCTGCACTACCATCTTCTTGGCGGCCGGCAGATGAGCTGGCCGCCCGGTTAGGCCGGTTGGAAGCCGCCCGCCCAGCGCATTATCGTCAGTCTTAGGGAGGGGATAGATGGCAGCGGATCAACCATTCAGCGCGGCAAACGAAATGGCCGTCCAGCAATTCATCGCAGCGGCCGAAAAGCTAGACATCGATCCGAACGTGGCGGCAAGGCTCCGGCGGGCCGATCGCTCTATGATCGTCAGCGTGCCGACGCGCATGGACGACGGCCATGTGCAGGTCTTTACCGGCTACCGGGTTCAACACAACGATGTGCTGGGCCCGTTCAAGGGCGGGGTCCGCTACCACCCCGCGGTCAATCTCGGCGAAGTCTCAGCGCTGGCGATGTGGATGACTTGGAAATGTTCCCTGGTTGGGCTGCCTCTGGGCGGCGCCAAGGGCGGCATTGCCTGCGATCCGGCCGAGTTGTCGCGCCATGAATTGCAGTCGATGACCCGGCGTTTCACCGCGGAAATCTTGAACATCATCGGACCCGATGTCGATGTGCCGGCGCCGGATATGGGCACTAACGAACAGGTCATGGCCTGGATCATGGACACCTACTCCCAACATAAAGGGCATTCCGTGCCCGAGATCGTGACCGGCAAGCCGGTGGCCATCGGCGGCACGCTGGGGCGGCGCGACGCGACCGGCCGCGGTGTCGTCTACACGACCATCGAAGCGGCGAAGCAATTAAAAATAGATCTGACCAAATGCACGGCGGTGGTGCAGGGCTTCGGCAACGTCGGCTCGGTGGCGGCGAAAGAGCTGGCCGCCATCGGCGTAAAGATTATCGGCGTTTCGGACCGCACCGGAGGTTTCGTCGACACCAATGGATTGCCGATCGACAAGCTCCTGGAGGTTGCCGCTAAGAACCATAGCTTTGAGGGCTGTCCCTACGGCGAGAAGATCAGCAATCAGGAACTTTTGGAGCTGCCCTGTGACGTCCTCGTTCCAGCCGCGCTGGAGATGCAAATCACCGCCGCCAACGCCGGCCGCTTGAAGTGCCGCATCCTTGCCGAAGGAGCCAACGGCCCGACCACTCCCGAGGCCGACGCAATCCTAAAGGATAAGGGAGTTTTCGTGATTCCCGATATCTTGGCGAACGCCGGCGGCGTGGTGGTCTCTTATTTCGAGTGGGTGCAGGACTTGCAGAATTTTTTCTGGACTGAAGAGGAGGTCAACAGCAAGCTGCGCAATATCTTGGTCAAGGCCTTCCATCAAGTGCTGGAGATGAGCCGCAAACACTCGGTCGATATGAGGCTCGCGGCGCTGATGATCGGCATCGACCGCGTCGCTAGGGCGATGCTCTGGCGCGGCCTTTACGCCTGAGATCATTGCTTGCCGCACGGGCGTGAGCTGGCTTCACGTTGAAGCAGTGCCAAGAAACTGCTAACCAAATGGATATGCAAGCCAAGGAAGGATTCTAGAGAATGGTTCAAGCGACGCAACTCAGACCCGGAATGATCATCGTCCACGAGGGCGACCTCTATCGAGTGACGGCGGTCCATCATCTCACCCCGGGCAATAAACGCGGCTTCATGCAGACGAAGATGAAAAACCTCCGGACCGGCATCGGTACGGAATATAAGTTTCGCTCGGAAGACCGCGTCGATCAAGCAATTTTGGACAACCGGCAGATGCAGTATCTGTATGCCGAAGGGGATCTACATACCTTCATGGATACGGAAAATTACGAGCAGATCACCTTGTCGGCCGAGGATATCGGCGATCTGCTCTATTATTTAATGCCGAATTCCGTGGTCGGGATCGAGTTCCACGAAGGTAAACCGGTCGGCATCAATCCGCCATCGACGGTGGATCTGCAAGTGGTTGACACCGAGCCATCCATGAAGGGGGCAACAGCCAGCGCGTCGTACAAGCCGGCAAAGTTAGAGACCGGTGTGACCGTACAAGTTCCGCCGTTTATCCAGGTGGGCGATAAGGTGCGCGTCGATCCGACCGACGGTTCGTATCAGGAACGGGTCAAGTAGCTTTGATTTTTTCCAAGATCGCCCGCGCTTGCCGTTCGAGGTCTTCCAGGTTGCCGTTGTTCTCAATGACGTAGTCGGCCAACCGGCGTTTTTCCGCCAAGCTCATCTGCGCTTCGATATGCTTCTGAGCCGCGGCGGCATCGATTCGGTCGCGCTCTTGTAAGCGCCGTCGTTGGGTCTCGACATCGCACGCCACCAGAACGACCGGCCGGAGCGAATCCTGCAGGTTGCCTTCGAACAGCAGCGGAACTTCATACACGATGATTTCGTACCCGGCGGCGGCGTATCGACTAATGCGCTCTTCGGCGAGAGCGCGCACGCGCGGATGAATGATCGATTCAAGCTTTTTCCTGGACTCGGGATGGTTGAAGATGATGGTGCGCAGCTTTTGCCGGTCCAGCGTTTGATCGGCTTGCAGAACTTCGGTGCCGAACACTTCGACGATTTCTTTCCAGGCATCGCGGCCCGGCTCGACAACCTCGCGGGACAAAACATCTGCGTTGATGACGGCCGCGCCGAGCCGCTCGAGGATTGTCGCCACGGTAGATTTTCCCGAGGCGATGCCCCCGGTAAGGCCGATTAATTTCACGTCACACTATTGGCAAAATTGATTTCAGCTTTCAACCGGCAGGATCGAATGAGGAGCCAGTAAGAACCAGCGGAGGTGAATAGCCGATGGCCAAGGTTGTGATCTACACAACCCGTTATTGTCCTTATTGCACGAGTGCGAAGGCCTTGTTGCGCTCCAAGAAGGTCGAGTTCGACGAGGTCGACGTGACCGACAACCCGCAGCGCCGCGAGGAGATGGAGAGGCTGTCGCATCGATGGACCGTGCCGCAGATCTTTATTGATGGAAAACCGATTGGCGGTTACGACGACGCACGTCTCTTGGATGCCAAGGGTGGTCTCGATCGTTTGCTCGGGATCGACGCGGGGTAGCCGGCCGCCCTCGATGCTCAACTTGGTCGAAGGGTGGAAGCGAAGGCGGAGTTTGGAGGCGGCGAGCGGATTCGAACCGCTGCATCGAGGTTTTGCAGACCTCTCCCTTAACCACTTGGGTACGCCGCCTTGATTGCCTAGCTAACATGAAGTTTTCACGACTTGCAACAACGGTGCAAATTATTGACAACCCAGAGCGAAACACGTAATTAAAAAAGTCCGAAGAGGAGCTTTTCTAATGGCAACGATGATCACCAGTGATTGCATTAATTGCGGGGCATGCGAGCCAGAATGCCCGAACAACGCAATTAGCCAGGGTGATCCGGTTTATGTGATCGATCCGAAGCTGTGCACGGAATGCGTTGGCTTTCACGATTACGAAGCCTGTGCCGCAGTCTGCCCGGTCGATGTATGCGTGACCGATCCGAACAATATCGAATCCGAGGAGGTTTTGATCGCGCGAGCTCGGTCGCTGCACCCGGAGACTGACTTCGGCGATAATTTTCAATCTCGTTTTCGAAAAGGAGCGGCTAGCAGCCCGGCTCCGGCAGCTCCAGCCACTGCGCCGCAAGAAAAAGCTGAGTCCCCTGCCGAGCCCGCGTCAAAACCCGCAGCACCGGTAGCTCAGGCTGCAGCTCCCAAGCCACCACCAGCGCCGCCGGCGCCGGCGGCAGCGAAACCGGGACCGGTCAAAAAGGAACTGAAGCCACAGAAAACCTTTCCGGGCGAGCTGCCGATCAGTTTCGACGACGCTTTGGATAAATACGTCAGCGGCACGCCCGCGCTGAAAGGTGTGGTTCGATGGGCGATGATCCTTTTGCAGCCGGCCATTGGGGCTTTGCCGCACGCTACCAAGAAGCGGCTCGAGACAGCGTTGCAGACCCCATTGTTTACTGCCGCGGGGAGCACGGCGGTCAACATCGCGCATAATGCCGTCCTTTATCCTCTTGCCTGCATGGCGATTGCAGCGGTGGTTCATGGCCCGGCGATTATTTTCACCCAGGATATCAATAAATATATTCTCATCGGGCTGGTGCTCGCCGCGGCGGAAGGCATCGTTCGTCTAAAGGATGGAATTTTTGGACTAAAGCCAACCGAAGAAATGAAATTTCTTCCGTCTTTTTATGGCGCGCCACTGGGAATAATCGCCGATTCGCTGTTGGCAAAATATACCGACTTGGTCCGAGATATTCCGATCCCGGTGGACGGTTTTTATTCAAAAGGGTTTGTCGACAAGCTCGAACGCGAACGGCGCTACGGCAATGTCTATACAGTGGAAGACCGCGGCGGCGCTTATCTGGTCCGAATGGAATTCCCGCGATGGACGCCGGATATCGGCATTCCGAACCGCCGGCAATTGCCGGATGAAATGCCGGATTACGATTACGAGCTCGCTTTACCGGACGGGCAGCTGGTTATAAAAGGCAAATGCACGGATGAGAGGGTCCGGAAAATCTCTTCCAGCGTAGGCGCGTTTCCGCCTGAATTTGTCACGGTTATTCCCTTACGCGAGAAAAGCGTCGGGTTTTCACATCGCTTTGAGAATAAGGTTCTCGAGGTTCTGGTCGCGAAAGGGTGATTCTTCCACGGAGAATGGCGATCGCTCACGACACGAAACCAAGATCGAATCTCACCGAAGAGCCACAGGCGAATGCTATCACCTGTGGCTCTTTCGCTTTCGAGGATGGCTTGCGATTTCGGCCGATAACCGTCGCCGACTTAGATGACATCATGGTTATCGAAAGGAACTCGTTCCCCGTGCCCTGGAGTGTCAACTTTTTTCGCCAAGAACTGCAGGTTGCCTGTGCTCGTTCGGTTCTTGCTGAGTCCGATGGCAAGATCATCGGGTACGTTCTCTTCTGGTTATTGCCGGGGGCTATCGATGTCCACAACATCGCGGTGCACGTCGGCTATCGGCGCCGCGGTATTGCACGCATGCTTTTGAGCCGCGTGGTGGGGGAAGCGAGGCGGCGCGCCATATATCGAGTTTTACTTGAAGTACGCCGTTCTAACTTCCCGGCTCAAAAGCTTTATGAAGCGCTCGGATTTAAGACAACCGGAATTCGCAAGGGTTATTATTCGGATAACGGCGAAGATGCCCTAGCGATGACACTTGAGTTAAACAGCGTGAGTTGAGCTTCAAAGCTAAAAAACGTACTAAGCAGGGCTTAATATTTTATGTTTAATCAATTGAAACATCTATAGAATCCGTAATTATCTTCCCCTAATCACGTTCCCTTGACGGCCTCTGCCCGTCTGTTGTATATATTAAAAGTTAGTTAAGCGAATTTAGCGGTCTGCTTTTTGACCGCTAATTTTTTTGAAGGTTTCCAGCATCGGATGAACGAGAGCGGAATGATTGATACGCCCCAAAGCCAGCCGCTGACTAATCTGCCGTCCATCCGTTCAACCTTCCAACAGCCCTTCTCGTACGACCTTCCACATTTCCTTAATTTCCATCGACAGCCGTTCAGATTTGCTAAAACGGGCGACAGTTTCGATTTAGGAGGGAATTTCTATGTTTAAAGTCGGCGAGAAGGTAGTTTATCCGGCCCACGGGGTCGGCGAGATTGAAGCGATACGATCCCATGTCATCTCTGGCACCGAGAAAAAATTTTATATGCTGCGAATTCTCGAGACCGACATGAAGATCATGATTCCGATCGACAACGTTGAATCCGTGGGATTGCGAAAAATTATCGACCGCGCCATGGTGACGAAAGTCTACAAAGTGCTGCGCCAAAAGAAAGTCGAAACGGACCAACAGACATGGAACCGTCGCTATCGGGAATATACCGAGAAGATTAAGACCGGTTCCATCCTGGAAATCGCAAAAGTTTTACGGGATCTTTTTGTCCTCAAGGGCGACAAGGAGCTTTCCTTCGGTGAAAGGAAAATGCTCGACACGGCGCGGAACCTTTTGGTCAAGGAACTTTCCATCGCGCGCTCCCATTCCGAAGAGAAGATCATGGAGGAACTGCGCCATATCTTTACCCATTGAGATTCGTCCATTGCGCTTGAACGTGAAAAAAGCCGGGAGCGTCACTCTCGGCTTTTTTATTTTGAATAACCCATGCGAGTAACCGCTATCATCCTTGCCGCTGGCAAAGGCCGCCGTATGGGCGGAGAAATTTCCAAAGCCTACCTACCCATCGCCGGTCGGCCACTGGTGTTACGGACTTTGGATCGCATTTTCTCTGCGCGGACGATCGATAACGTCGTTTTGGTCATTGCCGCTGGTGAGTTTGCCCGCTGTGAGGCTATGCTGCGCGGCGATGTTGAGCTTCGAGACCGGCGCTGGAGTTTGCAGAGCGGCGGCGCAACCCGCCAGCAGTCGGCAAAGCGCGGTCTCGAACGGGTCGAGTCCGACAGCGATATCGTGGTCATTCATGACGGCGCCCGTCCCTTCGCTTCCGCTGCGCTGATTGATCGGTGTGTCGAGGCCGCGGCGGAAAAAGGCGCCGTCGTCGCCGGTCTGCCCGTGCGCGATACCATCAAGATCGTCTCGGCGAATGGTTTGATTCAAGCTACCCCCGAGCGTAGCGGCTTATGGGAAATACAAACGCCTCAGGCGTTCCGACGAGAATTGATTGTCGCGGCGCACGAGCGAGCGGAGCGCGAGGGTGCGCAAGCAACCGACGATGCGACGGTCGTGGAGCGCGTTGGAGAACCCGTCTACGTTCTTGAAGGGGAACGAAACAACTTTAAAATCACCTTGCCTGAAGATATTTGGCTCGCCGAAACTTTGATCCGCGAAGGTAGAATTTCCTAGATGGCGGCTTTTTTCAGGCCCTCGTTCAGGCTGCCGCTGCGAAAGCCCTGCAGATCCACACTGACGTAGCGGAAACCCAGCTCCTTGAATTTTTTCACGATCGCGTCTCTGATGCCTTTCTCGAAGAGCCGGTCAATCTCGTTGTGAGAGATTTCGATGCGCGCCAGATCGCCATGATAGCGCACGCGGAATTCACGGAAACACAGCTCCTTCAGGAAGACTTCGCAGCTGCCGATCTGCTGGAGCCGAGCGAAATTAATTGCCGTGCCGTAGGGAAACCGCGAGGACAGGCAGGGGCTTGATGGCTTGTCCCAAGTCGGCAAATTGAGCTCTCGACTGTAACGGCGGATGTCGGCTTTGGTCATCTCTGCATCCACCAGGGGATGGCGCACGCGCCATTGGTTTGCCGCTTGCAGTCCCGGCCGATGATCCTGCAGATCGTCCAAGTTCGTGCCGTCGACCACGGTGGCGATGCCGAGCTTGTCGGCCTCGGCGCGACAAATCCGATACAGCTCATCTTTGCAAAAAAAGCAGCGATTGGTGGGATTTTGCGAGTACGATGGATTGTCCAGTTCGTGCGAGTCGAGAATGAGATGGCGGCAGCCGAGACTCGCGGCAAACGCTTTGGCGGCGTCGAGTTCGCCGGGCGGCACGGAGGGCGAAGACGCGGTAAGGGCAATGGCCCTATCGCCGAGCGCCAAATGCGCTGCCTTGAGCAGAAAAGTTGAATCGACGCCGGCGGAAAAAGCCACCAGCAGCTCGTTATTCTCGCTCAAGCTGCTGGTTAATTGTTCGAACTTTGCGTCCATCGCCTGTCGCTAAAGAGATCGGTGCTCAGGTAGTGCTCGCCTTTGTCGGCAAAAATCGTCACCACTACATGCCCCTTGCCCAGCTTCTTTGCGACTTTTAGGGCGGCGCAGCACGCCGCCCCGGAGGAGATTCCCACTAAGAGGCCCTCTTCGGCTGCCAGTCGGCGCGTGTAAGCCGTCGCTTCTTGGTCGCTCACGGTGATTACTTCGTCGAGAATTTGCCGGTTGAGGACCGCAGGAATGAAACCGGCGCCGATCCCCTGGATTTTGTGGAAGCCCGGTTCGCCTCCCGAAATTACCGGCGACGCGCCGGGCTCCACAGCGCAGATGCGCACACCTTTCATTTTTTCCTTCAAAAGTTCACCGACGCCGGTAATCGTTCCGCCGGTGCCGACCCCGGCGACGAATGCATCGATGCGCTTGAACTGCTTCAACAATTCGACCGCAGTAGTCCTGCGGTGCATTTCCGGATTGGCGGGATTGTTGAACTGTTGTGGCATGAAGTAATCGTCATGTTCCTGCAGCAACTCTTCCGCCTTGTGAATCGCGCCGCCCATCCCCTTGGTGTCCGCGGTGAGGATGAGGCGCGCGCCGTAGGCGCTTAACAGGCTGCGCCGTTCCTCGCTCATCGTGTCAGGCATGGTCAAAACTAGCCGATAGCCTTTGACTGCCGCGATCAGAGCCAAACCGATGCCCGTGTTACCGCTCGTGGGCTCTACGATCGTCGAGCCAGGTTTTAGCTTGCCTTGGCGCTCCGCGGTTTCGATCATGTTCAGGCAGATTCGGTCCTTGACCGAGCCGCCCGGATTGAAAGACTCCATTTTCGCCCAAACTTCGGCGTCGTCTTTTCCAGGGAGTATTCGCAGTTTAATCACTGGGGTGGAGCCGATAAGATCCAGAACGGATCGGGCGCCATTCAAGCTTGCCACAATTTAGCTCGTCTTTCTTGAAAGGTGTGAAATTCGAATTGATGTCTGTTCGATGCTATATTCTACGCTCGCCAATGTCAATGAAATCAAAACCGACTGACACCGCCGCGCGGGAAGACGCGCGCACTTGTGTCCTATTTCCGGGCGCGCTCGGCGATTTTATCTGTTTTCTGCCGGCCTTGCGCGCGCTCGCGGAACGCGCGTCGCTCGATCTTTTCGCGCAGAGCCAGTTCGCCGATATCGTCCCTGAAGGCGTCGCAGTGCAGTCGCTGGAGCGGCCCGAGATCGGCAAATTGTTCACAAGCGAATCAGTGGAAGACGAAAGTTTAAAAAGTTTTTTCGGCGCCTATGACGCGGTTTATTCATGGTTCGGCAGCGGAAACGAGGGATTCGTTGCGCGCCTGCAAGCGCTCGCCGCCGGTCGGGCGCAGCTCTTTCCGTTTAGTCCAGCGGCACCTCAGGGCCACCAGACGGACTATTACCTCAGCTGTTTGAATCGCGGTGACGGTTCGCCATGTCAACCGACGATCGCGCTGCGTTGCGACGCGATCCTTTGGCGGGAGGATTTCTGGGCGCGCCATGGGCTCGACTCGCGACCGGTCTTGGCGATCGCGCCGGGAAGCGGCGCGCGGGAGAAAAATTGGCCCGAGGATTTCTTTCTCAGCGCGGCCCAATGGTGGCGCGCCGCCACGGGAGGCACGGTGATTTTGTTGGTCGGGCCAGTCGAGCAAGAACGAGGCGGGATCGAACGGCTCCGACGGAGCTGCTTGGTGGCCAAAGAACTGAGACTGTCCCACGCCGCCGCGCTGCTTTCTCGGTGCACTGTCTATTTGGGCAACGATAGCGGGATGTCCCATCTTGCCGCGGCGCTGGGAGTTCGCACCGTTGCGATCTTCGGACCCTCGGCCGTTCGCCAGTGGATGCCGCGCGGAGACAAAATCACCATTGCGCGGCGAAATATCGCCTGTTCCCCATGTTCTGAGCCGACGATGGAAACCTGCCTCCACCGCGCCTGTCTGCGCGAACTCCTGCCCAATGAGGTAACCGGTGTCTTGGCGGCATTGCCAGAGGTGATTACCTTGACAAGGTCCAGGCCAGGGATTAGAGTTTGATGCGAGAAATTTTGTTGAAATTCAGCCAAAGAGACTGCTTTCAGTCCAGCAGCTACGCAAAGGGTCGCCACGGGTGGCTTAAAATAGCGTTTGCAACGTACGAATCGATGCCTGGAAATCTGCAGGTGCTTAGCGCCCGACCGGTTTCTGGGCTTTTTTTCTTGTCGGTCTGGGAAGCGTAAGATGGCTAGCGAAGACGAAAAACAAATCGGCGGCAAGGGGTTTACGGTTCAAGATCGGCGCCGTTTCTCGCCGGAAACAGGCGACGCTCGCGCTGATGCGCCGGAGGTATCTTCGGCTGGCGCCCAGGCCTCGAAGCCAGGCGGTGAGAAAGCCGAGTCGGCCGGCCAAGCGGAGCACGAGCCATTACCGGAAATCAACTTTTCGGCATTTGTCATCAGTCTCAGTACGCAGGCCTTAATGCATTTGGGCGAGATTGCCAACCCGACCAGCGAAAAAGTCGAGATCGATGTGCCGGTAGCTAAACAGATGATCGATATTTTGGCAATGCTTAGAGACAAGACGCGGGGCAATCTCAATGCCAGCGAAGACCGCCTGATGGAAGATATCCTGTTCGATCTTCGCATGAAGTACGTCGAAGCCGTGCGAAAGCGCTAGGAGTTGTCGATGGGTTTGAAGAATATCTGGGGTGGCGGTGTCAGTCTGAAGGCGGTGGCATTGATTGCCTTGACCTCGCTTGTGGTCGGGCTAGGAATCAGCGGTAGCTTGGACTGGTTGGCGCCGAGCCGGGCGGTCAATCTCGTGGGCGACGCGGGCAATAGCGACAGCCGTCTTTCGAGCGGACTTCCCGATTTCGTGAATCTAGCCAAGAAGATGAAGCCCCTGGTCGTGAATATTTCGACCACGCAGGTGAGCGAAGGACGCGGGTCGCAAGAATTCGGCAGTCCGTTCGGTGAAGAGGACCCATTCAACGATTTCTGGCGGCGCTTCTTCGGCGGCCCGGTGCCGCGCGGCCCGCAGCGCCAGCGCAGCCTTGGGTCGGGCTTTATCATCGACAGCGATGGCTCAATCCTCACAAACAACCATGTCGTGGAAAATGCTTCCAAGATCGTCGTCAAGCTTTCCGACGACGAAGAGTATGAAGCTAAAGTCATCGGCCGGGATTCGAAAACCGACATCGCCGTCATTAAAATCAACGCGAAGACCAGTCTGCCGGCGGCCAATTTTGGCGACTCCGACCGCCTCGAAGTCGGCGAGTGGGTGGTTGCGATCGGCAACCCTTTCGGTCTCGACAGCACTGTTACGTCCGGCATCGTCAGCGCCAAAGGCCGGCATATCGGGCAAGGCCCTTACGATAATTTCATTCAAACCGACGCGTCGATTAACCCCGGCAATTCCGGCGGGCCGTTGATCAATTTGCGCGGTGAAGTGATCGGCATCAACACGGCGATTTTCAGCCGCACCGGCGGCAATATCGGCATCGGCTTCGCTATTCCGATCAATTTGGTCAAAGAAGTGCTGCCGCAACTCCGCGGCAAGGGCAAAGTGGTGCGCGGTTATCTTGGCGTGCTGATCCAAAAGGTCACGCCCGAAATCGCCGACAGTCTCGGCATGGAAAGGGGCTACGGCGCCCTCGTGGCCAACGTATCGAAAGACGGACCGGCCGACAAGGCAGGGGTGAAGGTCGGCGACGTAATTGTCGAGTTCGACGGCAAACAAGTCAAAGACTCGGGCGATCTGCCGATAATCGTCGCGCGCACTGCGGTGGACAAGAAAGTTCGCATGCGGGTGTTGCGCGACAAGAAGGAAATCGTTCTCAACGTGGCCGTAGGCGAGCTCAAAGATGAAGAGGTTGTCGCCACCGCTCCCGAGAAAGGCGAACTTGGTCTAACCGTCCAGCGGCTCACGCCCCAAATGGCTGAAAGCCTCGGCGTGGAGAGGGCTGAAGGTGTCGTGGTTACCGCTGTCGAACCGGGAAGCGCCGCCGACGAATCCGGGATTCGCCGGGGCGATATTATCGTGGAAGTCGACCGCAAGCCAGTGCGCAACCTCGACGACTACAAAAAAGCCGTGGCCGGAGTGCGAAAAGGCCGAGGCGTGCTCTTTTTGGTGCGGCGCGGTGAAAGCACGTTGTTCCTCGCTCTCAAGCCCCAGCCCTGACGATTCTGCCGATCGTCGTTCGCGCAACGAAACGAGGCAGATAGCCCAAGGCTTCGGCTTCGTTTCGTTGCTTTTACGGCCAATCTGCGCGACACTTAATATACGTTTGAGGCGTTGGGTTTGAAGCATTCCAAACTGCGGATTTTTAGCATCGTCTTAGTTACCCTTCTTGTCATCACATCGAGCGGCTTGGTCTTTGGCGCGTGGTATTTAAAGCAGCTCGAGGATACGGTCACCGAAAAATTCGAAGGTCGGAAGTGGGTTTTCCCATCTAAAATTTACTCCGACAGTTACCTACTTTATGTCGGTATCAATCTGCGACTCGACGACCTGACCGAAAAGCTGCGCCGGCTGGGCTATTACGAAAGCGCGAGCGCGCCCAAAACAAAAGGCGAGTATCGCATCCAAAAATCGCAAGGGTTGGTGGATATTTATCTCCACGATTTCGATTATCCGACAGAGCACCGCGAGGGCGTGCCT
The DNA here is from genome assembly GCA_050257635.1 of Chloroflexota bacterium. GTDB lineage: Bacteria > Desulfobacterota > Binatia > UBA9968 > UBA9968 > DP-20. The sequence goes on from JBLMXG010000117.1 coordinate 17,029, forward strand.
GTGCGCTTGTCGTTGCAAGGCTCGACCGTGACGCGGATCGAAAATCTCGCCACCGGCAAGGAGGTATTTGACCTCGAACTCGAACCGGAACTCGTAACCGGTCTTTACGAGCGGATTTGGAAGGAGCGCAAGGTTGTCAAGCTGGCGGAAGTGCCACCGATTTTAGTCAAAGCGATCTTGGCGACCGAGGACGAGCGCTTCTTTAGCCACCACGGAGTTGACCCGATCGGCATCCTCCGGGCGATGTGGGTCAACCTGCGCACGATGAGCTTTCAGCAGGGCGGCAGCACGCTCACCCAGCAGCTGATGAAGAACTTCTTTCTCAGCGATGAGCGAACTCTCAGCCGCAAAATTCCTGAGGCCATTATGGCGTTGATCGCCGAACGTAAATACTCCAAAGAAACGATTCTGGAAAATTACCTTAATGAAATTTATCTCGGGCAAAGAGGGTCGCAGGGAATTTTCGGTGTTTGGGAAGCAGCGCAGTTTTATTTCTCAAAGCCGCTGAGCGATTTGACAGTGGGCGAAGCGGCGCTCCTGGCGGGATTGATTCGCGCGCCGAACCGGCTGTCGCCGTACCGCAGCACGGAGGCGGCGACCAAGCGGCGCGATGTCGTCTTGGGCAAGATGCTGGACGACCGGATCATCACCCGCAGGCAATACGAAACGGCGCTCGCCGAAAGGTTGCCGCAGCGGGCGCTGGTCAAGGTGACCAACGACGCGCCGTTTTACGTCGATTACTTGCGGCGCGAGCTCGATGAGAACTATTCCAACGCGATCCTGACCAAAGACGGCCTGCGGATTTTCAGCAGTCTCGATCTGCAGTTGCAGCGTAAGGCTGAACACGCCCTGGTGGAGGGGTTGAAAAAACTTGAAGAGACTCACCCAGCCTTGCGCCGCAAGGGCAATGACGACAGTCTGGAAGGTGCGATCATTGTGCTTCGGCCACAGACCGGCGAGATCAAAGCGATGGTCGGCGGCAGGAATTATCAGAAGTCGCAGTTTAACCGGGTATTTCAAGCACGGCGCCAACCGGGATCGGTTTTTAAACCTTTCGTTTACCTGGCGGCGCTGATGTTCGGCGGACAGAGCGGTACCCGCTACACCCCGGATACAGTCGTCAACGACAGCCAGTTCACTTGGGACTATGACGGCCAAGAGTGGCAACCGAGCAATTATAACAACGAATATTTCGGCGCAGTGACATTTCGCCGCGCGCTGGAAAACTCGCTCAATTCGGCGACGGGACGGGTAGCGCAAGATGTCGGTATTCGGCACGTGCGCGAAGTCGCCCATCGGTTGGGTATCCAGAGCCCGCTTCCGGCGGTGCCTTCGCTTGCCCTAGGCTCCGCCGAGGTCACGCCATTGGAAGTTGCCGTGGCCTATTCTACCCTCGCCAACGGCGGCGTGCGCACGCGGCCGCTGGCGGTCAAGTTGGTAATGGACCAGAGCGGCAAACCTTTGGAAAAACGCGACGTGCGCGTCGAGCAGGTGATCAATCCGCAGCTTGCCTACATGATGAATTACCTGTTGAAGGGTGTTCTCGATCGCGGCACCGCTGTGGCCGCGCGGCGCATGGGCTTCACTCGCCCGGCCGCGGGAAAGACCGGCACGACCAATGATTACAAAGACGCCTGGTTTGTCGGTTACACGCCGGATCTTCTCGCCGTTGTCTGGGTTGGGTTCGACGGTCAGAGTAAGCTGAACCTATCGGGCGCAGAAGCTGCGCTGCCCATTTGGACCGAGTTCATGAAAAGTGCGACGGCAAGTATGCCGGTCACTGACTTCATCAGTCCCGAACTCCCGTCCGATAGCGAAGAGGATGGTGCGGGCAAGTGTCCGCCTGCCGGGCAGGACAGCGAAGTTGGCGGTGTTCCCTGTCCGCCCGCCGGGACCCCGCCGCGCCAGATCCGTGACGCGCTATGATGGCGATGAGCCGGTTTTTTCACCGCGATAATTTTTTCGCTCTTCTCGTTGCTTTGACACTGACTGGGGGCGGTTGTGCGCCGCAGCGGCCGTATCGCCCGGTCTACCCTCGGAACGACGTTCCGCCGGCGTCGCGAATCCCGTCGCCTGCGCCCGCTCCGGTCTATCCGCCGACCTCGCAAGATCGCGCCAGGGAGCAGCTGCCACAGGACCAGAAAATTCGCGAGCAAGATCTCAAATCCGAAGCCTCGCCGCCTTACTCAGCGGCAAGGGAGTCAAAGGAGCCGGCACGCCAGGCCCGCGCGGGTGAGGCTCCAGCGGTGCCGGAGCCCAGTTCGCCGCCGCTGCCGGACGACAGTTCATTGCTCGCCAAAATTACGCCAGGCGTCACGCCCCAGCGCGCCGCTTCTTTACGCCTGACCGACGAAGGCAGCAAACTGCTCGACGCCGGCGAGCCGGCCAAGGCGCTGGCTCGTTTGGAACGCACGATTGTGGTCGATTCGACCAATCCTTACGGCTATTATTATTTGGCCAAGGCGCAATTTCGTCTCGGCCATTACCGGGAGTCACTCAATTTTCTCGATGTCGCTCAGGCGCGGTTGGGCGGCGAACCGTTCTGGCTCGCTGAAGTGCACGCGCTACGCGGTGAAAATTATCGCGCGCTGGGGCAATCACAGCGCGCCGAGGAAAGTTATTTGCAAGCTTTAAAAATAAATTCCGGCAATCGCACGGCCGCGGACGGCTTGTCGCGGTTGCAAGGCGAATCTCCCTCGGCTGCCAGGTAAAGAAATTTTTCCCATGTTAGTTCTCGGCGTTGAAACTTCCTGCGACGACACCGCCGCCGCAGTGCTGCAAGACGGGCGAACGATTCTTGCCAATGTGGTCTCGTCGCAAGATCAAGTGCATGGGCCGTATGGCGGCGTGGTTCCCGAGCTGGCGTCGCGTCAACATATCCAGAACATCATGCCGATCGTCGACGGCGCGCTGCGTCAGGCGGGAGCGAAACTCGACGACCTCGGCGGCATTGCCGTAACCTACGGTCCTGGATTGGTCGGCTCTTTACTGGTCGGTCTTTCCCTGGTCAAGGGCATGTCATTTCGCTCGGGCATTCCCTATGTCGGCGTGAACCATTTGGAGGCTCATCTGCTGGCCATTCATCTCGAGCATGAGGTACCGTTTCCATATATTGCGTTGTTGGCGTCGGGCGGGCACACGCTGCTCTATTGCGTCAGGGGGGTGGGCGATTACGTCCACCTCGGCGGCACCCGCGACGATGCCGCGGGTGAGGCTTTCGATAAGGTCGCCAAGATGATGGGGCTTGGTTATCCTGGCGGGAGGATCATCGATCGTCTGGCGCAAAGTGGCGATGCCAAGGCGATTCGTTTCCCGCGCGCCCGGATGAAAGACAGTCCCTATGAGTTCAGCTTTAGCGGGATCAAGACCGCCGTGTGGCATTTTCTCAAGTCGCTGCCGGAATCGGAAACTCAAGCTCGACAGGCGGACATCGCGGCGAGCTTTCAGGAGGCGGTCACGGAAATGCTGGTGCGCCCGACGATCAAGGCTGCAAGTGCAAACGGCGTTCAGCGCATCGTGCTTTCCGGCGGCGTTGCTGCCAACAGCCGATTGCGCGCGAAGATGAAGGAGGAGGCGGATGCGGTGGGAATGGAAGCGTACTTTCCGGCGCCGAAGTTTTGCACGGACAACGGCGCGATGATCGCTCTCACCGGTTATCATTGGCTGATACGGGGACGGCACGACGATTTTCGCCTCAACGCCGATGCCGACTTGACGCTCTAAAAAGATTTTCAACGTTCAAGGTTCAAAAGTTCAAGGGCTCGCGATGACCCTCTATGAAGAGGTTCGCGCAGCGTTGCGCGAGACGGACTTCCGCCCTAAAAAAAGCCTGGGGCAGAATTTCTTGATTCACGAGCGGGTAATCGACACGATCCTCCGCCTGCTCGATCTCCGCCAGGACGACGCGGTCGTCGAGATTGGCCCGGGCTTGGGTTTTTTAACCCGCCGTTTGCTCGAACGGGCGGCTCAAGTTTATGCGGTAGAAGTCGATCGGTCGCTGGTCGAGCGATTGCGACGGAGCGGATGGGCGGCGAATCCGAAGCTTCATTTAATCGAGGCGGATATCCTGGAAGCGCCGTTGGGGGCAATCCTGCCCAGGAGTAAATTCAAGCTTGCCGCCAATCTGCCCTACAGCATCTCGACGCCGGTGCTGTTCAAGATCTTCGAGTGGCGCGAGTACTTTTCCACTCTGGTTTTGATGGTGCAAAAGGAAGTGGCGGACCGTATCGCCGGCGCGCCGGGCGGAAAAGACTACGGTGCGCTGTCGATCTGGTGCCAGATGCATGGGCGCGTCGTCGAGAAGGTTTCGGTGTCGCCCGAGGCCTTCTATCCGCGCCCCAAAGTGCGCTCGACGGTGTTGAAAGTCGAGCTGTTCGCCGAGCCGCGCGTCGCTGCCGATGAACTGACTGCCTTGCGCGCCCTGGTGCGCGCCGCCTTCGGCCAGCGGCGCAAGACCCTCGGCAACGCTCTGAGAGGCTGCTTTAAAGGGAAGCGAGGGAAGGGTGAAGATTTTCTGCGCGCCCAAAACATCGACCCGCAGCGGCGCGGCGAAACGCTCAGCGTCGATGAATTCATTAAGCTCGCGCGTGCCGCGCAAAATCAATCCTTGCTGGCTACTGACGACTGATTTTCGGCCATAAAGTCCCATGCCCGAGCTACCCGAGGTCGAAACGGTTTGCCGCAGCCTGCGACCGCATCTGCTGGGCCGAACCATCCGGCGCGTCCGGGTGCTGGAACCGCGCCTGCGCGTGCCAGTGGACACGAAACAATTGACCGCGCTGGCGGGAAAGCGCATCGATGCGATCACCCGGCGGGCCAAATATATTTTGATCAATCTGTCGGAGGATACGGTTTGGGTATTTCACCTCGGTATGTCGGGCAAACTGATCTGTGTCGCGCCGGAGACGGGGCGTCGCAAGCATGATCACATCCTGGTCGATTTCGACAACGGCACGGAGTTGCGCTACCATGACCCGCGCCGTTTCGGCTTGTCGCTGGTGGCGCAGAAAAAAGCTTTGTCCGACCTGCCGCAATTCCAGCATGTCGGTTTGGATCCTTTCGACGCTGCTCTCACCGGCGAGTACCTGTATCGCTTTACGCGCGCCTCGGTTCGGCGTATCCGCGATTTCCTGCTCGATCAGCAGATCATCGCCGGGCTCGGCAATATTTACGCCAACGAGATTCTCGCGTTGACCGGCATCAAGCCTACCGTGCGCGCCCATCGTCTGACGCGTAAACAGGTGGACGCGATCGCGCGGACAATTCCGGCGTTGCTCCGCGACGCGATCCAGTGGTGCGGCACGTCGTTTTCCGATTATCGCGACGCAGACGACAAGACCGGAGAATTTCAGAACCATCTGCGCGTTTACGATCGCGACGGGGAGCGCTGCCGGATTTGCCCGAGCGAAGTGAAGCGCGTGACGATCGGCAATCGCAGCGCGTTTTACTGCCCGACGTGTCAAAAATAAAATGATTCATTCTAGTCGTTCAAAAAGTGCAAGCCGTTCAAATCGTTTGAATGGAAGCGATGGAACTCAGGCGATCAAATACCCAGCGCTCCCGTCATGAACCGAAACCGACTTCTTTCGCCGCTACGCCATCGCGACTTTCGTCTGTTCTGGACAGGATTGCTCCTGTCGAGCGTCGGCAGCCAATTCACTCAAGTTGCGATGGCCTGGCAGATTTATGAGCTGACCAATTCGCCACTGCAAATCGGTTTGATTGGCCTGGTGCGCGCTGTGCCGCAGATGATCATTCTTGTGTTCGGCGGGCTCCTTGCCGACGCGATGAACCGGCGCAAGCTGATGATGGTCACCCAGGCGAGCCTGTTTTTTGTTTCCGGGACACTCGCTCTGTTGACCCTCTCCGGGCGGGTCACCCCCTTCACGCTCTACGGCGTGACCGTGTTTCTCGCGTTGTTTAGCTCTTTGGAATCGCCGTCGCGCCAGGCCATTGTCACTAACCTTGTGCCAACCGAGGATTTATCGCGCGCGCTGGCAATTTCGAGCACGCAGCGACAAATCGCAACCATTGCCGGCCCGTCGATCGCCGGCCTGGTGTTGGCATTCGCCGGCCCCAGTGTTTGCTACACCGTCGACGCGATTTCCTGGCTCATCATGCTCGGCGCGCTGGTGTTCATTCGCACCGAGTTGCCCCAGCGCGGCGGCTGGCGCACGATCACGCTCGACTCGCTGCGCGCCGGCTTTCATTTCGTCTGGCGCCACGCGGTGATCTTTCCATTCTTGATGATGGACTTCGGCGCTAATATCTTCGGCACCGTGCGTTCCTTGTTTCCGATCTACGCGCGCGACATCCTGGCCGTAGGGCCGCAGGGTCTTGGTGTCTTATATGCCGCCAGCGCGGTGGGTGCGTTGCTCGGCGCGGTGGGGTTTAGCCTGTGGGGGCCGATACGGCGGGCGGGGCGCTGGATCCTTTTCGGTGTGGCGATCTACGGCGCCTGTCTGTTGCTGTTCGCCAATTCGCATATATTCTGGCTGTCCGTGTTGTTGTTGGTCGGTTCCGGCATCGGCGATACCATCAGCGCGATCCTGCGCGCGACCATCAACCAGCTCAGTACGCCCGACGACTTGCGCGGCCGTATGGCGTCGATCAACAGCATCTTCACCAACAGCGGACCGCAGCTTGGCCAGTTTCAGGCCGGCGCCCTCGCCGCCGCGATCGGCACTGAATTCGCCGCCAGCGCCGGCGCCTTGGTTATTCTCTTTATCGTTGGATTGCTCGTCTTGCGCTTCCCGCATGTGCGGGAGTATCGGATCACACAGTCGAGGCTTTAGCTCTCGGCGTCATCCGCCGTTGGAGTGTGCCGGTGCCCCAAGACTCCGCCGCGGCGTTTAGCTTTCGGTATGGCCCGCCGCGCCGCTCCCTTGCTGCTTGATTACGTTCATCGCCAGGGAGATCATCGAGCCGACGTCGCTCAGGGTCGCAGGCAAGATCAACGTGTTGCCCTTTTGCGCCAGCTTGCCGAATTCTATGAGATAGTTTTCCGCGACGCGTAGCTGCACCGCCTCGAAGCCTCCGGGTTGCTGGATCGCCTCGGCGACCTTGCGGATGCCGGCGGCCGTGGCATCGGCGATGGCGAGGATCGCCGCGGCTTCGCCTTCGGCTTCGTTGATATGCTGCTGTTTTTTTCCTTCCGAGGCTTTGATCGCCTGCTGCTTCTCGCCCTCGGCGGTGTTGATCGCCGCGTCCCGCTGGCCCTCGGAAGTCAAAATCAACGCCCGCTTCTCTCGCTCGGCACGCATTTGTTTTTCCATGGCGGCGAGAATGTCTTGGGGCGGCGTGATGTTTTTGATCTCGTAGCGCATCACTTTGATGCCCCAGGGTTCCGAAGCCTTGTCCAGTTCGCTTACCACCTGGGTGTTGATGTTGGTGCGCTCCTCGAAGGTGCGGTCGAGCTCGATCTTGCCGAGTTCGCTGCGCAGCGTCGTTTGCGCCAGCTGGGTGATGCCGAACGTATAATCGCCGATGCCATAGGAGGCGCGCTCGGGATTCATCACCTTCAAGTAAAGCACGCCGTCGACTGCTACCTGGACGTTGTCGCGGGTAATGCAAACCTGCGGTGGAATATCGATCGCTTGCTCCTTCAGCGAATGTCGGTAGCGCACCACGTCGAGAAACGGCACGAGAATGTGAAAGCCGGCGCTCAGCGAGCCGCTGAATTTGCCCAGGCGTTCGACCACGTAAGCGCTCTGCTGCGGCACGACGACGGCCGTCTTGGCGATGATGACGATGACGAGCAAGGCGAGCGCGATAACGACGATGAATCCACCCATGATGTTCTCCGTTTCAGTTCTGCTCGGCACGCACAAAGATTGTGAGACCTTCGACCCGATCGACCTTGCAGCGCTCGCCGCGCACCAGCGGCTTAGCGCCGACGTTGCGGGCGTTCCACGATGTGCCGCGCATTTCGGCCTTGCCCATGGCATTGACGCCGATCTCGTCGACGGCCACCGCGGTTTCGCCGATCAGGCTGTCGACGTCATGGCGCGGCCCGTCCTGGGTCAAGCGCAGCAATTTTTCGCGGAACAGCCAGAGGGATAGCACCGAAAGCGCTGGAAATAGAACGATTTGAAGCCACGACGGGCCGGCTATGCCCAGGCCGGATAGGATACCCACGATGACGGCGCCGACACCGAAAAAAAGAATATAAAAACCTCCTGGCGTGACCACTTCGGCCAAGACCAGCACCAGGCCCAGTAGGATCCAAGTCCACCATTCCATAAGCGTTTGCCCCGTTTGCGTCGGCAGAGGGTAGCCGAGGGCGGTTGGTTTTTCAAGTTGAAATGAGTGCTTAGCGCGATGGCAGTTGCAAGAATTTGTTTTTCATGCCGAACAGGCTGATAAATTCCCCGAATACATGCTCGCTTAACTGCTGCAGGCGGCCGATATATTCCGGCGTTTCGCGGTGAATGTGCTCTGGAGTCGTGGTTCCGCCGAGGGCGGCTATTTCACGCCTGTTTTCCGTTACCCGTAGCCAGCGATGGATCATCGCTTCGTCGACTTCGAGATGGAACTGAAAACCATAGACGTTATTGCCGTAACGAAACGCTTGATTGGCGCATAAGGAAGAGAAAGCCAAATGGCGCGTACTTCGAGGGATGTCGAAGGTTTCGCCGTGCCACTGAAATATCTTCTCGGTCGCCGCGAAGGCGGTCAAAAGAGGATCGCTTTGTGCATGGTCCGTCGGCGATACATCGTACCAGCCGATCTCCTTTTCTCTAATTGGATAGACGGCCGCGCCCAGCGTTTTGGCGATCAATTGCGCGCCCAGGCAAATTCCCAACACGGGGAGATTTTTCTCCAAGGCTTTTTCAATCAACTTCATCTCGATGATGAGATGCGGCAGCCGATCGGCGTCGTTGACGCTCATCGGCCCGCCCAGGACCACCAAGCCGTCATATCCATCCAGGCCTGGTTGCACGTCGGGATGGCGCGCGAAGTTGACGTAGCGGATGCGGAATCCGGACCGCTTTAGGAGGGGGTTAAGAGTTCCCAGCAGCTCGTGGGCGACATGCTGGAGGACGAGAAGCTTTTTCATCGTCGTTGAGGCGGTTCCATGCTAGCAAAGGAATTATAGCGCGGCATGAGCCATTTTTAAAATAGCGCGGCGCCGACCCCGACCGAAGGAACCGGACCCTGTTGCCTGAATTAGCTGGCGGCGAGCATGCGTACTTGATAAAAGTCGTTAAGAGCTATGAAAAACCGGGAAATCGGTGCCGCGTGGGCTTATCACAACGGCACCAAGCATTCGTATGAGAGCGTCCGAAGAAATGCGCATTATCTCGATTGGGAAAACCAGCCCTTGCCGTTCAAGATCTATCCCCAGCTGGAGCCGATCCCGCTGGTTCAACATCTCTCGGCTTCGGGCGTGCCCGCGCTGACGGCGATATCGGCCCGGAGCGCGGACACCGGGCAGCCGATTATTCCCACGAGCCAGAGTCTTGCTGAGATATTTTTCCTTGCCGCCGGCATCACCAGGCGGCGCAGTTATCCAGGCGGTGAAATCCTTTTTCGCGCCGCGGCCTGCACGGGTGCGCTTTACCACATCGATCTCTATCTCGTCTGTGGTGATCTTGCTGATCTGGAAGCGGGAGTCTACCAATTCAGCCCGCAAGATTTCGCGCTGCGCCGATTACGCGCCGGCGACTTTCGTTCATTTCTCGCCAGCGCGAGCGGCGAAGAGCCCGCGATCGTCAATGCGCCCTGCGCAATCCTCAGCGCGTCCACGTTCTGGCGCAATGCCTGGAAATACCAGGCGCGCGCTTATCGCCACTGTTATTGGGACAACGGCACGTTACTCGCCAATCTTGTGGCCGCCGCGGCTGCTCGGAAGATCCCGGCGAAGTTAATCCTGGGTTTCGTCGATGCGGACGTGAATCGGCTTTTGGCCTTGGACACGGAGCGCGAGGCGTCGCTGTCCTTGGTGGCGCTGGGCCAAACATCGGCAAGGAGGATCGGTCAGTCTCCGGCGCTCGCGCCGCTGGTGTTGGAAACGACACCGCTGTCGAAAGCAGAAGTCGATTACCCGGCGCTGCGAGAAATGCACGAGGCGTCGTCTTTGGAAAGCGAACAGGAAGTCAAGGCTTGGCGCGAGAGAGCGGGAAAGGCGGAAGCCCGAAGGGTAAAGGATAAGGGAGGAGATGCGCGGGTATTTCCATTTCAACTCATGGCTGACGAAGAGCTGCCCCAGGATACGGTTGAAGAGGTTATCGTCCGGCGCGGTTCGACGCGCGAATTTTCCCGCGAAGCGATCACTGTGGCGCAGCTCTCGACGATGATCGACCGCGCCACGCGCGGCGTCGAGACAGATTTTCTGAGCCCGACGGAAGCTCCCCTGAACGACATTTATCTGATTGTCCACGCGGTCGACGGCCTGCCCCCCGGCGCTTACTTTTACCGGTGCCGGGAGCGCGCCCTGGAATTATTAAAAGCGGGCGCCTTTCGCAGCGAGGCGGGCCAACTCGGTTTGGGGCAGGAGATCCCGGCGGATTCCAGCGTCAACATTTATTTTCTGGTGGATCTCCATCATGCTCTCGAGCGCTACGGCAATCGTGGTTACCGCGTCGCCCAACTCGAGGCCGCAATCATGGGCGGCAAACTTTACCTTGGAGCCTACGCCCATCGCCTCGGCGCTTCCGGGCTGACGTTCTTCGATGACGACGTCAGCGAGTTTTTCTCGCCGCATGCGGTCGGCAAAAGCGTGATGTTTTTGATTGCCCTGGGGAAATCGACGAAGCGGGGTCGCGCGAAAACGTAACCAATCGGCCGCGGCCAACCGCAATCGATAGAATTTATTCCATGACACCGATGCCGTGATGTTGCAGGACGCGGATCTCCAGCGACGCCGGCAGGCCGTCTTTGCTTACCGCCAGCGTGTCGCCTTTTAAAAACTGTGCTTTCATTCCCGCGGTAAATTGTCTCACCAGGTAGGAGCTGTCGCGGTAATGCATCGGGATCGCGATCTTTGGTTTGAGCTGCGCTAAGACTTCCCGCGCCAGGTCCGGCCCCATGGTGCGACCACCGCCGATGGGTGTGAGGGCGACGTCGATCTTGCCAAAGGCTTTGAGCTGTTGCTCGTTGAGCTTCTGGCTTAGGTCGCCGAGATGAGCGATGCACAGGGTGCCCAAGTCGAAGACGAAGGCCGAGCCCTGGATCCCTTCGATGAATTCGGCATTTTGATGGATCGGCACGTTATAAATATACGTGTCCTTGAAACTCATGCTCACCGTGTTCCAACCGGCGCCGAAGTCTTTGAGCCCGCGCAGAATCACGGGATTGCCCCTGACGATCTGCACGGCGTTGTGATTGAACTGCTCTTTTCCCACCGTGACGATGTCGCCGACGATGTTTGGGGTCGGATACCAACCGGGTCCCAGAGGATCGGTTACAATCCGAGTCCCCTTGCTGGTGGTGATCAGAAAAAAATTGTGACCGAAATATTGAATCGTCGCATCAACACTCGCGGCATGAGCGAGGGAGCCAACGCCACGGTGCGCGACATCCGGATCGCGGCAAGCGGCGTGAGCGGTCTCTGCACAGGTGAGCAGCGACCCGCAGAGAGCTGCCGCGCTAAATATCAAGCTTAGAGTTTTACTCTGACCGAAGCGCTTCATGGCGCCAACGAGCTTTACTGCGAGCAAGGTATTTCTCACAACACGGCGCGTCCATGAATATGAGGCTATTGGAATGAAACGAAAAAGACAATCGCTAACGTTGGTGCGCAAAGAATTTCCACCAACCGAAGGTTTCGCGCGAGCCGCGAATCCTGTCAGATCGAGCGGTCGCGGTTTTTCGAGTTATTGCCGATTGAGTTTCTGATGGGCTCTGGTTCTTCCCGTTTTCTCCGTAGGCCCAGGAAAAGCCCGGCCTGGCTCAAGCCGCCGGTCCGATGTGAGCAATTGCCCGTCATTGCCCGGATTATCCTTCGGAGCTGGAGATGGATAGAAGGTTTTGATATCCGAAGGACAGTGAAAGGAGGCGGTTTGCAGAGCTGATTCAAAAGAAGGCGCCGCGAAGATCAAGATTTCTTTATTATCTTTCCGTAAATTTGTCTGGCGTCGGCGAGGTTCTGATAAACTACTTCGCCTTTTTGAGTCGCCTCGTTTTTGCGAACAGCTTTCACAACCGACCAGAGCGCAATTGGCAGCAACATCAGCAACAGGAAGAGGAGCGAGAGCCAGATCCCGAGTTGAAAAATTCCTCCTCGAATCGAGGAGCTGCCGTCCGAACCGGCGTTACTGGTATTTCCATTTGTCGGTTCAGCTCGAAGAGAGACGCTGCCGCCTGCGCTACTGTCCGAGCGGACACCGGCGGATACGTTGCCGGAATGATCCATCGATCCGCGATTCGAACCGCCGTTTGGGACCCCATCTGAGCTTCCACCCGACCCATCAGCAGATCCTCCAGCGGAGCCGTTGCCACCTCCCGTCCCGCCACTGGATCCAGCGCCTGACCCGCTGCCGCTACCACTACCACCTGAGCGGCCGCCGGTGCCGCCAGCGGAACCACCGCTTGAACTGCCGACAAAACCACCACCCGAACCGCCGCCTGAAGAACTACCGACTGAAGCGTTAGGCGAATTACCGCTGCTACCGCCACCTGAGCCCCCTCCCGCCCCGCCATTGGACCCAACGCCGGAGCTGCTGCTACCGCTACCAGCGGTGCCGCCGCCAGAGCCGCCACTGGAACCACCGCTCGAGCCACCGACAAAACCACCACCCGAACCGCCGCCGGACCCCCCAGTGGACCCGCCAAAGGAACCCCCGCCACTGCTTCCGCCCGACCCACCTGCCGAGCCGCCAGTCGAGCCACCTGAGCCGCCACCAGTGCCGCCGCCACCGCCGCTATTTCCCCCTGTGCCACCGCCCGAACCGCCACCTGTGCTGCCAGCGGAGCCAGTTCCTATACCCGAGCCACCGGAGTCCTGACCTGATCCTGAGCCAGACCCACCGCTCGTCGTTGAAATGGAGTTGCCGATGTCGTTCCAAGCGGTTTGTAAAGCTAGCCGGAAATTTGTATCGCGGATGCCTAACCAAAACACGAGAGCGACTAAAAGCACGAGAATCGAGTATTCAACTAACCCCTGGCCTCTCTGGTTCAAAGCGACTTGATTACTTGTGCGAGCAAGGATGTGCATAGAAGTGTCCATTCGGCACCGATGAGTGAGCAACTTACAGGCCAAATCACATGTTCCCCCGTGGGATAAAATGGGCATTTCTTTCGCGGGATAAAAGGAATATCTGCGGAAAGAAGACCTGATCCATGTGGTTCCGGGCGTTGGCGCCACAATCTCCCGGTTGACATATAGTGACAACGATGACACAGGCAAAATTCTTGGCGCGAATGCTCTATGATTCCTTTTTTCGATCTGTGTTTGGCACAGCTCCCACCAACGTGCGCGATTGAGGCTGCACTCTCAAAAGTTTATCCGGTAATTCTTTTGCCGCCAGCTTCAGGGTGCTCCGCAAAATGGCTGGTAGCCAATCAACCGCGAAACAGCCCTACTACGCGATTTTTGACCCCTTAGGAAGAGTTATGCTGGGTGAGCACACGACGTCACCGTCGACGGCTTGAGCGGCATGGAGCTGAGATAGCGCTTAAATTCCGCCGATGCCTGCTGCGAGCGAATCGGTAATGTCTGAGTCGTCGGTGAAAAGGCGCTCGGTGCCGCCCAAGAACGGACGCGAGCAGCCCGAGTTGCAATAGCCGGAAACCGCGGTCCTTATCTGTTGAGCGCGAATCATATCGCCGATGGCGGAGGCGATGCGCGCATTCTCGCCCGGTGAGTCTGGCGGAGTTACTGTTCGGATGGTTGAATGCTCCGCCAGCGTATTCTGCACTTTCACTTCAAAACCAACTTCAATCGGACCGTTTATAAGCAACTGCTCCCGTACGGGTTTTAAACGGATGGCCCAGGACCAGGACGACAAAGCGCATACGCTCACCCAGGTAAAAATAGACGTCAAGATATAAAACCAACGGATCATTTGATATCTGTAAATCCCAATTGATTGGACTCCGAGCCCATCTCCATGGAACGGCGGCTACTATTCGAGAAATTCCTTCGGAGAATTAAATGAGACAACATGGATAAATTGTTTTGCGTGGTCTGTTAACTGCTCACGCTGGAACCGAATCGTCATGCGTCTGCAAAAAGGTTTTCCACGCCGAGCGCGATGGCGCGGCGTTGAGCGCCATCAACACCGTGTCGAAATCGTGACGGCGCAGTGCTTCGGCCATGGCGGCTCCTTTCTAACTAAACGCAGCGATTTGTCACAGGGTTCATAATCCAAAACATGGGCGCATCGTCGATTTTTCTTTGCTCTGATTCGCTGGCTTTATAATCTGTCTCTGCAAAGGAGACATATCGACTTGTTCGGATCGAATTGCAATTACGCCGCGCCGCCTCCACCGCGCCGCAGTGCTACGTCGGTGATCCAGGCGAGTATGAGCATTGCCGCGATCAGGCTCACGAGAAATAGCATGAGGCTTCCCCATTCGCCGCGCACGGGAATTTTGGACGGATCGAACCATTTGAGAAGTTCGGTAAATTGGACCCACTGGCGGGCGATAGCGTTGGCAGCGAGCACGACGAGCTGTATGACCACGAGCGCGACGCCCTTGGCGCGGGTAGGATTGCGCCAGTAAGCCAAGGCGAGAAGCGCACCGGCAATCATGGCGCTGCCGGTGGCACCGAGCCACAGGTCCGGTAGTTTTTGCATGACCGAGGCGGCATACATGGCGCCGGCCGCACCATAAATGAGCGTGCCGAGAAGATAGAGCAGCAACAAGCTGCGCGCGGCGTTTTTATAAAGCGCTTGTGTGCTGAAGCATTCGGCGTCGAGGACGAGGTATGCGGCCAGCGTGCCGAAGGCCATGCCGACAACCATGGAAAAACGCAGGAACACTTCGAGATCGAGATGGAGATGAAGCCCGTAGGTCGCGCCGCCTCGATTGGAGCCCAGAAAAATACTCGTCCAATCCTGGGGATTGGCCGTGAGTGTCATGGCGGAAGAGAACATGAGTCCGATCAGAAATAATAGAATCGTTGCAGTGAGCGCACCGGCGATGCGGAACTTGCCGAAGCTCGCCAGGTAAACGGCGTAGTACGCGACGAGTAATAACGGGATGATGAAGAACCAGAACCAGGCTTGGAGAATTGTTGCCGGATAGAAAAACTGCGGATAGATCGTCTGCAAAAATAAAAGCGGCACAATGCCGGCGTTGATTCCGAAGGCGAGGAAAAAGGGCAGGGCGTGAAAGAGCCGTTCGGCCACCGCGGGTTTGGAGCGCAGCAGATACAGGGCGGTGGGCAGGCCGGCCACCCAGAGATTCATGAAGATCAGGTGCAGGAAAAATCCGAAGACCTTGAGCGCGAGCAAGATCCACAGAGGCACCGGCAGTCCCAACGGATCAGGTGGGGGAATCAGCGGTATCATTGCGCGTGCGCCTCATGGTTGAGCTCCACCAGATAGGCCGAGAGCGCAGCGCGCTCGGCGTCGTTCCCAAGCCAGGGCGGCATGGCGGGATTGGTGCGATGGAGGTGGCGAACCGCATCGTCGATCAATTCCGGCGTCCATGGATAAATTATCGGCGTGATGCCGTTATAGCCGTAAAAGGCATGGCAGGAGCCGCAGTGATACTGGAAAATCCCTGCGCCGCTGGCGACCAAACTGGTAGGTTCGATCGCCGTGCCGTCAGTTTTCTTGGCCTCGTGTTCAAGATGAGATTTTAGCCAGCGGCTGTGGGCGATGAAGCCATCGCGCTGTAGCGTTGTGATTCGTTCGACTAAAACCCCGGGAGCGATCAAATAGTTTTCGATTCGATAAGGTTTGCGCGCGCCTTCGCGGACGAATTCACCGGTCGTGGTGGCAACCGCGCCGGCGAGGAGGAGCAGCAGGGCGCTCGGCGGCGTGATCCAGCGCGCGCCGGAGATCATGCCCCAGGCCAGCGCAGCGATCACCACGAGGGAGACGGAAAAATTGAGCGCGGTCATCAGCAGGAGAATCGGCGCGCGCATCATGTTGAGCCTGGCGTTTGCGGGCGTGACAATCATGTACCACACGGCGCCCAGGGCGATGAGCGCCATTCCGGCGAGCGCCCACTGGGACACGGCGCGAATGACATGGTCTTTTACTCTTGTGCGGTCCGACTGAAACGAGGCGTGAAAGGCGAAGCCAAGAGCAGCGATGACGATGGAGCCGCCGGTGCGCAGCAGCGTTTGCGGCAAGAACGATGGATTGAAAAACGCCGCGAAGAAATTCTGCTCTTTGGTCCAGCCACCCGCGGTGAGCATGAACGCGGTGATGCCGGTGATCAGCACCAGGCTGACCCAAGCCGCGCCGGCGTAAATCCAACCCAGGATAACATGCTCGCGCGGCGTTGCCCGGTCCCAGAGATAGTAAAAGGCGAAGGCCGCGGCGATTTCGACGACAAAGGCGGTCCATTCCGTCGCCCAGCCAAAGACAAAAATGTGAATCAGCGCGCTGGTCGTCTCCGGACTGGCGAGACCGATGGTCCACCAAATGCCGATGCCGGTGACGGCGCCGAAGACGACGGTGATAAGGATGAAGAAGCGCGCCAGTCCGCGGAGATAGGCGAGGGTTTCGGCGTTGCGATCGCGGTGGGCGCGGCGGACCAGATCGGCGAGCAGGATGCCGGCGCCGACGGCGAATTGGGCGACGATGACATGGGGCACCGCGATCAGCGGAATCAGCATCGGCGCAGTCAAGAATGGAACGTACCAGAAGGGGAATTCCATAACGCTCCCGGGATCAAACTAGTCAATTGCATGGCGAATGACAACGCGAGGCGCCGTGGAACTTTTGCTGAGCGGGCGCGGATGGCGCCGGCGCGAAATTGACGCACCGCTCGCTGACAGACCCCTTGAGCCAACCGCCGGTATTCTGTATTTAAAAGGCTTACATGATAACCAGTCCAAGCGAGGGACCCATGGCAATTTCAAGCGGCAGCGAAGGCAATGCGACCGGCCCGGTGATCTCCGGCGGTCACCTGGTCGCCAAGGCGCTCAAAAACGAAGGCGTCGACGTGATCTGGACGCTTTGCGGCGGCCATATCGTCGATATCTATGACGGCTGCATCGACGAAGGGATCAAGATTATCGACGTGCGCCATGAGCAGGTCGCGGCGCACGCCGCCGACGGCTACTCGCGCCAGAGCGGCAAGATCGGCTGCGTGGTGACGACCGCGGGGCCGGGCACGACCAACGCGATGACCGGCATCGCCAACGCCTTTCGCGCCGAGAGCCCGCTGCTCATGATCGGCGGACAGGGCGCATTGTCGCAGCACAAGATGGGCTCGCTGCAGGACTTGCCCCACGTCGACATCATGTCGCCGATCACCAAATTCGCCGCTACTGTGCCGCACACCGAGCGCATCGCCGACATGGTCTCGATGGCGTTTCGCGAATCCGTCAACGGCGCGCCCGGGCCGGCATACTTGGAAATTCCGCGCGACGTGCTCGACGCCAAAGTGCCGTTGGAACGGGCGCGCGTCCCCAAACCCGGCGCCTACCGCGCGTCGACCAAATCGGTCGGCGATCCCGCCGAAATTGAAAAGCTCGCCGACGTTCTCGTCAACGCCCAAAAACCTGCGGCGCTGTTCGGTACGCAGGTGTGGACATGCCGCGGTCATGACGCGGCGGTGGAGTTCTGCCGCGCGCTCAACATCCCCGGTTACATGAACGGCTCGGGGCGCGGCATCTTTGCGCCCGGCGATCCGCACGGCTTCAACCGCACGCGCAGCTACGCCTTCGACAAGGCCGACGTGATTCTGATCGTCGGCTGTCCGTTCGATTTTCGCCTCGGTTACGGCCGGCGATTGCGCTCCGATGCGACCGTGGTGCAGATCGATCTGGATTATCGCAATGTCGGCAAGAACCGCGACATCTCACTCGGCTTGGTGGGCGACTGCGGCGCGATTCTCCAGGCCGTCGCGCAGGCCGCCACCGGGCGTGCGTCGAAGGGCAACGCGGCGCGTGCCGAGTGGATGAAGGAGCTACGCGCCGCAGAAGCGAAAGCGTACGAAAAACTCTTGCCGTCGTTCAAATCGGAATCGACGCCAATCAATCCATACCGTGTCGCTTACGAGATCAATGAGTTCTTGACTGACAACACGGTTTACATCGGCGATGGCGGCGACGTGGTGACGATCACCGCGACGGCGGTGGAGCCGCGCAAAGCCGGCAATTGGATGGACCCCGGGCCGCTCGGCACGCTCGGTGTCGGCACAGCGTTCGCGATGGCGACCAAGTTCGTTCATCCACAAAAAGAAGTGTTGTGCTATTACGGCGACGGCTCCTTCGGCATGACATCCTGGGATATGGAAACCGCCCAGCGCTTCAAGCTGCCGTATCTGGCGGTGATCGGTAACAACTCGGCGATGAACCAGATCCGCTGCGGCCAGATCGGCAAATACGGTCCGGAGCGCGGTTCGGTGGGCAATAAGCTGGGCGATGTCGACTTTGAAAAATTCGCCGAATGCTTTGGCGGATGGGGCATCGCGGTGCGCGAGCCGGGCCAGATTCGCCCGGCTTTGGAAAAAGCGCGCGAGCGCGTCGCCGGCGGCCAGTGTGTGATCGTCAACATCTGGGTCGACATCAATGAATACGCGCCCGGTACCAAGGCGCAGACGATGTATAAGTAGGAATTCGCCCCAAAATTTGCCGAAAAGGCGCCAAGGCGCAAAGGTAAAACGCGGATTCCGAACTTGGCGTCGTTGCGCCATTGCTGGAGAAAATTTCGAATCTTCTAAGGAGATATTGGTTCGATGGGTAAAGCTTTAGACGGCATTCGTATATTAGATATGACTCACGTGCAGTCGGGGCCGACCTGCACGCAGATCTTGGCCTGGTTCGGCGCCGACGTGATCAAAGTGGAGCTGCCCGGCCGCGGCGACATCACGCGCGGCCAGCTGCGCGATAAGCCGGGCGTGGACAGTCTTTATTTCACCATGCTCAACTGCAACAAGCGCAGCATCACGATCAACACCAAAAATGGGAAAGGCAAAGAAATCTTTACCAAGCTCATCCAGGCTTGCGACGTAATGGTGGAGAACTTTGCGCCCGGCGCGCTGGATCGCCAGGGCTTCACCTGGGAAGCGATCCACGAGCTCAATCCGCGCTTGATTTATGCCTCGGTCAAAGGTTTCGGCCCCGGTCCCTACGAAGACTGCAAAGTTTATGAAAACATCGCCCAGTGCACCGGCGGCGCGGCGAGCACGACAGGATTCGACGATGGGCCGCCGCTAGTGACCGGCGCGCAAATCGGCGACTCAGGCACCGGCATTCATCTGGTCGCGGGAATTCTCGCGGCGCTTTTTCAGCGCGAGAGAACCGGCCAGGGCCAGCGCGTCATCTGCGCCATGCAGGACACGGTGCTCAATCTCTGCCGCGTCAAGCTGCGCGACCAACAGAGGTTGGCCGCCGGACCGCTGATGGAATATCCGCAATATCCCAACGGCGTGTTCGGCGACGCGGTGCCGCGCGCGGGCAACGCCTCGGGCGGCGGACAGCCGGGCTGGGCGGTGCGCACCAAGGGCGGCGGTCCGAACGATTACATTTATGTCATCATCCAGCCGCCCGGCTGGGAGCCGCTGATGAAACTCTGCGGCCGGCCGGAACTGATCACTGATCCCGAATGGGCGACACCCGAAAAGCGCTTGCCAAAGCTCGACAAATGCTTCGAGATTATCGAGCAGTGGGCGATGAAACTCGACAAGCTGGAAGTGATGCGCCAGTTTAACAAGTTCGATATTCCCTGCGGGCCGATCCTCGATTTGCGCGAGATCGCCGCCGAGCAGGCGCTGCGCGACACCGGTACCGTGGTCGAGGTTGATCATCCGAAACGCGGCAAGTTTCTCACCGTCGGCAATCCGATCAAATTGTCCGACTCGCCTACAGAGGTAAAACCTTCGCCGCTGCTCGGCGAACACACCGACGAGATTTTGAAATCCATCGTCGGTTGGAGCGACGCGGAGATCGCTGCGGCGCGCAAGGAAGGCGCGGTCTGATACGACACCGGGAGGCGACAACGCTGCTCATCCGCCGGCCGTTTGCCATCGATAAGCATCGAGAAAGATCCCTCACGTTCGTTCGGGATGACGCCCGCGGTACTGCATCTGTCGTTTCGAGCCCTTCGCAGATACCCCGGGCAAACCCCACGAGTAATCTTCCTCGAATCGCGCTATTTCTGGATCGATCGAACCGCTTACACAGCGTCGATCATTCCTACTTAATCATTCATCACTGACGTCCCGAACCTCCGGAGGTGTTGATGAACAAGAAGACCTTGCGCGCATTGATCGACAACGCTCGCGTCGCCCGACGCGCCGCTCTTACTGCGCCCGAGGCGCAGCTCCTTTGCGATGCCTACGGCATTCCCACGCCCAAGCAGGGCTTGGCCAAAACCGCCGCCGAAGCGGTTAGGCTAGGTGCGCGGCTGCGATATCCTGTCGCGATGAAGATCGTCTCGGACGACCTCCTGCACAAGACCGAAGCGGGGGGAGTCGTTGTCGGCGTCCAATCGGCTACCGAGATCCGTCGCGCCTTCGACCGGCTGATCAAGAGCGCCAAGGCATACAAGTCGTCTGCCACGATCCAAGGTGTCCAGGTGCAGCAGATGGTCGCGGGCGGGCAGGAGGTGATGGTCGGCGCGGTCACCGACCCGAGCTTCGGCAAGATGGTAGCCTTCGGCCTAGGCGGCGTTTTGGTCGAGGTAATGAAAGACATCACTTTCCGCCTGGCGCCGGTGACCAAAAAAGATGCGCTGTCGATGCTCGATTCGGTCAGCGCGGCCGAAGTGCTGCGCGGCGTGCGCGGTGGAAAAAGCATCGACCGCGCGGTCCTGGCCGGCATCATCTGCAGGGTATCCAAGCTGGTGCACGACTTTCCGGAGATTCGAGAAGTCGATCTGAATCCGATCTTCGCTACGAACAAAGGCGCCAAGGCCGTCGATGTGCGCGTCGTTCTCGGCGATAAATTTACGGCGAGAGAGCACTTCGGTCAAAGCGAGATTCTCGGCGCGATGCAGCGGATCATGAATCCGCGCTCAGTCGCCGTGATCGGCGCTTCCGCCGAAGACGGCAAGATCGGCAACTCGGTGATGAAAAACCTCATCAACGGCGGCTATCAAGGCGCGATCTATCCGATCCATCCGAAGGCGGCGGAGATCCTTGATCGGAAAGCGTACCGGAGCGTCCTCGACGTCGCCGAAGAAATCGACGTGGCGGTATTCGCGATCCCGGCGAAATTTTGCGCCGCGGCGATGGACGAAGTTGGGCGGAAAAAGATCCCCGGCGCGGTGATGATTCCCTCGGGCTTTGCCGAGGTCGGCGAGCAAGCGCTGCAGGATGAGCTGCTCGGCGTCGCGCGCAAGTACAACGTGCGCGTGATGGGGCCGAATATCTACGGTTTCTATTATACGCCGCGAAATCTCTGCGCGACCTTCTGCACGCCCTACGACGTCAAGGGCAAGGTCGCACTCAGCTCGCAATCCGGCGGCGTCGGCATGTCGATCATCGGCTTCTCGCGCACTACGCGCATGGGCGTATCCGCGATCGTAGGCCTCGGCAACAAGTCGGACCTCGACGAAGATGATCTCTTGACCTATTTCGAGCAGGACGACAACACTCAAGTGATTGCCATGCACTGCGAAGACTTGAAAGACGGCCGCGCCTTCGCCGATGTGGCGAGCCGGGTTTCAAAGAAGAAGCCGATCGTCATGCTCAAGGCGGGACGGACGGCGCTCGGGGCGCGGGCGGCCGCTTCGCATACCGGCGCACTGGCCGGTGACGACAAGATCTACGACGATGTGCTGCGCCAGTGCGGCGTGATTCGCGCCAAGAGCTTGAACGACTTGCTGCAATTCGCTCGCGGCCTGCAAGTGCTGCCCAATCCACAAGGAGAAAACGTCGTCATCATTACCGGCGCGGGCGGGTCGGGGGTTTTGCTCTCGGACGCCTGCGTTGACAACGGCCTCTCGCTGATGAAGATGCCGCCGGATATGGACGCTGCTTTCCGCAAATTCATCCCGCCCTTCGGCGCGTCAGGCAATCCCATCGATATCACGGGCGGCGAACCGCCGACGACTTATGCCAACACCATTCGCTACGCCCTCGGCGAGCCGCGTATTCATGCGCTGATTCTCGGCTACTGGCACACGATCATCACGCCGCCAATGGTCTTCGCCAAACTCTGCGCCGAAGTTGTCGAGGAGGCGCGAGCCAAGGGCGTCGACAAGCCCGTAGTCGCATCGCTGGTCGGCGACGTGCAGGTGGAAGAGGCGAGCGAGTATCTCTACGAGCGCGGCATCGTCGCGTATCCCTACACGACCGAGCTGCCGGTCGCGGTGCTTGGCGCCAAATATCGATGGGCGAGGGGAGCGGGAGTGATTTGAGGATCAGTTTCGCTCGACCTCAAAAACGCGAGTTCCTGCGGTGGCATGGTTTTGGGGTTTCGCAATGATTTTTTGCCCGCGGGTATGAGCATGGTTGCCTCTCGCTTTGCTGAAGAGACCCAAAGTGAGAAGGATTAAGATTTCGAGCACCCTGACTTCTGTCCTCTCCCGCCAAGCGGGCTAAAAATTCGACATCCTCGAATTTCTTACCGATACGCCTCCTCCGGCATGTTGAAATCCGCGCCTTCTTTGGCCAACTGATCCTGGAACATCGTGCAAATATAGGGGTCTTCATCGCGGTATTCGATGGTGTGGCCGCCTTCTTTTATGTCGAGGTTCAAACCCCACCAATCTTTTCCAGGAACGCCCTTGACCCGCTTGGGATAGCCGCCGAGGAAGGCGAGCACGCGCAACGGTTCCTTGGATGCGCCGAAGTGGCCATGGAACCAGCCGGCGTCGCCTGGCGCCGCGCTCACGATACCGCCGGGCTTGTAGTCCTGGCGCTGGACCAATTCGCCCTTACCGTCCTTCCACGGCGTCGTCCCCGCCTCGCCGGGCCACGTGATCGTGTAGCCCTTGCCGCCTAGACAGAGCAGCACCGGGCCGGCTTCATGGGCGTGACAACGCGAGTAGCGGCCGGGCGCGTACTGCGCGATGAACCCGTTAAAACTATTTCCGGATAAACTCCAGAAGAAAGTCCGGTGGCCCACGCCACGCTGGCCATCGACCGGAAGCTCCACGCGGTCCGCGTCCGGGATGATGTTGCCATAGTTGCGCGCGCGGCCGTGGCGCGGATCTTTGCCGAGCTCGGTATGCGCTTTGAAATAGTCCCCGCGGCCGTCGTAGCGATCTTTGAACTCGTATGGATTGTTGAACAGCGCGTCCTGACTCCGGTAGAGGTGGAAGACCGGCGGCGCGTTGGTTACACCCAGCAGCAGGGCAGGGCTGGAAGTCGCGTTGACGATGCGGTGCCAGGTGTTGAGTGGCGGAGAGAAGAGGCTACCCGGCTGCCACTCGAAGGTCTGCTTCTTGTTGGCATCGTCGCCGCTCCAGATCTCCGTCGTGCCGCGCCCCTCGAGCACGTAGAAGATCTCTTCGTACATGTGCTTTTCGGAAGTTATGGCGCCAGCGCCGGACACCTCGATCGCGTAAATTCCCTGAAGCCCGCCGCAGCCGTTAAGCTCGATGAACGCGCCCTGCGCGCCCATCCGCGGCCAGCTTCCCAGCGTCAGATCCCGAATGTCGTAGAACCCGATCACGCCGCGATGGATCGGCAGCTTTTGCTCCTCCATGTAAATCTCATACGGCGTCGCTTGCCGTACCCAGCGTTTGGTGCCAACGAAGTCTTCCGCCATACCCGGTTGCCTCCTTCGACTCTCCAGTTTGTCGCATTGGCAGCGGGGTCAATGCAAGCGTTCTTATCCTGCCTGGTTCGCCGGCGTACACTCGGACTATCGAACGTTCATTTAAAACTCGCGAGTCCGCGCTCTCGTTGCGACTTAAACGCGTCAGCGATAAAGCCCGCCTGCCTTATGCCGTACCGGTTGAGCTCGCGCTTTACTTGTCGACCGCGGCAATTGAGGTGCATTTTGTGGCGGTAGTGTCGGCGCTGAACGGCCGGGCGGTCAACCTTGAGTTGGCGGTTGTAGTGGCGTATCCGACCATCGTGATCGTCCAGCGCACCATGCGGGATAAACCGACCTGCGCCGTCTGAGTTTTCCCTACGACTGAAAAAGCCAAATCAGGTTTTTTTTCACATGCGACAAATCTCGGATTTGTTTGCCGTTGAATTTAAAGACATTTCTTTCTTCGTGGTCGTGGTACGCAGTTTGCGTTTTCAGGGTGCATGATTACAAAGTACCAGAAGATCCGCCGCCGAATCATCGTGGCGGCGGGTATTACTGCTGCTTTGTGGGCTACAGGCGCTCTGAGCGTACTCGCGCTAAGGCTGACGGGAACTGGCGAGGATCTGTTCTTTGTTTTGGCATCAGCACCGTTTTGACGGGCGCGAGGCTGGCAGCGTTTTTTGGCGTTTGCCTTTGATCCATGAAGTAGAAGGAAATGTCATACAGCCGCGGTGGTGGAAGACCACCACCGCCCGATGAAGCGCTGATGGCCACCTGCGCAGTCTTTGGCCACGAGAAAGGGGGCTATATGAATAGAACTCTTTTTCTTCTTTTTATTTTCTGTTCTCTCTTTCTTATTTCAGCTATGCCAGCCGCGGCTGAGAATCAAACCTGGACGGTGCGACCCGGCGATAGTCTTGACATCATTGCAACGACTCTCGAAATTCCCAAAGAAGAAATTAAAAATCAGAATCCCCGGGTTTTGGAGACTAATATCCAAATCGGCCAGAAGCTGAAACTGCCGCTTCGCTCATACGCAGAGAGTAAAGCGCTGGAAAAAGAACTGAGTAAAAAAGATGCGCGGATTGGACAGCTCGAAAGAACCAGCAGTGATTCCGAGGCAAAACTCGCTAGCGCAGAATCGCAGTTGCGCTGGCAGCCCATCTGGTTTTGGGGATTCTGGTTGTTTTTCGGCGTTATCGCATTCATAGTTTCCGGTGCCTGTTGGATTTTTCGCCAAACGCATCCGCGGGTTTTTGAGGAGCCGCATGAACGGTCCATCGGAGACTTAAGAGAAAGCCAGATACGAGTGTGGTCATCATTTCCGCACGAAGAAGATTTGCAAGTAGCCACGGAGGCGCACGGCAGTCGTTACTGAAGTGCTTCATAGAGGTTAAACAAAATCGACCTACTGCGGCAATGTCCCCGAATGTGCTGGCGCGGGCGAGCGGAGCGAGCAAGTCGCTTTGCCTGTCCCGCACTCCCACTTTCCCGAGATTTTGACCGCCGCCTTCCTTCGCCGCTTAAATGTTAACAGTCGCTTCCGCCCAAGCCGTCGGTGGCCGGTGCTCTTAAAAAGATCCCTTGACAGTCGGCCCTCCTCGGGCATAAACCACCAGGCAAGAAAGTTACAGGCTGAGCTAGGTCTGTAGATCCGGTTACCTCTTTGAATCGTTTTACATTAGCCCGGACTGGAGTTATCCAGCCGGGCTTTTTGTTTGCAGAGTCGAGGCCGCAAGCGAAAATTGCGAGCTCTAGCGTTTAGGCGGCTGATATAGGCTTACTCAAAAAAACGCAACGGTAGTTGATGAGCAGGTAGCGATTAGGCGATCGAATGCAATGGGACGGAGGGGTCTTATGATGAACTCTGATGATTGCTCGAAAATATCGCTC
Organism: Chloroflexota bacterium; assembly: GCA_050257635.1. Taxonomy (GTDB): domain Bacteria; phylum Desulfobacterota; class Binatia; order UBA9968; family UBA9968; genus DP-20. The sequence goes on from JBLMXG010000117.1 coordinate 42,701, forward strand.
GAAGCGCGACATCGTAGGCCTGCTTTCCGTAATTGTCTTGCGGCGGCTGTGATGGTAGTGCTGTTGGGTTTTGGCGTAAAGGCATTCGCTCAATCTATCAAGGTCGGTTACGCCGCTCTGGTCGCGGGGCAGGTCGCCGTTTGGATTGCTAAAGACGGCGGCTACCTCGCAAATCACGGCATCGACGCGGAGCTTATCTATATTCCCGCGACCACGGCGACGCAGGCACTGATTGCCGGCGAAATTCAGTTGGCTCAAGTCACCGGGGTCTCCACCGCCGGCGCGATCTTGTCAGGGGCGGATGTGAGAATTATCGCCAGCGTGCAAAACAAGCTCGCCGGCTCGATTTACGTCCGTCCGGAAATCAAGAGTCCGGAGCAGCTCAAAGGGAAAAGACTCGGAATATCCCGGTTCGGCGCTTTGAGCGACACGGCAGCGGGAATTTTTCTTGAACGCTTCGGCCTGAAGCGCGGCACGGATGTGGCCGTTATTCAGATGGGTGGTTTGCCGGAGGTTATCACCGCAATGGACAAAGGGGCGATCCAGGCGGGTTTCGCCAATCCACCGCAAACCATTCGGGCCAGACACCTCGGCATGAAAGAGCTTTTTGATTTGAACAGCCTCGGCATCGAGCTGCAACAAACTTGCCTCACGGTGACGACCAAGTATCTGCGCGAGCATCGGCCCGTTGTAAAGTCTTTCGTCGAGGCTTACGCGGAGGGTCTGCATCGCTTCATGACGGACCGGGACTTTTCCATTCAAGTGATGAAAAAGTATTTGCGCCTAAACGACAAGGAGCTACTGGACGATGCCTATGCCTTTTATTCCGAAAGGCTCGAAAAAATCCCTTATCCCACGATCAAGGGTATAAAGTTTATTTTAAATGATATGGCTGAAACACATCCGCAGGCGAAAAAAACATCGCCCGAGAGTTTTGTCGATCTTTCGGTGCTGCAAGAATTGGAACAGAGCGGATTTTTTAAACAGCTCTGGAAAAACTAGCCGCCGCCCATCGACTCTGTTGTTTTTGACAATTGGCGGCGCGCCCTGGTTTGTAGGTGCCAGCGCCGGTGCACAGCAAAATTTCCTTACATTGCAAAGGATTTTCAGCCGGCGAGTAGTCCAGCCGGCGCGAACCATCGATAGTAAACAGTAAAAGTAAACGCGTGACGCTGACTCGCCGTGGACTCACAGCGGTATCACGAGATTTAAAAATCGCCAATAACCGTGCAGTGATTGATTTGAAAGGATCAGTCGCGGTATGTAGCAAGGGGCAGATTTTGACAAGCTCAGCGCCAGTGGGCGGAGAACGCGCTTCAGGGCGATCTTGCCGTGCGCGACGCTCGCTGGTCGGAAGCAATTTCAGTTGGAGCAAGCTAGGGAACCGGCGAAATGCACTGGAAAGGAAGACGTATGTACCGCAAGCCGAAATTTCTAATGGCCAGCTTGATTCTAAGTTACTTCATCACTGGAGTGGCCTTGGCGGCCAGCGACGAAGGATTCTATAAAGGGAAGACGCTTCGTTTGCTTGTGGCCTTTGCCCCTGGCGGGGGTTTTGACACCTACAGTCGGGCCATTGGCCGCCACTTGGGCAAAAACATTCCGGGCAATCCTTCGGTTGTCGTTGATAACATGACCGGCGCCGGCGGTTTCATTCATGCCAATTACATGTACCGGCAGGCCAAGCCCGACGGTCTCACTCTCGGCAACAACATCGGCGGCTTGATCCTGCAGCAGATTATGGGGGCAAAGGGAGCCAACTTCGACGGCAAAGGATTCGAGTTTATCGGGGCGCCTTCCGTCGACCATCCGGTTTGCGTGTTGACCAAGGCCAGCGGCATCACCAACATGGATCAATGGTTCGCGGCGAAGCGGCCCGTAAAATTGGGCGGTGTTGGCGCGGGTGGCTCGGCTTCCGATGTCGCTAGGGCCGTCCAAGCGGCATTGAAACTGCCGATCCGAGTCGTCGAACCCTATAAAGGCACCGCCGAGATAAAATTGGCCGCCGAAGGCGGGGAGCTGGACGGAGGTTGTTGGGCTTGGGAGTCAATGAAGACAATGTGGCCAAGGGCGCTGGAAACCGGGGACGTGAAGGTTATCGTCTTGGTGATGCCGAAAAAACTTCCCGACCTCCCTAATGTTCCCCTGGCTATCGATTACGCCAAAACTGACGATGCGCGCCGAGTTTTGAAGTACGCCGTTCATGACATCGCCACGCTGACGCGTATCTATTTCGTGCCGCCCGGAACGCCAAAAAACCGCGTACAAACTTTGCGCAAAGCTTTTGCCGACACGCTCAAGGATCCAGAGTTCCTCGCTGACGCGAAGAAGTCGAAATTGGACATCGAGCCCGTAGCCGGCGAAGAGCTGCAAAAGCTCGTGCAGAATATCTATAAAATCGACCCGTCCACGCTCGCGCGGCTTAAAGAAGTGCTATTGCCGAAGTGACGAAAGAAGCTAGAAAAGGGGACAATCAATTTTTTGCGCTGCCAATACAAAATCGAGGATCAAGCAGGCAAAAAGATCAGGTCTAGCAACGAAGCGCGCGGCCGACCGCTTTTGTTGTCAACACAGCTTGCGGTGAACAGGCCCAACCCGATTGGAACACAAAGTTACGGCTAGTCAGTCGAGGTCCAAAGCAAATCGGATTGCCTCATCGACCCGCCGGATCTTTTCCTCGGAGAGGGCCGTGATTCGCTGCTTGATAAAAACTTTCGGTAGAGTCGTGATGTCGTCAAGATTGACCACCCAACGAGCCGGCATACCGTCGCTGCGGTCCAAGATCACTTCAACGGGCATATTTCGAATCGTGCGAGTGATCGGCGCGACGGTAATGGCGGTGCGTACGCGATGCGCTGCATCGCGGCTCAAGAGCAGTGCGGAACGCCGCCCGGCAGGCGGCGGCATGTCAACCCACCAAACCTCGCTGCGCTTCATTACCACTTCTCTTTAGGCAGCCGTTTGGAAAGCAATTTAGCGGAGCTCTCAGCCCAGTCGAGACTTTCCGGATGGCTTTGGTGCCCTTCGATATACAATCGATCGAGCTCTTTGGCATGCAGGCTTTTCAAGCGCTGCTGGCAGGCTTCACGGATGAACGCTGAGCGGATCTCCGCCACAACACCTGCGGTTGCGTCAATCCGTTTTAATAACTCCTCGTCCATGGGCACTGGGATGATCTTGGTGCTCTTCGCCATAATTTTACCCTACTTCACTACGTAGTCTTTTCCACAAAAATCCACATAACGATTAGCACTTTGACAAGTCGAGGCGACGGTAGCCCTTAGCCGCTAAAATTCCGCAACACTCGTACGATTGTTTACGATTGACGGCTCGGTGGCTTAGCGATAACAGAGGAAATGGATTACCTGAAACTTACCCCGGAAGAGGAAAGCCATGACGCAATCCAATCCGTTACGCGTAGGTCTGATCGGAGCAGGAGGTAGATGGGGACCGCGGGCGCATGTGCCGGCGCTGAAGGGGATCGCCGAAACCGAGCTCTTTGCCGTGTGCACGGCGCATGCGGAGACGGCGCAGGCAGCGGCTGAAAAGTTCGGAGTCGATTGCGCGTACGACAGCCACAAGGCGATGAACGCCAACCCGCAGGTCGAAACGGTGGCGGTCGCGGTGCGCGTGCCGGCGCACTACGAGCTCACGAAAAATGCCATTGAGGCGGGAAAGCACGTCTTCTGCGAATGGCCTCTCGGCGCCAATACCAAAGAAGCCGAAGAACTGGCGACGCTGGCGCGCCAGAAGAATGTGCGCACCCTGGTTGGCTTGCAACGGCGCGCGTCGCCCGCCTATCTCTACATGCGCGAGCTGATCCAACAAGGCTACGTCGGGCAGGTGCTGGCGGTAAACATGATGCTAATGAACAGCGGGGTGTTGACCCGTCCGTCGGATCGCACCTGGCAGCGCGATGCGACGCTAGGCGCGAATACGCTGACGATTACCTTTGCGCACGTGTTCGACGCCATGTGTATGGTGGTCGGTGAGGTGACCGAACTGTCCGCGATCGTCTCGACGCAGGTGCCGCAGTGGTTCGAGACCGATACGAAAAAATACGTTGACGTCACCTCGCCCGACAACATCGTAATTCAGGGCCGCCTCGAAAACGGCGCCATCGTCAACGCCTACTGTGGCGTACATCCGTACCACGGCAGCGGCCATCGGTTCGAGATTTACGGCAATGAGGGCACGTTGGCGATGATCGGCGGCGGTGAGGGAGGGCAGGAGCTTCGGCGCAAGGTTTTGGGCGGACACAAAGACGACAAGGCGCTGCAGGAGTTGGCGGTGCCGGAGCGATTCAAGTGGGTGCCAGAAGCCCTGCGCAACGGACCCGAATACGACGTGGGCCAAATGTGGGTGAAGTTTGCCGAAGGGATACGGACCGGCTCGAAAATCGAGCCCGACTTCGATCACGCGGTGTGCCGCCACCGAACCTTGGATGCGATCGTGCGCGCATCGCAAACGGGACAGCGGCAGAAATTCGCCTAGCGTGGAACCACTGACGGCGGTTCAAACGTTCAACGTTCAAAAGTTCAAAGTCAGTCAAACAGGCACTAGGCAAGAGTCGGAAGGGGGTTGTTTCAGTCGTTCAAGCCGTTCAATCGCTTCTCTCCGTTCAAATCGTTCGGCCTCTGTTCGGATGCCGGCGAAGTCCGTTGCCGATGTTCCATGGGTTCCAATCGTTTCAGGCGTTCTATTATCCGCGAGCCGTTCGTAAATCTTTATCAACCACTCGTTGGATCGATTGCGATTGACGCCTCGTGGGCATAGCGATAATTCTAGCGCCAGTTTTGCGAGAGAGGAGCGATGGCCATGAAACATCGAGCGGCGGAGATACACGATGGGCTGAAGCATCCGGTGATCGACGGCGACGGACACTGGCTGGAGCCGATTCCAATTTTCCTCGAGTACCTGAGCGAAGTGGGCGGTACGAAATCAGTCGATCAAATCCGGACGCTATGGCGCGGCAGGGACGCCTGGTACCGGGCTACGCCGCAGGAGCGTCAGCGCAGCCGCCTGCGCCGCGCCATCTGGTGGGGCGTGACAAGCAACACCTACGACAAGGCCACGGCGCTGCTGCCGGCTTTATTGAACGAGCGGTTGCCGGAATTGGGCATCGACTTCGCGTTGATCTATCCGAGCTTCGGCCTCAGCATCAACGGCATGGGCCAGGGCGATCTGCACCTGGCGGCGGTGCGCGCTTACAATATGATGACGGCCGACATGTTCGCGCCCTATCACGACAGATTTGCGCCGGTAGCGATCATCCCAACCCATACGCCGGACGACGCTCTCCAGGAGCTGGAGTACGCGGTCGTGCAGCGCGGTTACAGAGCGATCATGCTGCGGGGAAACCAGGAGCGGGCGATCCCGAGCGCCGCCGAAGAAACCGAAGACCGGCAGAAGGCCGCCTGGTACGTCGATACCATCGCCCTCGACAGTCCCCATGACTACGAGCCGCTGTGGAAACGGTGCGTCGAGCTCGGCGTGGCCGTTACGCAACACTCGGGCAGCGGCCGTTGGCAAGATCGCGCGTCGATCAGCAACTTCACCTACAACCACGTCGGTCACTTCGCCGAATCGAACCACGCCTTTGCGCGCGGCGTGTTCCTCGGTGGCCTGGTGCGCCGCTACCCAAGCCTCAATTTTGGCTTCATGGAGGGCGGAGTGAGCTGGGCCTGTCAGATGTGCCTCGACCTGATCGAGCACTGGGAGAAACGCCGCCGCGCCGGGTTGCAATATCCAAGCGAAACCGATGTCGCCGAGCTGCATCGGCTGATTGATCGGTACGGCGATCAAAAACTAAAGGCCAACGCCGACGCGCTCATGAACAGCCTCGACGCCTTCCGCCCGGAGTGTAGTCTTGAAGATCTCAGTCGGCCTGAGCATGTCGTTGACGATTTCGAGGCGTCGGGAATCAATTCTAAAGACGATGTCCGAGCGGTCTTCTCAGGCAACTTTTACTTCGGCTGCGAGGCTGACGACCGTGCGACGATGTGGGCGTTCGATCCGCGCATGGGCGTGCGGCTCCGGCCGGTTTTTAGCTCCGACTTCACCCATTTCGATGTGCCTGATTTCAAAGAGGTGATTCCCGAGGCATTCGAACTGGTGGAAAAGGGCTTCATCACCGAGCAGGATTTTCGCGAGTTCACGTTCATCAACACCGTGCGCCTGCATACGCGCAACAACCCGAACTTCTTCAAAGGCACCGTTGTCGAACAAGCGGTAGTCGATGAGCTGGGATTGAAGAAAGCCTAAGCGGAAATATTTTGAATTTTACCTACCGCAAAGGCGCAAAGACGCGACGCGACGTGCCGAGGCCCGTTATCCCGAGCGTATGCGAGGGAGTTAAAAGAGATTTCTCCGTTTCGTCGAAATGACAGAGGGCGTTTCATCGTGCGCTTGGCGTCCCTTCGGCACGGCTCAGGGCATGCTTGGCAGGAGACAATATGATGAACTCATTCTCTCAAGCATCTCAGACTGAGGAATCTAAGCGGTACGCGTCGTCCTCAGCCCGAGCTCCGGACAGGGGGTAGTGAATTTGCAGTCATCGGCACGAGGATGCCGAGAATGAAACACTATCCAGCAATGGCCTGCTCGCTCTCGACACTTTTCTTGACCGTCGGTCGATTCATCATGCGCTCTTGCCAGGCGGTGTAGGCGCTGAGTTCCTTCATGGGAAATCCGCTGCGCGTGCCCCAGCCGTAGAAAACCAAGGCATAGCCATCGACAGCGGTAAACTCGCGGCCCATCACCCAGTCGTTCCCCTGAATCATGGAATCGATCTCCTGGAGATTGGCCATGAACGATTTTCGTCCGTTTTCCTTGATCGCGGCATGCGCTGTTTCGCCGTCGGCAAAACGCTCGGGGCGATGGAAGCGCTGGTAGGAGGGATGCACGATGCTCGAGAACCAGCACATGGTGCCGATGCAGCGCGCCTCCTCGGCCGGATCGGCGGGCAGTAGCTTTTTGTCCGGAAATCGTCTTGCGAGGTAGGTGAGGATCGCCGTGTTCTCGACCAAAACTTTTCCGTCGATGCTGAGCGCGGGGACTTTGCCGCGCGGGTTGATCTTCAGATAGGTATCGGTCTTCTGCTGCCCCTTGGCTAGCAGGATCGGCTTCAGCTCATAAGGAACGCCGGTTTCTTCGAGACCGATGTGCGAAGCCAGCGAACAGGCACCGGGACTGAAATAAAGCGTCATCATGAGAACACCTCCTCAATTATAATTTCACTCGAAGCGCATGGTCGGTAATTTCCGGCACAGGGCAGCAGTGGCGCTGCTCGCAATTCGTCTGGAGAGTAAGCGCCAACGCGCCGACATGTCAATCGTTGCTTTTCAGCGCAAATGACCCGGCGGCTGGACGAATTGCGTTCAAAGCGAATCAATTTCTCTCCGTTCTGGCGCAAACTCGCAAAAGTCAGTGATAGCTCACGCGGTCACACAATTGACAGTGGCCCGTCGCGTTGCTGTTGTGCACTAAGACTATAGATGTACAAAGCGCCTTGCGTATAGATAGTTTTCTGTTATAGGTCGCTTTGGGCAAGACTTTAGTCTTAGCGGAGCGCAAGGAGTCAGAGGCTGGACGGTGAGCTTTAGCTGCGCGCGGTCTTCAGCCTCTCGCTTCTTCCAATAGCCGCAGGCTCTAAACCGCCTGCATAAGGAGAAAGGGATGAATCCTTTATTGGTCGCTGCCATACCTCTGGTGCTGATTATTTTGGGCATGATACTGAATAGCTTGGATCTCAAGATCACTCAGCCGCCAAGCTCGTCGGAACAAGATCCAGCGAAGCGACTTGCCGCTGAAAGGCAATCTTTCCGAGAGTTCTTCGATCTCCAGCGTGGTCGAGCGCTGAAACGGCAGAACCGTGTCAATCAGTACGCCTGGCTGCTCCTGATCGCTACGGTCGGCTCTTTCATTTGGCTTTATGTCGACACTGTGAACAAAACGACTCTTGCGAGCCGGATCGCTATGTTACAAACGTTGGGAACGGAAGAGGGCAAACAAACGGTGCTCTCGGTGACGCAGCTGGACGGCGATAATGTCAAATACCTGCTCAAGCCGGACAAAACCGTGGACACTGCGGCGGCAGAAGCGGTTAAAGAAAAGGTGCCAAGCTACGAGGTGCAGGACTTGGGCACGGCTTTGTTCGAAGGCGATGGTTCGTTGCCGAGCGGTATCTCGGTAAAAATTTCTAATAAGTAGGTAAGTATTGTGTAGTGTGATGTCTCAGGAGTTCGTTGAAAAAGTCGTGGACTATTTTTAATTCATGCCGGCGAAAGCCGGTATCCGGAAGTGTTTGAAATTCGTGCATTCCGGGTCGCCTCCGGCCCTCGCCTGATTTGGCCGGATTGACCCTCGAAGCAAGTTGCGAACTGCGGTTCCAGGGCTCTAGAAAAAGAGCAGATAGATCTGCTGGCCAACCATGCCGACGAGGAGCGGCACGAGAAAAGAAACGACACACCTGACGACCAAGAACTCTCCTCCCAAAAGTGGGTACTCCCACGCAATGAGCCGCACCGGTCCGAAGAGCTCTTTGGCGGTGACCAGGCTCAGCAGGCTGCCGATGCTCGCCCCAGAGAGCCTCAAACCGGCGATGAGCGGATATATGACATACGGGCCGCCGGGAAGGACCATGCCGATCAGCGAGCCGATCATCATTCCCTTGACACCGGCGTCGTGGCCAAGCCACTTTTGCATCGCTTGCTCGGGGACCGCCTGTTGAATTAATCCCGCCAAGGCGAAACCCACCAACAGGCGCGGCAAGAGCGCGAGAAACAGATTGCCTCCGCGCAGAAGCCCATTAATCGGCAAATGTCCCGTATTCAAGGTGAGATAACCGATAACCAACGAAAGCAAACCGACTAAAATAGCAAACGAAATATCCATCGCAGTCGACAACTCCTTTCAGCTGCCCTGACGTGCAGCCATACTTGATCCGGCCGGAAAAAAGGCAAAGTCCCGTTTTGGCGTCGAGGGACAAGAAACGGCAGTCTCGGTTCTTCCGGGCCGGTGCTTACTGCAAGTACCATAGCACGGGACCGAATGTATTCTACTTCTTTACGCGGCGGTGATATTGCTTCAGCTCACCGGCTCGGATGCAGCCGGGGGGCGGCCGAGCGCGCCGAGATATGCGGTTTGTTTACCTGGCCGGTTACGTGTCGATTCCAAACGTATTCGCCAAAAGCTCGTAGGAGCGATGGCGTGGCGCCGAATCGTAAGTCCATGTGACCACGACCAACTCGTCGAGTTCCAAACTTTTCGCGAGTTCTTTGAGCCGCGCGGCCACTTGCTCGGCAGACCCTACAATCGCCTTGCGGCGGAGCTTCGCGGCGGTCGCAATCTCTGCGGGCGAGTAGGGGCGTTCGGCTTCCTCGGGCGGCATGAGCGGCATGCGGATGCCTTGGCGGCGATCGATGATGGCGCGCTCGCGGCTTTTGAACTGGCGTAGCGCTTCTTCTTCCGAGTCGGCGGCTAGTGCCCAGACGCAGATTGTCGCCATGGGCTTGGGATTGTTTTCGCTGGGGCGATAGTTCGCGCGGTACAATTCGAGTGCTTGCTCTGCACCGGTGCCTTCACTGAAAAAGTAGGCGAATGCGTAGGGCAAGCCAAAATAGGCGGCGAGTTGAGCGCCGTAGCCTGAGCTGCCGAGGATCCATAATTCCGGCGTGGTCGGTCCCGTCGGCTGGGCAGCAATCTTATGGAATGGGTGTCCTTCCGGCAGCGGAGTGCCTGAAACCCAGTGTTGCAGCTCCTGTACTTGCCGCGGAAAATAGTCGAGGACGTTCTGCGGGTTTGGATTGAGCGCATAGGCCGTCAGCTGGTCCGAGCCGGGGGCGCGTCCTATTCCGAGGTCGATGCGGCCGGGAGCGATGGCCTCCAGGACGCGGAACTGCTCGGCGACTTTCAAAGCCGAATAGTGCGGCAGCATGATGCCGGCGCTGCCAACCCGGATGCGCGGCGTGGTCGCCGCAATCGCGGCCATAAGTATCTCGGGTGCGGTGCCGACGATGCTACCGGAATTGTGATGCTCTGAGAGCCAATAGCGATGATAACCGAGCGCGTCGCAATGGCGGGCGAGTTCGAGGGTTTCGCGGATCGCCGTATCCTGAGATTTGCCGCTGGACGCCGTCGATTGATCAAGGACTGACAATCTCATGAATCGATGCTTTCAGCGCGTCTTTTGCGCCGGTGTTCCGCGACTGCTCGCGAATAGTATTCGCCGCGAAAGATCCCGCGTGACAGAGCCGCAACCAAACAATCGTAATATCTCGCGCAAAGCTCGCAAAGACCGCCAAGTTAAGGAATCAAATTTCCTTTTCGCCTCGGGTGGGGAGGCCTTTGTGCGCTGAGCGTGCTTGACCCGAGAAACTCCCCTCTCAACCAAGCCGGTCACCGACCTTCAAATCGGCCTGTTTGGCGAATTCTGTCGCCGCGATCTTCCCGCCTTCGCCGCGCATTTTTTTGACGATCAATGTGCCGCCGGCCAAGGCGACGCTGATTTCCTCTGTGCCCATTTGGGTTACCGCGCCAGGGGCGGCCGAATCATTTCCCAGCTGAAGCCGCGTGTCGAAGAGGCGCACCGTTTTGCCGTTGTGGCTTGTGTGGGCGCCGGGCTGGGGGTCGCAGCCGCGGATGAGATTGTAAACTTGCTGCGCCGGTTGCGACCAATCAATTTTTGCGTGCTGGTCGCGGCAGGGCGGGTCGTAGGTCGCCTTCGATTCGTCCTGCGCGATGCGCGGCGGGTTGCCGGCTTTGATCAAGTCGACCGCTTCGCCGATCGCCTCGATTCCCAAGGGAAAAATCTTGTTAAAATAAAGCGAGCCGGTGGTGTCGTCCGGGTCGACTTTCACTTCTTTCTGTAGCAACACCGGTCCCGTGTCGATGCCCGGATCGACCCAGAAGAGCGAGAGCCCGGTAACCGATTCGCCATTGATCAGAGCCCAGTTGATCGCGCTCGCGCCGCGGTATTTAGGCAAAAGCGAGGGATGAAAACAGATGCTGCCCAGCTTGGGCACGCTGAAAACTTCTTGTGGAACGATCTGGGTGACGAAGGCGAGGATCGCCAGGTCGGCGTTGAGCGACAAAAATTCTTCTCGGACTAGGGGCGCTTTCAAAGACTTGTGCTGGCGCACCGGGATACTCAACTGGAGCGCTCGCTGCTTGACCGGATCGAATTTTCCGCTCGGCGGGTCGAGGGGGCAATAGACGGCGGCGATGTCTTCGCCTTTGTCGATGAGCTTGTCGAGAGTTTTTTCCGCGAACGCCGCTTGGCCGATGAGAATAATCCGCATGCTATCTCGCTCCGATTTGAATGACTGTCTTCTTAAGCTTCTCGATCGCGAGGCGCGACCACGATCACGCCACTTTTTCCTCAACCGATGACTTTGTAGTCGCCGCCCTTGTAGCTCTTGCAAAGATTGACGTAGGTCGACGAGCCCATCTTGATCCAATGCAAGGCCTCGCCCGCAAGCTCTTTTTTCACTTTCGCCGGCGCGCCGGCGGCGAGAACTCGCGGCGGAATTTTCGTGTGCGGCACAACCACGCTGCCGGCGGCGATCAGCGCTTCTTCGCCGATCTCGACATTCTCCAACAGCGTCACGTTCATGCCGATGATCGCGGCGCGCTTGATCAGCGGACCTTCCATGATCGCGCCATGGCCGATGGTGCAGTCGTCTTCGATGATCGTCGGCGCCTCGCCTGAGTGAAGCACGCAGTTGTCTTGGATGCTGGTGCGCGCGCCTACGACGATCGGATTTTGATTCTGATCGGAGCGGATGACCGCGCCCCACCAGATGCTCGCTTCGTCGCCAATTGTAACGTCGCCGATAATCACCGCGGTGGGCGCGATAAACGCGCTCGGTGAAATCTTCGGCACCTTGCCCTTGTATTCGATGATCATGCGGAATTTTCCTCCGTGGATTGCTGGCCACGATATTTGACGACCGTTTAGAAATCAAGTTTGTGATGGAGCGACATCGAGTGCAGATTAGTTGACAGCGGTGGCAAAAGCCGCTACTTGGATGCGCAGCTATTTCAAAAAATTCCCCCGTTCCTGTTCGGTCAGCGGGCCAGAGATGAGAATTGGAGCGCCTTATGAAAATGTTGCTACTGCTTGTAACTCTGATCGTGTCCTTAGCAACTCCTTCTTCCCCGTCGCTGGCGCAAAGCCGTGAAGCGGCGCTCGCGGCGCTCATGAAACTCCCGGCTGCGGAGCGGCAGGCGCGGCTATTGGAAGGAGCGAAAAAGGAAACCGGTCTGGTCTGGTATTCGAGCACCACGGCCGAAGACGCGCTGGCGCTGATAAAAAAATTTCATGAGCGCCATTCGTCGATCCAGATCCAGCACTTCCGGTCCTCGAGCGAGAAACTGCTCGAACGCATCCTCGCCGAGTCGCGTGCCAACGCCTTCAAGGCCGATATCGTCGCGCTGCCGGAGCTCGAGCTCTCGATCATGATCAAGCGCAAGCTGCTGGTGCGCTACGAAGGCCTGGAAGGCTCGCTCTATCCGCCGGAAACCAAAGACCCGCATGGCTATTGGACCGGCCTTTATACTTCGGCGTGGGTGGCGGCTTACAACACTCAAATGGTGAAAAAAGGCGACGCGCCGAAGTCATACAGGGATCTGCTCAACCCCAAATGGAAGGATGCCATCGCCATGGACAACGAGCCATACAACTGGTTCGTCGTGTCGCTGCGCTATCTCGAGCGGCGCGACGGTAAGGAAGCGGCCTTGGATTACATGCGCAAGCTCGCGGCGCAGCAAATTCAGTGGCGCAAAGGCCATTCGCTGATCGGCCAACTCATGTCGGCAGGCGAATTTCCCCTGGCTGCAGAGCTGCAAGTGCACACCGTTGAACGCACCAAGGCGCAGGGCGCTCCCGTGGAGTGGGCGGTGCTGGACGGGGTGATTCCGATCTCGAAAGTCGCCGCGGGCATTACCAGCACCGGCGCCAACGCTTACACCTCGGCGCTGTTCTACGATTTCCTCTTGTCCCGGCCGGGTATGGAAACGATCCGCGCCAGCCGGCGCATTCCGACGCGGCCCGATGTCACCGCGCCCTATTTAAAGCCGTACAAACTCCTGCCGTTCGAGCAATCCGTGATGGATGATTTCGACAAGTATGTGGCGCTGTTCCGTGAGACCTTCAAGCCGGGGCAGTAGAAGAAAATGTAGTGGCGCAGCGTGCTGTGCCCGGGGATTTGCACGTCGAATTAACTTCCAAGGTCAAAATTCTTTTCCGCCATCTCGCAGATTTGCCGGCCAATGGCGAGGGATGCGGTGGCGCCGGGCGACGGCGCGTTGAGCACGTGAATGGCATTTCGGCTTTGCTTGATGACAAAGTCGTCGACCAGCGCGCCGCTAGATGAGACCGCTTGAGCGCGCACTCCGGAGCCGCCGGGCACAAGATCGTTAGCGCGAATTTCCGGCATGAGCTTTTGCAGCGCGCGCACAAACGCGGCTTTGCTGAGCGAGCGGTAGAGCTCGCCGAAGCCAGTCCGCCAATATTTTCCGGTGATCGCCCAAAATCCCTTGAACGAGATCGTGCGCCAGAGATCGCTTAAATTGACATCCGTATGACGGTAGCCTTCGCGCGCGTAGGCGAATACCGCATTCGGACCGGCTTCGACTCCGCCCCGCGCCATACGCGTGAAGTGCACACCCAAAAACGGAAAAGTCGGATCCGGCACCGGGTAAATCAAGTTTCGCACCAGGAATTCCCGCTCGGGCGCGAGCT